>JAJXVO010000288.1 GCA_021782105.1 bacterium
GAAGGGGCCCTTGGTGAGGGCGCCCTCGGAGCCGGCGCCGGTGGTCGAGGGCGACTTGCCGGTCATGGAGCAGATGAACTCCATGAAAAGCTCGGGGAGCTCCATGTAGTGGAGCGGATTATACGAGGCGATGGGGCGGATCCCCGCGCCGGGGTCGGCGGCGTTGTTGCGGCGGCCCGCGAGGACGGCGTTGACGGGGGTGGGGGCCGGCTTGGAGAGGGGGATGCGGCGCCACAGATGCAGGCCGACCATCGCGACGTGGGTGGCGAGGGGTGCCAGCAGGTCGGGCCGCACCTGGAGGTAACGCGGATTCTTGGAGGGCTTGCCCTCGATGATACGCGGGGTGGCGGAGCAGACGAAATAGGCGGGCTCGGACTGTGCGGCCATTTCGCGCACGAGGGTCTGCATGGGCTCGGTGAAGGAGTCGAAACTGACGGCCTCCTCGACCATTTCGCGGGCCTGATCGACTGAGAGTGGCTCGTAGTTGGAGAAGAAATTGTCCTCCAGGGCAAAGTCGTGCTCGGTCTGGTGATCGTAGCCGCGGTTGATGGCGTCGTCGGGGCGCTGGAACAGCCGGTATTCGCAGTTCTGGACGAGCTTGACGGAGGGCTCGGGGAGATTCGGGTTGAGGCCGGAGAGGTGGGAGGCGGGGACGACGACAGAGGCGGAGATATCGTCCTCCATCTGCACCTTCTGGGCGGGATTGAAATCCTTGCGCAGGCTGAAGGTGCGCCAGGAGCCGTCCTTGCTGAAGCCGACGCGCAGGATCTGCGCGGTGAGCTTGCGGCCGTCGTAGCGGAGCTCGTTGGCGGGGCTGCCATCAATGACATCGACGCTGAAGTGTTCGCGCCAGTGCTCGCCCCAGCTCGGCTGGTAGAAACGCTTGAGCACGAAGACCAGTTCCTTGACGTGGGGCGGGATGGTGGCGAGCCAGACGTTATACTCGTCGTTGTAGTCGCGGTCGGAGGGGGTCAGCAGCTTGATGACGGAGCCGAGGGAGCGTTTTTCGCTGAGGATCAGGCGTGTGTCGGTGCCGCGGCGCTCGGGGCTGCGGAAACGCTGGGAATAGTCGCGGCGAAGCAGTTCGTCGACCGCGTCGAAATCCTTGTCGATGTCGGCGACGAAGACGGGGCCGGAGAGGATGGCGTCGGAGATGGGCTTTGAGATCTCGGACTTGCCGCCGCCTGAAACGGTGCAGGGCTTGTGGCAGAACGTGGTTTCGGGAACCGTGCCGACGAGCTTCCAGCCGAGCGTGCCGCGGGGCTTTTCCAAGCGGATGCGGTAGCCGTTGGGCAACATGTAAACGTGGCCGACCCGGAGGCGTGCGGAAACGGTGCGATCGCCCTGGGGCCAGGACACGCGCTGGCGCTCCAGGTTGAAGGAGGTGTTGTGGGGGATGTAGATGAGTTCGGGGTGGGCGCGATCGCGGTAGCAGCCCTCGGGCATTCGCTCGACGGAGCCCTCGAGCAGCGGGAGCGATTCCTCGAGCGTGGGCATCTGCTGGGAGAGTGTCTGGATGCGCTCTGCGGATATTTCGCCGGCGAGATCGTAGCTCGGGAAAACGAGCGCTCCGCCGGAATGCTCTTCTTCGGCGATGCCGTAGAGATTGGCGGAGTAGCTGATGTGGCTCTTGATCTCCTTTTTGCAGTAGCCGAAATAGTTGTCGGAGATGATCGTCACGATCACGCCGGAGCTGTCGCGTGCGGTGAGTTTGAAGGCGACGCCGTCGTTGTAGCGCTCGGACGGATCCTTCCAGCACATGCCGTCGCGGCGCTGGGCCTCGGTCGCGTGCTCGAAGTCGGGAAGCCCGAGTTCCTTCTTGGTGAGGCGCGTGAGATGCGGCGCGAGGATGACGCAGCCGGTGTGGCCGGTCCAGTGGGCGGGATCGAGCGCGGAGTCGTTTTCGGGAAGGAGGGGATCGCCTCCGTTGCCGAAGATGCTCTCGACGAAATCGAGATTGCTGACGAGATTGCCGGGGACGAAGAAGCGGACCTCCATCGACTTTTGCTCCGAGTGGCCGGGTACCTCCGGACACACGATCGGGCGCAGCAGCAAGGAGACGAAACATTCGGCCTGCTGCTGTTGGGAGGCGGTGAAGGGCAGACGGAGGAGTTCGGACGGGGGGCTGAAGGCGTGCAGGAGCAGGCGGCCGAAGACGGCCTTCGGCACGGCCTTCTTGTCGTCGGGAATCGGCAGACCTCCCTCGGTCACATGGAAGATGCCCTGTGTGGTGCGGCGGTCGCTCTTGGGATTGTGCAGCACACCCTGCCTGACGCGATAGGACGTGATGATGTCGGAGGTGAAGACATTGCGGTCGGGCGGAAGCGAGAGCAGGCGGGCGAGGCCGTAGCGGTCGAGCACGAGGGTGCGGATCGGGAGGCGGGGCGTGAGCGTGGTGTCCTCGAGGTACTCGTAGATGAAGTTTTGGATGCGCTGATCCGCGGGGCACAGATGATTGGAAAGCAGGCGATCCTTCTCGCGGTTGAGCGCGAGCAGACCGGCCATGAGGGTGGCGAAACTCTCGTCCATCCTCAGGGGGAAGGTGGGGCAGCCGAGGTCGCGAAGCTTTAAGTTGATATAAAACAGCAACTTCTGGGTGTCCTCCGGGGTTCCGGCGGAGCCAAGTCCAATGCGCTGTGCGAGTTCGGGCGAGAGGCTTCCGTTCATTCAGCCCAAGACTGTAGAACTCCTGGGATGGCGTGCAATGCCACGTTGAGGTGGGGTCGGGTTTTCGGGGGGAGGGACTGGGGCGGGACAGAGACAGGATCTGTATTCAGGTTTTGCATGCTGCTGATGCTTCGTTGCTAGTAGTTTGTCAGCAGCGGCGACGGGCGTTCGCTAATGTTTGTGGTGGGGGCTTGATCCCGGTGATAGGATACGCAGATGCCGTATCGCACCCTGAGTCTGGATGAAGTGGCCGAGTACCTGCATCTGCCGCGCGTGGACGTGGAGCGGCTGGTGAAATCGGGAGAGATTCCGTTCCAGAACAGAGGGGGTCGGCCGGTGTTTCTTCGCGGGGAGGTCGACGCCTGGGCGTCTCAACGTATTCTGGGTCTGCAGGAGCGGCGCCTGGAGGACTATCATCGCAGAAGCACGCAGGGGACCCATGCGGTGTTCGATCACGACGCCCTGATTCCGGAGTTGATCAAGCCCGGTTACATCGAGCCGGCGATGATCTCCAAGACGAAGCGTTCGGTGATTTACGACATCGTGGCGTTTGCGGAGACGACGGGCCGTGTGCTCGATGCGCTCGAGTTTCGTGAGAGCGTGGAGGCGAGGGAGGATCTGTGTTCCACGGCGCTTCCGGGCGGCTTCGCACTGCTGCACAGCCGCAATCACCAACCGTACCGATTTGACGGGTCGTTCATGGTGCTGGGGAGGACCTGCCAGGACATCATGTTCGGCTCGCCGGACGGGAGGCCGACCCGACTTTTCTTTCTTCTGTGTTGTCAGGATGAGCGCCTGCATCTGCACACGTTGGCGCGCATGGCGCTGATGGCGCAGCGGACGGATCTGCTGGGCTACCTTCAAGGGGCGTCCGATGCGCAGGCGATGTACGATGCGATGGTGGGTGCCGAGGAGGCGGCGCTGGCGGGCCGCAAGCGTGTGGAGGCTCCCGCGGCCGAGGAGTAGAGAGGGCGGCGGGCTGGAGCCCGGCGATCGGAAGACAGAGGGTCCGGAATTCCGAAGAAAATCAGCGAGGCTCGAAGCGGAGGCTGAGCTTTCCACTCCCTGCAGCTTGCGCGGGTCTTGGAGCTCAATCGGCGCTCGTGAAACTCGGGCATGGTGAACACAAGCGACCGCGCGTCAAAGGGCGCGAAGACCCAGGCAGGGACGAGCCAGCGCGACGCCGCCTTTTGTTCCCGAGCCTGCGAGGAAATAATTGGTCGCCGTCTTGAGGCCTTCTCGAACGACCCTCCCTGCGATGCGCAGCAGGAAGCTGAAATTGAGCGCAATCATCAGCCAATCCACGGCCTGCGCGGCGGATTTTTGCACAAATGCCGCCAATGTGGAGGGGAGGGCCTTCATGCCAATAGCGCCTTGGGCTCACCTGTTTACGGGTTGGAGAGAACCGGGCGTAGGGGGCGGTCGAGTCCGGTTCGGGGAGTGCGCAAATGCTGTCCGTCAGTTCGCAGGTTCTGTTCCGGCCTCGAGTGCGGTGACGCCGGAGTCGGGCTCGTTGCTCACGAGCCTCTCCTTTCCTGGCCGGGAACGCGGCAGGATTCCGATGCAATCGTCTGCCTCTCACTGGACAGCCTTGGTTGAATCTGCAAGAAGCGGTGTCCTTCCGATCCAATTCCTTCACATTCCACCTCGATCCACGCAGGCTGAATTGGCTCAGCCAATTCCCATCATGCAACTCAAGAGTATCCCAGTTCTAGCAACCCTCCTTCTCGCCGGCTGTGCTTCCGCGCCTGTCTCCATCGATTCGGTGGCCAGCCAGACCCAGTCGGTGAACGATCCGTTCCAGAAGCTCACTTGGATCATCGGTCCCTACGTTCGGTACAACGATCACAAGGGCTACTCCGGGAAGATGTACCTGTGCCAGGCCAACGGCGCCGGCATGGCTCAATTTCTTTTGGGCGTGGAG
>JAJXVO010000033.1 GCA_021782105.1 bacterium
CCTCGCGCTTGGAGAGCCAGCGCACCAGGAAGATCGGGATCAGAAGGACGTACAGCCAGTGGACCCCGACGTCCGCAAGCACCCGGTGGATGACGCCCATCAGGGAGAACCCGAGCACCAGCGATGCAAAGAGCACCGCAAAGGTCACGCTGTGACCCTTCAGGCCGCGCCAGAACCAGACCATGGGAACGAGGCTCACGGCGGCCATCGTGACGATACCCGTCGGCGCGTCAAACGGACGTTGCGCCTACGCCCGTGGGTCACTGTTTCGGAACCTTGGCCTGCTGCCGCTTGCGGTATTCGCCCGGCGAGATGCCGGTCGCGCGCTTGAAGAGGACGCACATGTACTCGACATGCTCGAACCCGGTGAGCTCGGCGATCTTCTTGAGCGGGTAGTCCGTCTCGTAGAGCAGCTGTTTGATCTTTGTCACCCGCATCTTGCGGATCACCGCATGGGGCGACATGCCGAGGTGTTCGCGGAACTTCTTCTCAAGCAGGCTTCGTGAGGCCGAGGCGTGCTGAAGCACCTGTTCGACTGTCACGCCTGAGCAGGCCCGCTCGCGGATGAACGCCAATGCCGACGCGATGCACCGATCCCGAATGGCAAACAGATCGGTCGATTGGCGTGTCACGACTTCCAGCGGATCGATCCGCACATCGAACGAGTCGGGCTTCACGCCCATCATGAGCTGGTCGAGCGTCTCGGCCGCGAGGTATCCGCTTCGGAAATGGTTCATCGCCACGCTCGACAGGTAAGGATAAACCATTTCGCAGCGCGTGATGTCGTTGTTCGCCCCAAGGACCGCCACCTCCTCCGGCACCAGCAGACCGGCCTGATGGGCGGCGCTGATGATGTTCTGCGCGTGAAGATCGTTGCACGCCATGACGCCGACCGGTTTGGGAAGGCTGCGGAGCCATTGAACCAGTCCTGAGACCCGGGTTTCGTCCCAGCTCGGATGCGTGTTCCCGTTGTCTTGGAGTTCGTGGACGAAGACCGTGTGCCCTGCGAGCTTGGCTGCCTCGGAGAAGCCGTCCCTGCGTTCGGAGGCCCAGAGGTCGGATGCCTGACTGCAGAAAGCGAGGCTGGTGAACCCGCGTTCGATGAGGTGTTCGGCGCCCTGGTGTCCGACGGCGATATTGTCGGGTCTGATCTTCGGGACTCCCGGAATCGGCGGGCCGTCGTTGAGGTCGACCAGGGGAAGGCCGTGCTCCGCGCACCGCTGGGCGAGCGAAGGGGAGGTGTGCCGAGAGATGACCCCGTTCCAATGCCTTCCGGCCACCCAGGTGGGGTCGGCTTCGGATTTTTGGTAATCGTCGAGGAAGAAAGACCAGGGTCCATGGGAGCGCTCATAGGCGACAATCCCCTTGAGGACGGCGCGGCTTTCCTCGAAGCGCGTGTCGAACACGATCAGGATGCTGGGCCGGGTGCGGTGAATCAGGCGCGTGCCGGGAGGGGACGACTGGACCGACGCCGTGCCGACGGGCGGAGGGATCGCAGGCTCTCGCTGTGGGGTGGCCGAGTCCACGGTCGGCATCAGGTCCGGCGGAAGATGGCGACGGAGGGCTGGCGGGCCCCGCGTCCGAGGCGTTTGGCACAGGTCCAGCCGTCGGGGGCGAGGCTGCATTCTCCGGGCATTTCGAACATGACCAGCGGATCGGACGAGACTGCCAGCAGGCGGCCGAGCATGACGAACAGCGGTCCGGCGAGTGCCTCGATCTGCGCGTAGGGCGGATCGATGAACACGAGATCGGGAGCCGTTCCGCAGACGGACTCGGCGGACAGCGCGTCGACCACCGAGATCCTGGCAAGGTCGGCAGGATCGTGCGCCAGACAGTGGGCGACCGCCTCGAGATTGCGGCGCAGGCAGGCGGCCGCCTTCGCGCTGCGCTCGACAAAGACACCGCCTGCGGCACCGCGGCTAAGCGCCTCCAGTCCGTAAGCGCCGCTACCCGCGAACAGATCGAGGAAACGCGCGCGTGAGACACGCGCACCGAGGCTCGAGAACAGCGACTGGCGCATCCCGTCTGTGGCGGGGCGCACGGCCTCGCCGGGGGGGGCTTTCAGAGGAATTCCCCTGGCCATTCCGCCACTGATTCGCATGGGGCGAGAGAATGCCCCGTCGTCCGGGACGCAACGGCAAAGGCGATGCCGGTTTGACCCGGAACACGGCGCGGAGACGCTGGGGGGCATGGGAAATGAAGCGACGAACCAGTCCCCGGGGCCGAATGCCGCAGCCTTTCCGGTTTCCGACCACTGCGACGGCCGTCGATTCTTCAACCCGTCAGGGCACGTCAATCGCACCCTCCGCGAGATTCTTCGTTGGAAAACAGGAGCGCGTCCCGCTGCCTGGCCCGCTCGGGTCGGCGTCGAATCGCGCCCGCCCCCCGCCGTTCCCCAGGGCGACGCGTTGCTGGCCACCTGGGTCGGACATGCGACTTTCCTGATCCAATCCAGGCCGGCGGCGATCCTCACCGATCCGGTCTGGAGCGAGCGGGTCGGGCCTGCGGGCCTGCTTGGTCCCAGGCGGGTGCACGCGCCGGGAATTCCCTATGAAGCACTTCCCCGGATACACGTCGTGCTTCTAAGTCACGATCACTACGACCACTGCGACCTGCGGACCCTCGGACGGCTTGCACGCGAGTTTCAGCCGGTGGTGGTGACTCCGCTGGGGAACGGCGGACTTTGTCGAAGGGCCGGATTGCAGCGGGTGATCGAACTGGATTGGTGGCAGCACTGTGAGGCGGTACCTGGGGTGGAGGTGACGCTCACCCCCGCGCGCCACTGGAGCAAGCGTCTGACGGGGCCGAGGAACGGGCGGCTTTGGGGCGGGTTTTCCATCGCAACCGTGGGCAGGCGTGCGCATTTCACCGGCGACACTGGCTACGACGCCGGAGTGTTCACCGACATCCGCAGCAGGCTCGGGGCGCCGGACCTCGCGCTGATTCCGATCGGCGCCTATGAGCCGCGCTGGTTCATGGCCCCGCAGCATTGCGATCCCGAAGAGGCCGTGCGGATCCATCGCGACCTCGGAGCATCTGTGAGTCTCGCGATGCACTGGGGTTGCTGGCAGCTCACCGACGAGCCCCGGGACGCGCCGCTGCAGGCGCTCGCGTGGGCCAGGGCGGCCGCAGGACTGCCCGAGCAGGCGTTCCAGACGCCGCAGCCGGGCGACACTGTCTGCATCTAAGAGTCGCGAATCCGGAAGGAAAAGGTAGAAATAGTTATCGAAGATAACTAATTGACACCTGCATTTTGCGCGCCATTTATGGGTAAAGTTTATTTAACAACGTTACCCAAATGAACCCCAAAAAACTGCACAGCACCCGCGGATTCACGATGGCCGAGCTGCTGATCGTGATCGTTTGTATCGGGCTTCTGGCTACCATTGCCGTGCCCACGGTGAACCGGGTCCGCGACGCCCTCACCGACCACGCGAAAGTGAGGAATGCCGACAAGCTCAACGAGTACATGAGCGCACTTTACAACGGAGGCGTCGACACGAGCACGTATGGCTCGGGCTCGGCGGCCATCTCCGCGCTGGCATCCGGAGTGACCATCCCCGCCACGATCGAAAACGGGGCGACGATGGAGGTCCGGCTGGAAAAAAACGTCAACGCGGCCGCCTATGAATTTCAAGCCGGCACCACGAATACTGCCCCGCGCTTCACGGCGAAACTCGGCGAGCGCAATGTCCGGCCCTGATTCCAGGTCGAAAGGCTTCAGCTTGGCCGAGACGATCATCGTCGTCGTGGTGATCGGCCTACTGGGCACTGTGCTGACCGGCGGCTTTGGTCGCCTGCTTCCGACGGCCCGCCAGGAGGCGGCGGTAGGGAAGGCGAGGATCCTGAATGCAGCCCGTTGCGCCTACACGCTCGTCGATCCCGACGCGGCGGCGCGATGGGAGGAATCGGTCGACGATACCTCCCGTTTTCGTCTTTTGGTCGAGGCGCAGGTGATCGACGGTCAGGCCTCCGACTACCTCAGCGTGCAGGGAGGATTCATCCTTCGGCTGGATGGCTCAGTCCGTGAGGCGACCCAGGTCTACCGGGATGGCATTCCGGTGGTGTACACATCGGGGGGCTGATCGTGCCTTTGATCGGAGAGACTGTTGCCTGGGAGCGCGCAGGTCTGCGGTCGCAGACTGCGTGCCGCAGCGGCATGGTGCTTGGCGAACTGTTGATTGTGCTGGTGGCGACCGGCGTGGTGGCAGGCCTGTCACTGGCGACCTGGCTTGTGTTCGTGAGATCGGCCGTGCCGGCGAGAATCACCGTGGGCGGCCGGTCGGTGCCGGTGGCGCCGACCTATGCGGTCTTTCCTTCCGCGGTGCGTCTCCATGCCGTATTTCAACATCATCTGGCCGCGTCGCGATGCGTGTACGTGTTCGGTGGCGATCATCTCGGGCTGGAGTCGGAGGCCCCCGTGCGCCTCGGCCGCCCGCTGGCGGCGGATCATCTGCCGGGGGTGACGCTCTCGGCCGGACTGCCGGAGGATTCGGGCAGCTTTTATGCAGCCTATGCCGATCAGCTCGGCCCGGAAAAAGCCAGCGCGGCGCCTGGTGAGTTCACCGTGCTCGTGTTCGGCCCGAGGTCGGGAATGCTGGCGCCGCTTTGCCTCGTCCAGGTCGAGCAGGTCGAGGCGAGTGTGAAGGATGGCTACGGAGGATTCGCGCGCTACACGGTGCACACGGTCAGGCTTTGGGATGCCGACGGAACGGCGGAGTGTTACGCCTTTGCCGAACCGGCAGCACGTCGATCCGCGTTCGTGGGGGCGATGCACACCTGGTACCGCTACAGCCCGGCCGGTGGAGCCTCTGAGGAGGGACCTGCGGTCGCGCTTTTCCCGGATCCGTGGCTGTGGGCCGGCAGTCGGGCCGAGCCCGGCGAAACGGGGGCGTTTTCCCGATTTGGATACTTGCTGTGCCTCAACCCATGAATAGCTCCATCCCAGGCTCGTCCTTCGCGGGCGTCCGCGACCCTCGCGGGCCGCGGGGGTTTGTCGCGGTTCTGATGATGTTGACGCTGTGTTGGATTGCCGCGATCGCGGGCCTTCGTGCGCTGATCGTTGCGAACTCCGCGATCGTGTCGCGGGCCTACGACTCGGCGAGGCAGGACGAGGTCCTCGCCCACCGTCTCGAAAGGGTGGTGGCGGAGACCGTTTTGGGGCGGGTGGAAAGCGAACGGGTGCCGCCCGAGGGGGCTCCGATGGACGGGGCACGAGCCGAATTGGCGAAGCTCGATTCGGGCGGCGTGACGATCGAGCCTGTTGAAGCCCCCGTCTCGCTTCCTTCGTTTTCTTCTTATCCTGGCGTGACAGCGCGAACGCACCCGCTGGGATCACCGGGGCCGAGCCTGCTGGCCGTGGCCGGCCCCCAGCTGCGGGCGATGATGGGAGGGCGGGTGGCGGAGTACCCGCCTGACATTTGGGTGTTTTCGGCGAGTCGGAAGGTGCTCGGGGTGGCTCGCCGCGCGACCGTGCGGGTGGAATCGAGGATACTGGAGGTGCCGCTCAGTCGGTATCCGATCCTTGCTTACGAACTTCCATCCGAGACGGGAGTCCCCGCCTCACAGCTTTCCTCGAAACCCTTATTGAGCGCGCTGCCTCCGGGATTGGCCGCAGGTCGCGACGTCTTCCAGGTGACCTCGCTTTTTTCCGCGGGTACCCGGCCTTATCATTACCGGCGGCGGGCGAGTGTGGCTGTCCTCTGCCAGTACCTGTGCTCGCAGGCCTTCGTCAACCGGGTGGCGCTCGTGGCAGGGCCGTCGCTTCGGCACGATCTGGGTGTTTCCGAGGCCGAAACCGCACGATTAGCGGGCCTCGTGCGCACAGGGGATGGCGCAACCATGGACTTGGGTCTTGCCGGCCAGGGAAGCTGGAACGGCAGGCAGGCACAGGGAAGTTGGGTCGTGATTTCTTCGAGTGAACCGAACCGGGCTCTCACCCTCTCGGACAGCCTGGGCGATGCGACGGCGACACCCCTGCACCTTGTCATCATCGGAGAGCCCGGGGCGGGGCTTTCGATCGTACTCGGGAGTGTGCAAAGGCCGACGTTGTTGTTCGCGTTTAATGCGACCCTGCGCCCGGAGAACGGCGCGGTTTGGAACGGGGCGCTCTTTCTCGATCCGGGCTGTCGCATTGCGGCGGAGGGAGCGGTGCCGCTTCATCTGGCCCACCTCGCCTACGCGGCTTCGGGGGAGGCGCTTGCGGCTGGTACCGTGCTGGCGGACCTGCCAATGCCGCAAGCACTGGAGGAGACCATGCCTGCGGTGAGATACGTGTGCACGAACACGCCCGAGCCATGAAACGAGCACACCCATGTTTCACGCGATCCCGCGGGGCGATGCCGACAGGCGCCCGTGCCTACACGCTGGCCGAGGTTCTCGTGGTGATCGTCGTCCTTGCGGTGGTCCTGGGTCCGCTGCTGGCTGCGACGGGCGCCCTTTCGAAACTTCAACACCGCACTGGCGAACGTTCGCGCAAGGATACCTGGCGCTCGATGCAGGATCAGGCGCTCGCTGCGGGGCTCGATCCAAGCCGGGCTGCCGGGCTGCAGAGTTCGGGCAATGCGGCTATCCCGCCTGCGAGCGCGGCGGTTGTGGAGCGCCAGGCCGGAGCGGAAACGCTGGGTGCGGTGCGGTTGAGCGCGCTGAAGGCTCCTCCCGGATCCGAGCCGGGGCGCATCGGAGGGGCCGGCTGGGAGCTGGCAGCGGGTGGGGCGCTGCCCCCGGCGACACCATCGGCTTTGCCGGAGCTTCCCGTGGTCCTGGACCCTCCCGTGGTGGAGCCGGCCAATGGGGTGCACGTCGCGGCCTCCACGCTTTTCCCGTCCTCGGCTGGCGGCGTGGCGACTTTCCCTGTGAGCGCCGTTTCCGCCCAGGGCATGCGGGTCCGCATCGTCGGGGGGGCCGACGGCAGGACGTCGACAGGCGAGGGGCGGGCGGTTGTCGACGCAACCGCGATCGAGCTCGCACAGGGATTTCGCGGGAGCGCCTGGGCCGAATATCCGGGAAATGGAGAAGCCGGGCAGGCCGCCGAGACGCTTCCGGACGGACGTATCCGATGGACGGTGACAGAGCCTGGAGGACGTGCGCGGGTCTATGAACCCAGCGACGTCGTGGTTTTTGGGATTGGGATCGACCTTGGGGCGCCGGTGCTGGTTTGGGGTGGCGTGGAGATTCCCTCGGGAGAGGTGGTGGCGGTCGACATGCCCGCCTATCTCGCGGTGCGCTTGGGCTCGGCGGACGCCAGGGTCGCGTGGCCGCGGACAGTGACCGGTCTGTTTGGTTCCGGTGCGGGAGTCGTGTTGCCGGGGATCGCCTGTTCGCTGGGCGGCGTCGGCGGTGCAAGTGATCTGGCTGCCTTCTTTCAACCTGCCCAGGCAGCGCTTTGGGGTGATCAGACCCGGGTCACGGCCGAACCGCTGGCGGGCGGCGGCTGTGTGGCAGCGGGCGGATCGTGGGTGTTGAGCCGGACGAGGCTCAAGATGGAGCCTCCGGAGCTTGTCTCTGGTCCCGAATTTCTTTCGGACGCCTATGTTGCGGGGAACTTTGAATTTGCCGTGCCCGAGCGGCCGGAGCTGGGACGGGTGGGGCGCGTCTCAGCCCGGGATGGCGCGCTGATGAGCTCGGGACCGGTGTTGAGCCTCTCTCTGTCGCCATGAGCACGACCTTTCCGCTTTTCGAATTTCTCGAGGAGGTCACCCGGCAGCCCGGCACGACCGATGTCACGCTGGTATCGGACGGCCGTGTGGCGGTGCGCCGCAACACGCGCCTTGCGGTGAGCCGGCTAGAGCCTTTGGCGCGGCTTTGGCACGCCACCATTGCCGAGCATTTTACGGCGCATCAGGGAGGGAGTGGCGCGGGGGCGTCGATCGTCCTGCAGGCGTCCGGGCGGCGTTACCGGGCAACGCTCGCTGCGCATGCGGGGGGCGCCTCGCTGTCGCTGCGGCCGCTTGCAGCGCGTGTCTCAAGCGCGGAGGAGCTGCGGCTGCCGGAGGGGCTCAAGGAGTATTTCCTTGGACTGCGGGGCGGACTGGTGCTCGTGGGCGGGCCAACCGGCTCGGGGAAGTCCACGACGGTGGCGTCGCTTCTCGACAGCCGGCGCGAAGCGGGCGGCGGCAAGATTGTCACAATCGAAGATCCCGTGGAGATCGTGCATTCCGACGACGAACATACGCTGTTCATTCAGCGAGAACTCGGTACGAGCGTTGCCGGATACGCCGAAGGTCTGGAACTGGCGCTTCAGATGAACCCCGATGTGATCGCGGTGCAGGAGGTTCGTGAGAGTGCCGCCGCGGAGACGGCCCTGTCGGCCGCGCTCTCGGGGCATCTGGTGATTGCGTCGATGCATGCGTTCACCGCTCCGACCGTGCCCCAGCGTTACCTCGCCGTGATCAACCCCGGAATGGAGGACCTTGGCGCGAGGGAGTCGCTCGCCGCCTGTCTTGAGGCGATCGTGCTTCAGAGGTTGCTGCCGGGATTTGACGGCCTGGTTCCTGTGTTCGAGGTGATGCTGTTTCGACATCGCGGCGAGCGCCTGCCTGCGATGGAGCGGTTGGTGCGGCAGGGAAACTGGGTGGGCCTTCGGCAGGAACTGGCGGAGGGCAGGCGCAACGGAATGATTCAATGGGAGGACAGTCACCGCGAGCGTGTTGCGAGCGGGCTGCTTCCGGCGGTGCCATGAAGCGGTTTCGCGATGCAGTGCGGGGGGTGGCTGGCCCCCTTGCGGAATTGCTCAGTGGCGCCGCCTACCGGCCGCGCGCCGCCGATGCGACCGTTCCGTTGGCGGAGCGATTGGCGGGATGCGCCGTGCTGGTGTTGGCGGTGGCGCGTGATCGCGCGGCGACTCTGCGTGTACGTTTCGAAGACGGGCAGGCGCGCAAACTAGGCGAGAGCCGGCAATTTGCGCTGCGCGAGAAAGGCGACCTCGCGCGTGCACTCGCCGCGGAGGCGGACGCCGCGGGCGCCGAGTGGGTGGTGGTGGTGATGACGCTCGGTTGGCAGGCGCAGATCGCATCGCGAACCGCACGACAGCCTGGAGAGGATGCTTTCGAGCGATTCCGCCTGCTCAGGGACGAGCCCGAATTCCTAGTGTCGCAGGCAAAGCCCGACCACGTCTACGCCGCCGTGGATCATCCAGTGCTCGACCGCTCCGTGGTCTTCTCCTGTCGGCGCAAAGAGGTGGACGAGGTGCTGGCCGAGGTGCGCGAGGCCGGGCTGGGCGTGGCTGCAGTGAGGCTCGGCGTCGCTTCGCAACTCGAACACTGGATGGCCGGACATCGGGAGCACTCGCTCGAAAGCGATCTGCTTATAACCGATGGGATGAGTGTGCTTCTCGTGAACGCTTATGACGGAGACCTGCTCACCGTCGGGCGACAGGGCAGAGAGGGGAATCCAGTCCCCCGGCAAGCCTCGTCGAGGCCGGCCGAAGTGCCGCGGGACATGGCGCGATTTTTGAAGGACAACGGAGACAGGCCGGTGCGGTACCTGGGCCCCGGAGAGCTCCTTGAGACACTGGGTGCAGCACAGCCCTGCCCGTTGGAGGCCGAGACCGGTGATGCCATGGCCACGGATGCAGTGATGGCGGCGCTTTCGGGCCTTGTGGCCCACGATTTGAATCCCGGACTAAAAGCGGAACGACGTGCCTTGCCGCATGCATGGCGGAGGTGGATCTGGACGGGGCTGGCGGCGGAGGTCGCGCTCGCCGTGGCCCTCGTCGCGGGCAGTTGTGCGGCAGTTGGCGCCAGGTTCGATGCGGATGCGGCGCGTCGCGCGCTCCGCGAGAGCGAAGGACAGATGGCGGCGCTCAGGCTCGAAAGCGAGGGAATGCGAACCCAGTTGGGTCAGGCCGAAGAGATGCGGTCCTGGATCGGGACCAATTATCACGCCCAACGACTCATGACCCGAATCCTGGAAAACCTGCCGCCGGGCGTTGCGCTGGAATCAGTGTCGGCGCGCCTCGATGAAAGCAGCCCCCAGATGTCGCTGGAATTTGTGCTCCTGGGTGGAGACGACGCGCAGATTGCGACGACCCGTGCGCTGGAGAGGGCAGTCCTCGGACTGGATTTCCAGATTGGGGAGCGGGCTGCGCCGATCCAGGGCGGCCGGGGCAGGAGCTATCGTTGGAGACTGATCATGCCTGTGATGACGGGTGGGGGAGGAAAGGCGTGAACCACTTCAAACTCACGCTGGCCGTGCTCGGTCTCTTGCTCGTGGTGCTGACTGCGGGTGGCCTAGCGATGCTGGGATGGCGGCAACGGGAGCGAGCGCGAGGGGTCGCGCTTGAGGAGCGCCGGGCGGCGTCCGTGGAGCGCCTTTCCGCGGAGAAATCACGAGTCGCCCGGCAGCGGGCTGCGCATCCTCCGATTGTGCGCTTTCTGAATGCCTGGCAGCCGCACCTGGTCGGTCCGGGTCCGGTCCGGTCCCCGGGTGCGGGCATGCGCACGATCCTCGAAGAGCTTGCCCAGCGGAAATTGGGATTGATCACGGACCAGGTGACGACGCCCGAGCCGGTGTCGCTGCTTGTGGCCGGACGCCCGGTGCTTGTTCAGCGCGTGAATCTGAGGGCCAGCGGCGAAAATCTCAACGCCCTGTTGACCTGGCTCGGAGAGGCGGAAGCCCTGTATCCCTATGCCCGCGTCGAGTTCTGTGAAATCGCAGCGGGCACCGGAAAGGGCGTTTCCGTGCGCCTGGCGCTTGCGCAGCCGCTGCCCAAGACGAACGAGGAAAGGGCCACGCGATGAAAATTAGTCCCCGAGCCCATTCACACCGGTCTCCGGCTTTTGCACGCCGTGTGTTTGTCATGGCGCTGCTCGCGTTGACGCTGGGCCGCGCGCTGGCGGCGGCGGATTCGGTCGACTGGGACGCGCTGACGCCCGACGCGTTGAAAAAGCCCGACCCCGTCGAACTTCCACGAAATCCGTTGCAGCCGTCGGGAACTGGAGCTGAGGCGCAGAATCCTGTGAACCGACCGGCCCCTGCTTCGCTCAAGGGCCTGGTTGAATTTGCGCGCTCCAGGATTCAGGGAGTCGTGCGCGATCCCGCCGGGGAAGATTTTCTCGTTTGGGAAAACCGCGTGTACGTCCCGGGACAGGCGTTGCGGCCGCCGGAGGGCGCGCCATGGGCCTCTCATCTCATCCAGCTCAAAGCCGTGAGGGCAAACGCCGTCGTGCTGGTGGCGCGTGCCCCAACCGACGAGGCGAGTGCGCCGGTAGAGGTGTTCATTCCGCTCCCGTCCTTCTTTTGCACCCGATGAAACACGCATCGTCCAGTCCCCAGCCGCCGCTGCTGGGCCCCGCGCCTCGTGTGCCTCTGTCGGAAGTCCTTCCGAGCGGAACCAGCGCGGGTCGATCGTCGGCGATGGGGCTTGTCTACCCCGTCCGCCTTGCGACTGAATCGGTGAATACGGACGCGCTCGCTTGGTACCTCCGGTGGGCCGACTGGCTGGGCTGGAAGATCACTGGCGAGAGCGAGCCCTGGGTTCCTGTGGGGCATGTGGGCCCTGCGCTGGTCCTCGGACATTGCCGGCCCGCACAAGCGAAGCCGCCCCTGCCGCTGCCGTGTTTTCAACCGGTGTTGCTGTCCGAGGAGGAGTACGGGAGCCAGCGCTCCCGATGCGCGCCTCTGCTGGCGGCGGCGCCGCGTCCGCGCTGGGATGATGGGCTGCTGGTGCCGCCCCGGACGATGCTTCCGGAGCGCTTCATTCTGCCCGGGAGCCGGATTGCGGCGGCGCAGTTCATGATCGAATATTTTCCTCATGAGCGCGACGACTGGGTGAGGTTGCGGGAGTGGCTTGGCTCCGCCCGGGAGGCAACGACCGCGCTGCCTGCCCCGTACGAGGGCGCGGCCTGGCTGCTCATGCGCCGGGGCCCGGTAGCCGATCCGACGGGACTTGCACAGAGGCAGCCCGAGGAATTGCGCCTGCCGCGGCTCGACGAGGTGGCGGCGCCCTTCACAATCCTGTCCGAGCGGGGACGGACGCTCTGGATCGGCTGCGATTCGCTGCCCCAGCCCTGTCTCGAGGATCAGTTGCTCGATGCCGTCGGCGACGGGTGGCAGCTTCGTTTTGTGCTGACTCCGGGCGCGGGCTTCAGCGATGGGGCGGCGGACGGAATGCCGGGAGAGGCGGTTCGTGCCGCCCTGCCCCAGCGCGTCCGACTGAGCATCGACCCGCAGCCGCAAGGGACGTCTGGTTCCGCCTTGGCCGCGGGGGTGATCCGGCTGACGGAGCGCGAAATCGCCGACCTCGAGCGATACGACCCCCGGCGAAACGACCGGGATCCGGTGAAGGTCTTTCTGCGCGAACTGTCGGCGGCGATTCGCTGCGGCGCGAGCGACCTGCACCTCGAGCCCGGGCTCGAGCGGGCGCGGGTGAGGGCGCGTGTCGACGGGCTCATGGAGGAATGGCTGGAGATGAACGGCGAGTTCGGACAGGCGCTGGTGGGCGCCGCCAAGGAGCTGATGGGCCTCCCCGCCGAACGCTTCATCCCGCAGGACGGCGGCTGCACCGTGCGCCACGGAAACGACATCGTGAGCATAAGGGTATCTTGTTACCCGATACGCCGGCGGCGCCAGAAACTGGCGATCCGGTTCCTTCCCCGACGAGGCTGCGTCCCCGCGCTTGGTGAGATCATGCCCGAGCGCGAGGCGCGGCTGCTCCATCACGCGGCCACGCGCCCGTTCGGCCTCATTCTGGTCTGCGGTCCGACCGGCTCCGGAAAGACGACGACCGTGTTCTCCACGCTGGCCGCCATCAACACGCCGGAGAAAAACATCACGACCATGGAGGATCCGGTCGAGTACGAGCTGGAGGGGGTTAACCAGGCCGAGCTCGATCCTCACAGGGGTGTGGGCTGGGAGGCCCTGTTGAAGGGTTTCCTGAGGCAGGACCCCGACGCCGGAATGCTGGGGGAAATAAGGGACGAAGCCACCGCGGAGACGGCGGTGAGGCAGGCCCTGACCGGCCATGTGGTCTTTGCGACGCTGCACACGATGTCCTGCGCCCGGACGCTCGAGCGCCTCATCGACATGGGATTGAACGCGGATTCGCTGGCTTCGGCGCTCTCGCTGGTGGTCAGCCAGCGGCTCGTGCGGCGGCTCTGCACCGCGTGCCGCGTGCGGCGGGAGCCGTCGGAGGCGGATGCCGCGCTGTTTCGTTCGCGCGGCCTGGCAGTTCCCGAATCGCTCTGGTCGGCGAACCCGGCCGGCTGTCCGTCGTGCCGCGCTGGATACCGGGGCCGGGTGGCGGCCGTGGAAATGCTGCCGGTGGTCGACGAGGTGGCCCAGCTGGTTGAGAGGCGGGCCCGTGCCAGGGAATTTGCGGAGTGGTCCGAGAAACACGGCCTGCCCGATGTGTTCGGCGCCGCCCTGCGCCTGGCGACCAGGGGGGAGACTTCATTGGACGAGGCCGTCGAGTGGCGTCCGGTGTGGGAGGATTTTCCATGGCAACCCTGAAGAGAAATCCGGAAGGCAAGCCCTCGTGGCGTTTGCACGCGTTTGAAGTGAGCCGGCGCAACGTCCGCGCTGTCGGAGGTCGGGAAGTGCCGCGGCGCCGGGTGGCTGTCGTCGCTCCGTCGCTGGAGTCTGCGCTCGCGGGAGTGGGCCCCCACCGGGACGAGGGCGTGCGTGCTGTCGCGCCCGGTCTGGGGGAATGGCTCGAGTCGCGGCTGCCCGTCGCGCTTCAGGAGCGGGCGGACCTGTTCCGTATCCTGGGCAGCGCGCTGGCCACTGGAAAATCGACGGTGCAGGCGCTGGCGATGGGGGCGCGCCAGACCCGCTCCCCCCGGCTTCGGGGGGCGGTGGGAACGGTGATGGCGGCGGTGTCGCGGGGGGAGGAGCTGCATGTTGCGCTCGGACGTCTGCCGGAGTTTTTCCCCCCGGCCGTCGTGGCTCTGGCGGCCGCCGCATCGCGAGCGGGTGTGGAAGAAAGCGGGCGGCTGTTCGTCGCATTGGCGGAACGCCTGCAGCGCGATGCGCGGTTGGGGCGCCGCCTGGCCGCGGCCCTGGCCTATCCGACCGCACTTCTCGCGATGGCGTTCGCCGCCGCCGGAATTTTGGAAACCGTGGCGCTGCCACCGATGGTTGAATTGTTCCGTTCGATGGGGGCGGGATTGCCCGCGATCACGGAGATGTTTTACCGGGTGGCTGGAACGGTGGACCGCCATGCCGGAGCCTTCACCCTGTGTCTGGCTGGGAGCGTCGTGGCGGCGGGGCCTTTGGCCCGACGATTGATCCGCTCGCCGGGCTTCCAGCGGCTCAGCGTCCGCGTGTGGGGTGTCGGGCCGGTCGTGCTAGCGAGGTCCCTCGCGAGGGCGCTCGGCACCTTCCTCCTGCTCCGGCAGAGCGGGGTCGGGAATCGGGAGATCTTCGCCCTGGCCGGGGCGTCCTCGGGCAATGCCGCGGTCGAGGATTTCTTCCGAGCCACCTATGAGCGCATCGCGCACGGAGAGAGCCTCGAGGAGGCGTTTCTCGCCGAGCGCCATCGCCTCGGAGACGAGGGTGTGCGCCTGGCCGGGCGCATCGAAGCCGGGCTCGAGGGCGGCGACCTTCCGGCCCTGATCGGCGAGGTGGTCGATGACCTGATCGATCGCGCCGACGCACGTGCGGCGGCCCTGCCGAAGCTGGTTGAACTTCCAATCCTCGCGGTCTGTGGGCTGATCGTCGGCACGCTCCTGCTGGCCATGTTTCTCCCTTATCCGAGCCTTCTTGGCGACGTCGCGCGCCAGATGGCGGGACATTGAATCGCGACCCCAACCGACCGATCCTCATGCCCGTCTCCCGCCTTCGTTGCGGCGCCTTCGCCTGGGCGCTCCTATTCACGGTTCCCTCCTTTCTTCCAGGCGCCGAGGCCGGTGCCACGACCGCGGCGGCCCGCTCGCCTGTGGGCGCCGTGCTGGCGAAATTCGACGGGGCCCGGCCTGACCGGCCGACCGCGCCAGCGGACCTCGAATCTGAGGAACTCAAACGCCTCAAACACCTGCCGCCCACCTCCATCCCCATCCAGGACGCGCCGCTGCACACCGCCATCTCGGCCGTCGCCGCCGCGGCCGACATGAACTTTGTGGCTCCGGCCGCACAGGAGTTCGGCGAGGCGGTCACGTTCTCGGCCAAGGTGAACCCCTGGCGCCTTCTCGGAATCCTCGGCGAGCGTTATCACTTCACCAGCCGCTTCAGCAACGGAGTGTGGTTGTTCGACCGCACGGACGTGGACGCCGTGGTCTCGCGAACCTATACGCTGAAGCACACAAACCTCGACGTGTACAAGGCGGCGCAGAATTCATTCAACATGCTTTCCTCCGGGGTGTCGTCCCCGGGGGACAATGGCATGTCGAGTCAGTCGGGGGGCCTGGTGTTCACGCCCCAGACGCAGAAG
The DNA here is from genome assembly GCA_021782105.1 of bacterium. Classification (GTDB taxonomy): domain Bacteria; phylum Verrucomicrobiota; class Verrucomicrobiia; order Opitutales; family Opitutaceae; genus MWDT01. The sequence goes on from JAJXVO010000033.1 coordinate 15,368, forward strand.
ATCATCGACGACCTTCGCGAGCTGCTCGGCCTCGGCCGGGCTCCGGCGGGCGACTCGTCCGGCCAGGCCGGACACTCCGAGTCCTCCGTGTCCCGTGCCCAGGGGGCCGGGCGTGTTCTGTACCTGCCCGATGCCAATGCCTTGTTCGTCACCGCGACGCCGGGACAGCACACACGAGTGCAGGACTATCTGCGCATCGTCGACCAGCCGGTGCGGCAGCTCAGGATCGAGGCGCGATTCTTCGAGACCACGCACGATCCCAAACTCGTGATCGGCATCGATCCGTCGGGCGCCCAGCCCGGCGTGTCGCTGTCAAACCTCCAGACCGAGGTGAATCTCGGCCGGGTTCGGGCCACTCCCTATCCCGACAAGGTGCTGCTGTCCGCCGACGCCATGCGGTTTCAGGTCAACGCGCTCAGCAGCGATGAGAAGAGCCGGCTCGTGAACAATCCCTCGGTCGTGGTCGCCAACAACCGCGAGGCGTATTTCTCGGTCGGCGACGAGGAGCCCTTCGTTTCCGCGAACAGCATCAGCCCCACGGCGCTCGACGGCGGGTTCGGGACGACGCAGGCGCACATCGCCATCCGCCGCATCGGCACCTCGGTGAACCTCGTGCCCACGCTCTTCCAGGGGGAGCCGGGCCGCCCCGCACGCATCCGCCTCGCCGTGCGCATCGAGGTCGGGGTGCTCAAGGGCTTTCGCAGGATCAACACGGTGGATGTGCCCGTCGTGTCGTCTCAGAAGTACGAATACACCGTGTTTCTGCGTGCCGGGGAGACTCTGGCCTTCGGCGGGCTTTCCGGAGTGGCGGAGGGCGAGAGCGTCAAGAAAGTGCCGCTTGCCGGCGACATCCCCGTGCTTGGCTACGTCTTCAAGTCGCGCGAGCGGCGGAAGAGCCAGCGCAACCTGGTGGCGTACCTGACTGCGAGCGTGGTGGCGGAGGATGGACCGGCCGCCGGCGGAGCCGTGCCGGGGGGCGCCTTGTGACGGCAAAGGCCTTCCGCCTTGAGGATTTTGGCAGCGACCTGTGCGAACGCGCGCGATCAGGAGAACTCGACCCGGTCGCCTGCCGTCCCGAACTGGTGCACGCGATGATGCTCGTCTTGGCGCGCAGGACGAAGCGTTGCCCGGTGCTCATTGGCGAGCCTGGTGTCGGCAAGTCCGCGCTGGTCGAGGGTCTGGCGGCTGACTTTGCCACGGGCGAAGTGCCCGAGGCGCTGCGCGGTTGCACCATCTTCGCCCTGGATCTGGGTGCCCTGCTGGCGGGCACCCCCTATCGGGGAGACTTCGAGGGGCGGCTGCGCGATCTGGTCTCGGCCCTGCGCGAATCCGGGGGGAGGCGCATCCTCTTTGTCGACGAAATACACCTGCTCGAACGCGCGGGCCGCAGTGAAGGCGGCATCGACGCCGCCAATCTGCTCAAGCCGTTGCTTGCGCGAGGCGCGCTCCCGTGCATCGGCGCGACGACGCCCGCGGAGTGGGAGGGCCTGGTGGAACGCGATCCGGCGCTCGAGCGGCGCTTCCAGGTGGTGCGTGTGCCCGAGCCTTCCCGCGAGCAGGTCCTCGAGATCCTGCGCGCGCTGCGGCCGCGGCTCGAGGGTCATCACCGGGTGCGCATCACCGACGCGGCGCTTCAGGCCGCCGTGGACCATCGTCCCAAGCCGGGCGCCCAGGCGCGCCGCGCCCTTCCCGATCATTCCATCGATCTGCTCGACATGGCCTGCTCTCGCCTCGCGCTGGACGCCTCGCGCATCGGAGCGGAATCGGATGAACCGTCTGCCGAACGCGAGGCCATGGATTGCCTGGATTTTGAGGGGCTGGCCCGCTTGCGGAATGCGCGGCGCAGACATCCTGCACCGCCTGCCGAAGTGCGCGCCGAGGATGTGGTGGCCTGAGCGGGACTTGCCGCCCGGTGGCGCGATGTGCGTGGGATTAGGTGCGGCGCTCAGACTGGCGTGCCGGGCAATCCAGCGGCGGCCTTCGAGCGTGCGCGCTCGATCGCGCGGAGCAGAGCCGCAAAGTCATCGTCGCGCGAACGGCTCTCGATCACGAAATCGAAACGATCGCGCTCCAGCCTCTCCGCGGCTGCGGTGCGCAGCCTGCGCTCGATTTCCTCAACTCCGTCTGTGCCGCGCCCTTCGAGGCGTTGCCGCGAGACGTCGAGTGGAAGGTCGATGAAGACTGTGCACAGGCTCCGAAGCAGCAGCGGATCGGCGGTCGCAGCGCGCCGAAACGAATTTACTCCCTGCACGTCGACGTTGATCACGAGACTGCGCCCGTCGCGCAGGGGACCGAGGATCGCGCTCGCGAGCGTTCCGTAGCGGTGCTTCTGGTGCACCCAGGCCCACTCGAGAAAGGCGCCCGCCGCGACCCTGCGGTCGAATTCCCCGGCGCTGAGAAAATGGTAGTCCACCCCGTCGCGCTCACCCTCGCGTGGTGGGCGGGTGGTCGCCGTGACCACACGCTCGAACCCGGGCGTCGTGCGCACCAGCCGCTCGCAAAGCGTTGTCTTGCCCGAGCCCGCCGGGCCGGCAAGGACGATGAGGACCGGGGTCTGTGTTGCCTCGGACATGGGGAGTGTCTTCGGAAGCGGGCGTTCAGTACGTGAATGCGACCACGCACAACAGCACGCCATAGGCGGCCAGCAGCCCCCCGACCGTGCGGCCCCGCGCAGGACGCCGCTGCATCCACTCGATGAAATCGCGCATACGAAACGGCTGTGCCCCGAGCCAGAGGCTGAGGAAAATCAGGAGGTAGACGAAGCTCACCAGGAACAGGCGCTGCTCGTATTGATAAAGCATGTAAGCGCTCTGCAAAAACGGCCACGCGGCGAGAAGGATCAGCCCCGCCAATCCGCGCACGGCAAGGAAATCGGGCACGTAATAAAACGCCAGGGCCGCCACGGCCCCGAAAAAGAAGAACAGGAGCACATGGTAATCGCCAAAATCAGCCGGTGACAGCGTCCAGATCTCGTGGAGAAACCAGAGCGACGCCGATCCAAACAAAAGGTACGTCGCAGTCTGCGACCGGGGAAAAGACTTGAGGAGCGCATCCACGGCGCGATTGCCGCTCAGGAGCGCCGTGCCGAGCAATGCGAGGAACAGGCCGGCCGAGAGGGTCGCAGTGAACAAACTCATAGGTACGCCAAATACATCTTTCGCGTTCAGGAAAAGCCTTTTTGAGGCGCGACCCGCGTCGTCTGTTCCTTTTTTCCCTCTGAACGAGGGGCTGCCGCCTGCGCTTCCCGCTCGTCTCACGGGTATGCGGCCCAAGCTCCCGTCCAGCAATCGCCTCCGATTGAAGCGGTAAGGCTGTTCATCTAAAAGGCTCCCCTCTCCGGTGTTCCATCTATGTGAATAATCTCTGCTTGCGTCATTCGAGGTTTCCGCTACTGGTCTGCTCTCACCTATTTCCCTCTCATGGATACCATTTCTACCCGTGAAAATAACAACATCATGCCGATGGTCGGAGTCGTCCTCGGCGCGATCGCTCTGCTTCTCAGCATCGTAGCGTTCGTCAAAGTCACGAAAGTGAACAATGTTGTCACTCAACAGGAGGAGAAGGTGGCCAAGATCGATCAGATCGAATCCCAGGCCAACTCCGCGGCAGCTGCAGCCGACAAGGCCAACGGCGACATTCGCAAGTTGACCCAGCAGACTCAGGATGCCGTCAATCAGATCGGCACCATGATTGGCGATCTCCGCGCTTCGGTGACGAAGATGCAGGAGTCCGCGACCCGTCCGTCCGCCCACGCAGCGGCGGGTGGCAAGGGTGCCGCGGTGGCGGGTCCCGGCGAGTACCTCGTGAAGCGCGGTGATGGTGGCATGGCGATCGCTCGTGCGCACGGCGTCACGCTCGCGGCGCTCCAGGCGGCCAACCCCGGTGTCAACTGGCGCCGGCTACATATCGGCCAGAAGATCAAGATTCCCGGCAAGAAGTAAGTGCCGTTCAGTCCCTTTCCAAGACGCCTCCTCGACTTTGATGTCGGGAGGCGTTTTTTTGTGGGCCCCCGGGGCCCCCGGCGCACCTGCTTGTCGGTGTCGTGTAGGGGGCGATGCCGGGGCGCGGGAGAGGTTCGGGGCGTTTGCACGACTGGGTTGGATTGAGAACGGCCCGGGCTGGATATGACTGGATCCAGTTGTCAAAACGGCGCCGTGCCGTCCTTGTTCTTGAGTCCCGTTGGCGCCAATCGGACGGGCTGTCTCGCTCCCAGCTTTCCTACAGCATGAACACCTCCCCTTCGTCCCACGGTCCGGTCCGCTGGGAATTGCGTTCCAAGCGCACGCTCGTCTCGACGCGGGTGCTCGATTTGTGCGGCTATCGGTATTTCCATCCGGGACGGGGCATTGAGAAGGAGTTCACCTGCCTGGTGCCTCCTGACTGGGTCAATGTGATCGCGGTGACCCGGGAGGCGCGCATCGTGCTGGTGCGGCAGTTTCGATATGGACTCAACGATTTTTCGCTGGAGGTTCCCGGAGGGGTGATCGAGGCGGGCGAGGATCCCGTGGCCGCTGGGTTGAGGGAATTGGGCGAGGAGACGGGTTACGGCGGCGGGCAGGCCAGGCTCCTGGGTACAGTCCATCCGAATCCGGCGATTCAGACAAACCGCTGCCATGTGGTTCTCGTGGAGGGAGTCGCACCAATCCTCGTGCAGGACTGGGATCCGGACGAGGAGATCGAGGTGAGCACGGCCACGGAGGAGGAGCTTGTCGCCGGGGTGGTTGGAGGGCGGATCACGCATAGCCTGTCCCTGTGTGCAATCATGCTGCACCGCGAGCGGCGCCGGGGGCAAATTTGACTTCGCCGTCAGGGGGCGTTTGCTGGACTTGTGATGACTGCGCCGACTTTTGCGAACGATCCGATAGCCATGGGGGCTGCCGACGGAGACCGTGTGCCGCCGCCGCTTGAGGCGGAGATCCGGCGCATCTACTCGCTGAGCCCGCTCTATGGGCGCCGCTTCCCCATCCACCGGGAGCCGTTGCGTTGGGGCTGTTACAGCGAGATCCCTGTGCTCTCCAAGCGTGAGATCGTGGAGGCGGGGCACCAGTCGTTTTTCGAGGATTACCGCGAAATCGAGCGGGGTCTGCAGGAGCGGCGGTTTGAATACGAGTCGACCTCCGGCACCACGCAGGGCCCCATGACGGTAATCATGGAGGACGGCTGGTGGAACGCGCAGACGCAGCGCGCCTACGAGGCTTCGCCTCTGCTCCGGTCTTTCGTGGGGCGCTCGTACCGCAAGTGCGTGCTGGCCCCGGTCGGATGCTCGAGCAATCTGTGCCCCTACGAGGACCACCCATTCCCGCATCGATACTTCGATGGGACGGTCTACCTGAATCTCTCGAGCGATCCGTTCATGTTTCCCGAGGGCGAATGGGACCGCATCGTGCTCGAACTGCAGGCGGTGAAGCCTGAGGTGATCGAGGGTGAGCCCGTCTACCTGGCCCTGCTCGCGCGCGCCGTCCTCAAGCGCGGGGTCACCGTGCCCAGCGTGAAGGCGGTCATCCTCACTTACGGGAAGGCCAGCCTGCAGCACAGCCGCCGGATTGCGGAGGCGTTTCCGGCGCCCCAGGTGGACCTTTATGGATCGACGGAGGCCGGATACATTTTCGTCGGAGAGGCGTTCCGGGACAATTCCCAGGCGATCGATTCCAACGCGTTCATAGAACTGGTGCCCTGGCGCCAGGAGCTGGCCGACGTGTATCAAATTTATGTGACGACGCGCGGCCGTTCGGCCATGCCGCTGCTGCGCTACCACACCGGCGACATCGTGCGTCGGATGCCAACCGGGTATCGGATCCTGGGACGCGAGCGCGATCTGTATTTCCGTGCGGACGGCTCGCTGGTCTCAGTCTCCGAGGTGGATGCCGTGTTGCCCGAGGGTTTCGCGTGCTGGCATTACTCGCTTGTGCAAACCGGCGACAAGCGCTGGGACTTTCATTATGTTGGGGAGCACGTGGCTGACCACCAGCGTATTGAGGATGCGCTTGCCGGCATGCTTGGCGAGGGGGCGCGGGTGAACGCGTTTCGCCGCCGCGTGATCGCGCCGGCGGCCAGTGGAAAGTTCGCGTTGCTCAAGCCTCTCGGGTCCATCCGCTGAGGCGGACGGCGAGTGTTTGATTGCGGAAATTGTTTGGCGGATGGCGTTTGGACAATTTGAGTCTTTCGTCGATTTTGGGGCTGGACAGGATTCCGGTGAACGCTCTTATTCGCCCTTCCTTTGACTCAGCGCTCAGGTGGTGGAATTGGTAGACACACACGTTTGAGGGGCGTGTGCCGTAAGGCGTAAGGGTTCGAGTCCCTTCCTGAGCACCAGTCTTCGTCGTTGCTTCGCAACGAACTACGCCTGGCTTCGCCGGTTTGCAGACAAGCCGGACAATAAAGAGAGACAGCGCAGAAGACTGCCGGGCGAAGTCATCGCCAGAGGCGATACGAAGACCGGCTCTGGCCCGAATCGCAGCTGGCGAGAGAAAGCGGGTTGAGGCTC
>JAJXVO010000289.1 GCA_021782105.1 bacterium
CGGTCTGTTCCGCGATGCGCTGAGCGCGGCGGTGTTCGGGGCGACGGCGCTCAACTCGGCGTTTGTGACTGCTTTCCGGATACCGAACCTGTTTCGCCGCCTGCTCGGCGAGGGGTCGCTCACGGCGGCGTTCATCCCGACGCTTCAGCATGAACTCCACGGAAAGGGCAGGGAGGCGGCGTACCGGCTGGTCAACGAGGTGGCATCCTGGATCTTCCTGGTGTCGATCGCGCTGGTGGCGGTGGGCATGTTGGCCTTCGCGAACGCGCGGATCCTCTCGGGGCACGAGGAGCGCTGGTACCTCAGTGCGGATCTCTCGGTCTACCTGTTTCCCTACCTGATCTTCGTGTGCCTTGCGGCGGTCTACGGCGCCACGCTCAATGTGATGCAGCGCTTCACCGAGTCGGCCATGTCGCCGGTGCTGCTGAACATCTCGATGATTGTGACGCTGGGCGGGGCGGGCCTGCACTGGGCCTCGACACCCATGGGCGAGATGCAGTGGCTGTGCGGGGGCGTGCTGGTGGGTGGAGTGATGCAGATGCTGCTGCCGGCCGCCGCGCTGTATCGCCGGGGCTGGCGGCCGAAATTCCTGCTTTCGTGGTCGCCGGGGGTGCGCGAGATCGCGCGCCTGATGGCGCCCGGCCTGTGGGGCGCGGCCATCTACCAGGTCAATCTGGTGGTCATTCAGTTGCTCGCGATGTCGTTGAACGACTCCGCGGCCTCGCTCCTTTTTTACGCGGGCCGGATCACCGAACTGCCCATCGGCGTGTTCGCGATCGCCGTGTCGACGGTAGTCTATCCGCTCATTGCGGAGCACGCGGCAAAGGGCGACTTCCGTTCGATGGCCTCGGACTATCTTCGGGGCATGCGGATGATTCTGGTCATCAACGTGCCGGCCGCCGCCGGGCTGGCGCTGCTGAGCGTGCCGATCGTGCGCGTGCTCTTCCAGCGCGGGCATTTTTCGGCGCAGGACACGCATTTCCTCGCCCCGCTGATCACCCTGTCCGTGCTCGGTCTGCCGTTCTTTTCGGTGGTGAGCCTCACGACGCGGGCGTTCTACGCGCTCAAGGACACGGCGACTCCGGTGCGCATCGCGACGCTCAGCTTTTTCGTGAATCTCGGAGGGAGCCTTCTGCTCATGCATTGGCTTGGCACGGCCGGCCTCGTGATCGCGAGCACTGCGGCGGTGGTGATTCAGTGCGTGCTGCTTCAGATCCTGCTCTCGCGCCGCGTGCCCGAGATTCTGATGTCCACGTTGGCGCCGGATCTGCTGAAGATTTTCGTGGGGGCATTGGCGATGAGCGCCCTGGTGGGGGCATGCTGGTGGGGCTGGCTCGAGGGCAGGGGCCTGCGGGCCGACCTGATTGCGCTGGTCGTGTTGATTCCCGCGGGAACGCTCCTGTACGGCGCCGTGCTGTGGGTCGCGAAGATCGGCGGGCGCGAGGAGTTTGCCGCCCTGTTCGAAAAACTCCTCTCCAGGCTGCGGTAGGGCGCAGCACCGGGCTTTTTTGGTTTGTGGGATGCGGGGCGGACTCCAGAGTCTGCCCCACCAGCCTGCATGAATTCCAGCCCGCGACGGTTTGCCTCGGTACTCTTGTTCTGCGCCCTGACGCTGCGCGCCCTGGCGTCAACCGGTCTTCCTCCCCCTCCCGCCAGGGATGTCCCGTTTCCCGCCTGGTATCAGAAGCTCCATTGCGCCCCCGACGCGTCGAGTCGGGCTCCCGTGTCTCCGGTTCCCAACGGCGTCGATTACCTTCTGGTCGACCGTCAGGTCGACGTCGCCTCGGAGACCGCCGTCTACCGCTGCACCTATCGCATCTGCTCCCAGGAGGGGCTGCAAAACAGCAGCAATCTCATCGTCGAGTTCGATCCCTCCTACCAGAAAATCTCCTACCAGTTTCTGAGGGTGTGGCGCGACGGAGTCGCACGCGACGCGCTTGCGGGCGCCGAGATCAAGCTCATCCAGCAGGAAAAGGATCTGGCGCTGAACATGTACAACGGACGGGTCTCCGCGCTGATCATGATTCCCGATCTGCGCGTCGGAGACGTGGTCGACTACGCCTTCACGCGCACGGGCGGCAATCCCGTCTTCGGCGGAAAATACGTGGACGAGATCACGGCGGCATGGTCCATGCCGGTGCGGTGGGAGCACGTGGTGATCACCGTGCCCGCCGACCGGCCGCTGCGTCATCGCGACGAGGGGAAGGTGCCTCTGAAGTTCCGGATGACCCGTGCAGGCGGCTTCCTCCGCTACGAATGGCAGGGGAAGGACCTCCCTCCCGTGGTGGCCGATCCGGACACACCCGCTTGGTATCCGACTTACGGATATATCGATGTCAGCGAGTACGCCGACTGGGCGGAGGTGGCCGCCTGGGCCGAGCGTCTGTTCCGCCTCCCCAAGCCCGAGGCCGGCGTGAAGGACCTTGCTGCAAAGGTGTGCGGTGAGGCGTTGAAGCGGAAGAACGCGGCGATGGGCGACGCGAGGCTGGAGTTTCCCCAGGGAGGGCTGAACCCGGCGCCCGCGGCCGGCCGCCCCGGCGCGCGGAAGAGTCCCGACGAGCTGAAGGCGCTCGCGCTGATCGATTTCGTCCAGCGGGAGGTGCGTTACCTCGGGATTGAGATGGGGCCGTATTCGCATCAGCCCAACGACCCCGGTGTCGTCCTGCGGCAGCGTTACGGCGACTGCAAGGACAAGGCCCGGCTGCTGTGCGCGCTGCTCGAGGCCAGCGGGATTCGTGCCGAGCCGGTGCTCCTCAACACTTGGCGCGGCGCTCACCTGCGCGGGAGCCTGCCCAGCCCCGACGCCTTCAACCACGCGATCGTGCAAGTCCACCTGGGCGATGGTGTGCACTTCGTGGATGCCACCCAGTCCTATCAAAAAGGAGACATCGGCACCCGGGGTCTGGCCCGCGACACCTGCGGGCTGGTTGTGACGGACGGGACGCGCGGTTTGAGCGACCTCCCTGCCGACCCGGCCCGCCTGCCGACCATGATTGTCAACGAATCGATTTCGGTGCCGGCCTACGCGGGATCCGCGCACGATCAGGTTTTCGCCGTCTACAGCGGGGCCTGGGGCGACGCGATGCGCGCGTATTTCACCGGCACCGCGCCAGAGGCGGTGAAGCGCAATTTTCTGAATTTGTTCAAGGAGGAGTTTCCGCAGCTGGAGCCCACCTCGGAATTCAAATGGTTCGATGATCCCGCGACCGGTTCCGTGAGTGCCGAGATCGCGTTCGACATCCCCGACGTGTGGACGAAGGTCGCCGCGGGCAGCGAAAACGTGAGGACCGAGTTCTGGCCGGTCGCGCTACGCCGCTTTTTCCAGCAGCCGAAGTCGATCGAGCGCACTGCGCCGCTGGCCGTGGAATTTCCGTGCCGGATCGAAGAACAGCGCACGTTCACGATGCCGGATTCCTGGCAGCTGGCGCCCAAGCGCGAGACTGTCGAGAACGGCGCCTTCCGATTCGTGCACGAGATCCGGAGCGAGGGCAGGACAATCGTCCTGAGCGATCGCTGGACCTCGCTTGCCGACAGCGTGCCCGCTTCGGGCCTTGGGGCCTACGTGGCGAAACTCGCGGCAGTCCGCCGCGCCGCGGACGAGGCGTTGACGCGCAATCTCGATTTGACGCGTCGTCTGGCCGCAGGTGGCGTGCACTGGAGCGCTCTCGCCTTCATGGTGTCGGGCCTGTGTGCGGGCCTGCTCGGCGCCCTGGCGCTGGTGCGACGTCGTTCGGGGGCGCCTCCCCTGCTCGGGGCTTCCGCGTCACCCGCGCTGTCCGGGTGGCTGATTCTGCCCACGATCGGCCTGGTGTTGGGTCTGTTTTTTCGATTGGCACAAGTGCTCAGGCAGATGCGGGTCGTCTTGGACGAGCGGGTGTGGGTGCGCATTTCCGTGTCCCACGTGCCGGCCTACGCGCACTGGGGACTGTTCGTGACCCTGGAAACCTTCGGGCAGGCGTTTCTCCTGGCCTGGACTGGTGCCGCGTTCGTCGCGCTGGCCCGTCGCAGCCGGGGAGCGCCGAAGACCATGGTCGGCCTGTTGACAGCGGGGGTGGTGTACACGGCGTTCGAAGTCGCGATCACCTCCTGGAATTCCGCGAACGGCCTGCCGGGCGGTGTCGGACGCCAGATGGGCAGCCTGATCACCGCAGTGATCGGCGCCGCGATCTGGATCCCCTATTTCCTGGTATCGAAGCGGGTGGAGCGGACGTTCGTGCGTTGAGGGCGGGCCGGGGCGGGGCAGCCCTTCTGGAAGCGGCCCCCGCCCGCCGGGTTCACAGCACTTTCGCGCCGTCGCCGGTCTGCATGTGCAGCACGTCGGGAGCGGAGCCGTATTTGGCCGCGTACGCGGCGGCGATGCCCTGGGCCTGCGTGGCGTTGAAGGCGGGGGAGGTCAGAGCCATCACGGCGCCTCCGAAGCCTCCGCCGGTGAGGCGGGCGCCGTGGACGTTGGCGGTCTTCTCAAGCACATCGACGAGGAAATCGAGTTCGGGGGTGCTGTTCTCGAAAAGCGTTTGGGAGCTGCGGTGCGACGCCGTGAGTAGCTTGCCGACGGCCTGGAGGTCGCCTGTGGGCAA
>JAJXVO010000034.1 GCA_021782105.1 bacterium
TTCGACACCAACGCCGTGGGCACGCTCAACCTCCTCGAGGCCGCCCGCCAGGCCTGCCCGGAGTCGCCCTTCGTGAACATGTCGACCAACAAGGTCTATGGCGACGCCCCCAACGCCATCGCCCTGCGCGAACTCGAAACCCGCTGGGATTACGCGGACCCGACCTACGAGCACGGCATCCCCGAGACCTTCACCATCGACCAGTCAAAACACTCGCTGTTCGGAGCCTCCAAGGTCGCCGCCGACGTGATGGCCCAGGAGTACGGACGCTACTTCGGCATGCCCACCTGCTGCCTGCGGGGCGGCTGCCTCACCGGACCCAACCACACCGGCGTCGAGCTTCACGGTTTCCTCAGCTACCTGGTAAAATGCAACCTCGAGGGACGCGAGTATCGCGTTTTCGGCTACAAGGGGAAGCAGGTGCGCGACAACATCCACGCCCTCGACGTGGCCCGTTTCATGGCCGCCTTCATCCAGGCCCCCAGGAAGGGCGAGGTCTACAATCTCGGCGGCGGCAAGGGCAACTCCTGCTCCGTGCTCGAGGCCTTCGCGATCGCCGAACGTTTCAGCGGACGGCGGCAGGTGTACTCCTACGTCGATCAAAACCGCATCGGCGACCACATCTGCTATTACTCGGACCTCAGGAAGATGCGCACCCACTATCCGGACTGGAACATCAGCGTGAGCCTCGATGAGACGATCCGCCAGATCGTCGAGGCCTGGAAGACACGTTCGGCCTCGTGATCGCTTTGAACCGCAGCGACGCCGGAGCGTCTCACGACACCATGTCCGCATCTGTTTCCGCAGCGCTTCGAGTCCCACTGCGCCGGAGTGCCGCGCTGGCAGCCGTGCTGCTGGCGGCTGCCATCTACGCCCGCGCCGGTTCCCTCTCGACTGCCTCCCCCTTCCTCCCCGCGCCCGGGGGCGCCGCCGCGGCGGCCGTCGCGGCCAGCGCCAAGATTCAGCTCGCCGGCATGGGCGAGGTGAACGGCAAAACCTGGGTCTGCCTTTACGATACGCAGAAGAAAAGGGGCCATTGGTTCGCCGTGGGCACCACGACCGACGGGATCCAAGTGGTCAGCTGCGACAATGCCCGCAGTCAGGCCGTCATCCGCGCTGGCGGAGAGACCATCACGCTGGCCCTGCGCAGGCCCATCCAGACCCAGGGGGTCTCCGTTGCCGTCGCACCCACCGGACAGCCCACCCTCTCCTTTCCCCCTCCCATTCCTCCAGTCGGCGCCTCGCCCGGAGGAGCGAAACCGGGTCAGCCCGCCATGACCCGGGCCGACAAGGAGCGCGAGGCCCGCATGCTCGTCTCCGATCTCATGGAAATCGGCATGCGCCAGCGCCAGGCCTACGAGGCGGCGCAGAAAAAGGCGGCCGAGGAGGCCGCACAAAAACGCCTCCAAACCCAGGGGAGATAGGCCGTCGCCGAAGCCCGGGCAGACCCCGCCCACTCCCGCGCTTGGCAAAATCCGGACGACCCTCTAGAGCCGTCGCATGCGCATCCTCATCAGCGGCGTCTGCGGCTTCGTCGGCAGCACTTTGGCCCGGGCTCTCGCCGAAAGTAGCTCCGGAATCTCGCTCGCCGGCTTCGACAGTTTCATCCGTCCGGGCAGCGAGGGCAACCGCGAGGCCCTCAAGCGGCTCGGCGTGCGCCTCGTCCACGCCGACCTGCGCAGCCCAAGCGACGTCGACGCCCTGCCCGCGGCCGACTGGGTGATCGACGCAGCGGCTAATCCGAGCGTGCTGGCCGGCATCGACGGACAGTCCAGCTCTCGTCAGGTCGTCGAACACAACCTCCTCGGCACCGTCAACCTGCTCGAGTACTGCCGTCGTCACCGGGCGGGCTTCATTCTCCTGAGCACGAGCCGGGTCTACAGCATCCCGCCGCTGGCCTCGCTGCCCGTCGAAGCCACCGAGGGCGCCTTTCGCCCCACGCCCGGAGTCGCCCTGCCCGCAGGCGTGAGCACGGAGGGCATCGACGAAACCTTTTCAACGCAGTCCCCCGTGTCCCTGTACGGCTCCACGAAGCTCGCGAGCGAGGCGCTGGCGCTCGAGTACGGCGGAGCCTTCGACCTGCCGGTCTTCATCAACCGCTGCGGCGTGCTCGCGGGCGCGGGCCAGTTCGGCCGCGCGGACCAGGGCATCTTCGCGTTCTGGATCAACAGCTGGCTGCGGCAGCGCCCGCTCAAGTACATCGGCTTCGACGGCCGTGGTCACCAGGTCCGCGACTGCCTGCACCCCCGCGACCTCCTGCCTGTCCTTGAACAGCAACTACGCGCACCCGCGCTCGGGGCGGGCGACCGGATCGCGAATCTGAGCGGCGGGGCCGCCTCGTCAATGTCGCTGCGTCAGCTCAGCGACTGGTGCGCACGGCGCTTCGGTCCCCGCAGCGTGGCGTCGGACCCCGTGCCGCGCGCCTATGACCTGCCCTGGGTCGTGCTCAACTCCGCCAAGGCCCGCCGCCTCTGGGGCTTCCAGCCCGCCACACCCGCGGCGACGATCCTCCAGGAGATCGCGGCCCACGCCGAGCAGCATCCCGGCTGGCTCGACGCTTCGGCCCCGCTCTGAGCGGCCCCACTTCACACACTCAAAATCCGCCCCTGAACCGCGGAGACGCAGCGCGGCAACCCGCAGGCGAAACGTCCCGGATACGGACCTTCCCTGTAATCGTCTTTCTTCGCGCTCTTTGTGCCTTGTGGATTGAAATCCAAGCGCGTCATTTAGGTTGAAGGGGGCGGCCCGGACAGGCAGCGTCACGGGCTCGTGGACCAGCCCCTCTTCCCCGATCTGAGCCTCCCCCACGGCGATCAGGCGATCCCGCCTCCGCCCGTGCTGTCCGAGGAGGCTCGCCCGGCTCCATTCTCGGCCGCGCTCGAGTGCCGGGCCCTCGTGAAACGCTTCGGTGCGACCACGGCCGTGAACGGCCTGGACCTGCGCGTGGAGAGCGGACAGCTCTACGGTTTTCTCGGTCCCAATGGCGCCGGCAAAACCACCACGTTGCGCATGATCGCCGGCCTGCTCCGCCCCGACTCCGGTGAAATCCACATCCTCGGCATGTCCCTCGGAGAAAGCCCTTCTGAAGCCAAGCGCCCCCTGGCCTACGTGCCCGACGATCCCGTGCTCTACGGAAAACTCCGTCCCCTCGAATACCTGGAGTTCGTGGCCTCGCTCTGGGGACTCCCGCGCAGCGCCGAGACCGCCGCATCCGAGCTCCTTCAAACCCTGGGCCTGTGGGGAAAACGCGACGACTACATCGAGTCGCTGTCCCGCGGCATGAAACAGAAAATGGCCCTCGCCGGTGCGCTGATCCACAGCCCGGCGCTCATGCTGCTCGACGAGCCGCTCACGGGCCTCGACGCGGCCGCCGCGCGCCAGGTGAAGGACATCCTCAACGACTTCGTCCGGCGCGGAGGCACGGTCGTGCTGACGACCCACATCCTCGAAGTCGCCGAGCGCATGGCGGAAACGATCGGCATCATCCACGAAGGCCGCCTGCTGGCCGAGGGCACGCTCGAGGAACTCCGCGAACGCTCCGGCCGCCGCGACGGAACGCTCGAGGACGTGTTTCTGCAGGCGACCGGCGCGGCCACGACGCCCCCCGTGCTGTGACGAGCGTGCGCCAGACTCTGCGCGAGGCCCGGCTGATCGTGCGCAACGATCTGCGTCTGTTCTTCCGTTACTCCAAGGGGAACTTCGGTCGCGGCACGATGCTGATTCTGGCCATCGTCGTCCTGCATGCGGTCACGATTCCCCTGTGCCTTTTCGCCAGTCATCCGCCGTCGCCCGCCATCGAGGGCGCCTTCTGGACGCTCGTGGCGATCGTGATGCTCGGAACCACCATCGTGCAGGCCACCAAACTGCTCTTCGAGGAAACGGATTTCCCGCTGCTGCTGGCTTCGCCGATCTCGCAGCCCGCGGTGCTTCTTGCGCGCATGGCGACGCCCGCGGCGGGAGCCCTGCTCGGCGTGGCCTGGATCGTCATCCCCGTCGTGGACGGTGCCATCATCGGCTTTGGCCCGCGGTACCTCGCGGCGTATCCAACCGTCTTTCTACTCGCCTGGCTGGTGGCGGCCGTGGGCATCGCGGCGACGCTGACGCTCGTGCGGATGATCGGAGCCCGCAGGACGCGGGTGGCGGCCCAGGTCTTCGGATCGGTGCTGGGCGTCGTGCTGTACCTCTCGTTTCAGCTGCCGAACTACCTGGCCCCCGAGCACAAGGCGGTGGCGCTGCGCATGCTTCACACCGTGGTCGGCAACCCGCTCTCCCTGGCCTTCGCGCGCGCCGGCCACGGCGAACCGGCAATGCTCGCAGCGCTGACGGTGGCGACCGCCGGGGTGGCGCTGCTGACCTCGCGGCGAATGGCGCGCGTTTTCATCGGCGGCCTCCAGGAGGCGGGATCGACGGAGGCCCGGCCCTCACACCGCGCCAAGGCCCACCACTGGCGCAGCGGGGTGTTCAAAGCCACGCTGCTCAAGGACGCACGCCTGATCCTGCGCGACCCGCTCATCCTCTCGCAGCTGCTGCCGACGTTGATGTACATGCTTCCGTTCTTCTACGTGACGTTTCAGCACACGGGCATAGCCATGCTCGCGCCGGCCGCGGTGGCGTTTGGCGCGATGTTCTCGCAGCAGCTCACACAGGTGGCGGTGGCTGGGGAGGAATGCTGGGACCTGATCCGGATGTGTCCCACGCCGGAGCTGAAAATGCGGGCGGCAAAAGTGGGGGCCGGCATGCTGGGACCGCTGATCTTGGTGACAGGTTGTGCCTTGGCACTCGCCATCGCGGGCCGCCCGGGACTGAGCCTGCTGACCTTTGTGACCGCCTTTGCCACGGCGGCCGCCTGTTCATGGATGCAGGCGAGCGAGCCGAAGCCAAAGGCACGCAGAGACGTGCTCAAACGCGGGCGCCGCGAGTGGACGCTCTCCGGCATGGCGACGCTCATGCTCGCAATGCTCAGCGCGACCGGAATAGGGCTCGTGGGCGCCGGAAACACCGTGGTCGGATGGACGGTGCTCGCGGCAGCGGCGGCCGCAATCGCGGCAATCTTTGCCTTTGTGGAAATGAAGGAGATCGCCTTCGCAGATTAAGCGGCGACGAACGGACAGGGCGAAGGGTCGACGCGCCGCGAACGCCCGCGCCCCGACGACGCAGGCGGGGACGCGCGAATTATTTCTTCTGCGGCATGCAGGCGCCGCAGATGTTCACGAAGAAATCGTTGCCCTTGTCGTCGACGAGGATGAACGCGGGGAAGTCCTCCACCTCGATCTTCCACACGGCCTCCATGCCGAGCTCCGGATATTCCAGCACTTCGACCTTCTTGATGTTGTCCTTGGCGAGAATGGCCGCGGGACCTCCGATCGAGCCGAGATAAAAGCCTCCGTGCTTCCTGCAGGCCTCGGTCACGAGCGGACTGCGGTTGCCCTTGGCGATCATGACCATCGAACCGCCGAGCGACTGGAAGAGCTCCACGTAACTGTCCATGCGACCGGCCGTGGTCGGTCCGAAGGAGCCCGAGGCATAACCCTTGGGCGTCTTGGCGGGACCGGCGTAGTAGACAGGATGCTTTTTGAAATAGTCGGGCAGGCCCTTGCCCGCGTCGACGCGCTCCTTGAGCTTCGCGTGCGCGATGTCGCGGGCGACGATCATCGGACCGGTCAGCGAGACACGCGTCGTGACGGGGTATTTCGAGAGTTCGGCGCGAATCTCCTCCATGGGCTTGTTGAGGTCGATCCGCACGATCGTGTCGTCCTTGATCGTGCGCAGGTGGGCCGGGATGAACTGGCTCGGGTTGGTCTCGAGCTTCTCCAGGAAGATGCCGTCCTTGGTGATCTTGCCCTTCACGTTGCGGTCGGCCGAGCAGGACACGCCGATGCCGACCGGGCAGCTCGCCCCGTGGCGCGGCAGGCGGACGATGCGGACATCGAGCGCAAAATATTTTCCGCCGAACTGGGCGCCCACGCCGCTTTGCTGGGCGAGCTTGAGCACACGCTCCTCCAGCGCCACGTCCCGGAAGGCGCGACCGAGTGCGTTGCCGGTGGTCGGAAGCGCGTCGTAATACTTCGTCGACGCGAGCTTCACGGTCTTCAGGCAGGCCTCGGCTGAGGTGCCACCGATGACGATTGCGAGGTGGTAGGGCGGGCAGGCGGCGGTGCCGAGCAGCTGCATTTTGCTCGTGATGAAGGCCTCCAGGCTCTTCGGATTGAGCAGCGCCTTGGTTTCCTGGAACAGATAAGTCTTGTTGGCCGAGCCACCGCCCTTCGCAACGAAGAGAAATTCGTATTTCGCCCCCTCGGTGGCCATGAGGTCGATCTGGGCCGGAAGGTTTGTGCCGGTATTGACCTCCTCGTACATGTCGAGCGGCGCAGTCTGCGAATAACGCAGGTTCTCCTTCGTGTAACACTCGTAGACACCCTTCGAAAGCCATTCGGCATCGTTGACTCCCGTCCAGACCTGCTGGCCCTTCTTGCCCACGATGGTGGCAGTGCCGGTGTCCTGACAGAACGGCAGGATGCCCTCGGCCGCGACCTCGGCATTCTTGAGCAGCGTCAGCGCCACGTAACGGTCGTTGGCACTGGCCTCGGGATCCGCCAGAATTCCGGCCACCTGCCTGAGGTGCTTGTTGCGGAGAAAAAACGAGGTGTCATGCAGCGCGGTCTGAGCCAGAAATGCCAGCACCTCCGGGTCGACTTTCAGGATCTCCTTACCCTCGAAACTCGCTGTGCTCACCCCTTCTTTGGACAAGAGACGGTACTCGGTTTCATCTGTACCGAGGGGAAACGGATCCTGGTAGGAGAAGGGCGGAGTAGGCATAGAACTGCGTATGTATGAGCCAAACCCTCCAAGAGTAAAGCATGCGTCACCACAGATGCCTCGCTCGCGCGATAAATCGCAATCAATTTTCCACTAACGAGTAACGCCACAATCCCGCGAGACATTAACACCAATTATTAGCCTCCTCAAAATCTGCATACTCCGAATCTAATTCGGCATTTAAGCTACTTATAACAAGTCGTTTAATATCAGTCGCCAGCTGGGAGAGATTCGAAATCACCGTGAGGCAAGCGCACCGACTCGCCTCCCGGCGTGATCGCGCACGAAACGCCCGTGTAGCACCTTCTCGGAGAAGGGGGCATCCGGTTCGTCACCCACTTCGGCCGCCCGGTTCGCCCCGGGACACGGTGAGGGGCAGGGACGCACCCGCCCTCACCAGGGCAGCGGAGCGCCGCGAAGCTCACGCTCCCAGAATTCCCGGACCGCGCGCACCGTGTCCTCCGGCAGCGGGCGTCCTGAAACCGCCAGATTGCGCTTCAATTGCGGGACGCTCTTCGCCCCTGGAATCACCGTCGAGATCTGCGGAGCCGCGAGCACAAAGCCAAGCGCCGCCTCGCTCAGTTCAACGCCCACGGGTAGCAGCGCACGCAGTTTTTCCACGAGATCGCCCCGCCGCGCCACCACCGCGGGCGCCCAACGATCGCGGATGCCCTCGAACCGGCTCGCCTTCCCGTACTTTCCCGACAACCAGCCCGAGTCGAGCGGCACCTTGGCGATGAGGCCGACGCCGCGGGCGGCCGCCTCCTCAAAGGCACCGGCAGGCTCCTGGTGGAATGCGTTGAACAAGACCTCCGCCGCTCCACAGCGGGTATTGCGCAGCATCAGTTGCAGCTCCGCACGCGAGTCGAGCGACACGCCGTACACCCCTATCCTCCCCTCACCCTTCAGGCGTTCAAGTTCGTCAAACACCGCGGCTTCCCGTCCCTCCAACAGCTCCCGCGGGGGGTTGTGGAGGAGGTAAACGTCCACGCGGTCCGTCCTCAGCCTGCGCAGGCTCGCCTCGAGCGAAGGCTGCACCGCCGACGCCGAGAAATCGCTCTCCCCCTCCGGCGTGTGCCCAAACTTTGTGCAGATCACCACCCGGTCGCGAACCTCCCGGAGCCCCTCTCCCAGAGCCGCTTCGCTCGCGCCCGACGAATAGCCGGGAGCCGTGTCAAAAAACGTGCACCCCTGCGCCAGCGCCTCGTCGATCAGCGCACGCGGATCCGCATCCTGCGCGCCCCAGATCGGATTGCCCAGCTGCCACGCCCCGAATCCCACCTCGCTGACTCGCAGTCCCGTCGCTCCAAAGGGTCGGTATTTCATCCCAAAAGTTGCAGGGCAATCACCGCCAAAACACAAGTCCCGCGCACCTGAAAAGGCGCCCTCGCCCGCTACGGAGCCGGGAATCGACGCAGAAATTCCGCGCGCTGGTCCGGCGTGAGATCCTGCGAACTGCGGATGTAGTTGAGCGCCGACGCCGGATTCCGGGCATAGAGATTGGAGAGCACCGTGCTCAGGCACCGGAACCGCACGGAGTCGTCGATGATGTTTCCCGCCCACTGCAGCGCCAACGCAGGCTGCGTGGCCATCAGCTGCGGCTGCGTCGCGATCGAAGTCACCGCCTGGTCGAAATCGTCGTGCACGCCCTCGTCGATCACCCAATTGCGGGCCTGTCCCGGATCCACCGTCAGCCATTTCGAAACGACCTGCTGAAGCGCACTCTCGCGCGTCGCACCCGCGGGCAGCCCGATCGCAAATTGCGCCGCCGCCTCCGGATCGGCGTCCGCCCACGCCACGCTCAAGCTCATCATGGCATGGTCCCGCGTCGCACCCTCGGGGAGCTGCTTCACCCAATCCGCCGCCTGCGCCGGCTGATACCGCGCCCACTGTCCGGCCAAAAAAGTGACCAGACCGCTTCGATCCTCCCCGTCCCTCACCACGACCGTACCGATCACCCGCGAGGCCTCCGCGAATTTTCCCGAGTAAGCCATGCCCTGAAGCGCCGCGAGGTAGAGTTCCTGCCCGGAAGACGGATGCCCCTGCGCCCACGAGGAGGCGAGTTCCGCGGCAAGAGACGGGCTGCTGCGCCCGATCTCGCCGATGACCTCGTCGAGATGCGGCATTTCGCCCGGAACGTGCGTCGTGACCCAGCTCCACGCCGCCCGCGGTGTGTGCCGCGCCCAGGTGGTGAATACCGCCGTCAGCGCCTGCGCCCGCCGGTCGCCCTCCAGATTCGTACGGGCATAATCCAGCGCCGCGACCGGATCCACCGCCGCCCAACGCTCGATCATTCGCAGCCGCTCATCCTCCCTGTGTTCGCTCGGCCGCTCGCCATCGAGCCGCCTCAATTGCTCACGCCCCACCGCAGCCATCCTATCCGCAACGTCCTCGATTCGGCCCCCCTGCGCCTCCCCTCCCGGCGTTTCGGCCCGCGCCGGCCCCACGCTCAGGACGCGCCCGCTCCCGCCTCCAGACAAGTCCACCCGCCCTCCGGCGGTCCACCGGCCCAATACGAAGGCGGACACCGCCACACCACAGCACAGCGGGACGACAAGCGAGAGGCGGACGGGCGTTTGCATGAGGCGAGGGGTATCGGGGTTGGACGGCAAAGCTCAGCTCAGCCGCGTAGGATCAAAGACACTACCAGGGAATCCTCCATCACCGCTTAACTACGCAGTCGGATTTACACCAAAGGGCACCGAGAAAGACAACTCGAGGACTAATTTTCATTCAGGACGCTTCCCCTGCGAGATGAGCCACGAAATCACCGGCACCTCAGAGTTCCGGCACCGTGACCGCCGTGGTTCAATCGCGACAGCGATGATACCCGCGTACGCGCCGTCTGGATATGAGATCGGTTGCACGTCTCATTAGATCGATGCCACCGCGAACCGTCGGCCAGATCGGGCCGGCCCGCGTCCACCGTTCACATGAGTTTCATCTTCGGCAGATCCTGCACGTCGACCAGGCCCACCGGACGGTTCTCCGAGTCCACGGCGATCAGGTCGTCGATCTTGAAATGGTCGAACATCCGCAGAGCCTCGACCGCAAGTGCCTCGGAGGTCACGGTCTTGGGCTTGCGCGTCATAAACCGCGCCGCCGGCTGTGCGAGAAAATCGGGCGTGCCGATCAGGTTTCGGCGCAGATCGCCGTCGGTGAGAATTCCGCTCAGGCGCCCCTCCGCCCCATCGATCAGCGCGATGCAACCGGCCTTTGCACGGGTCATCGCGAGGAGCGCGTCCTGGACGCTGCAGGTGTCCGGCAGCACGGCCAGCCGCTCGCCCGTGCGCATGATGTCCGAGACTTTCAGCAGGAGTATCGTGCCGAGGTTGCCCGCGGGATGCAGGCGCGCGAAATCGTCGCGGGTGACGCCCCGGCTCTCGAGCAGCACCATCGCGAGCGCATCGCCCAGGGCGAGAGCGGCGGTCGTGCTGGCGGTCGGAGCCAGCGAAAGAGGGCAGGCTTCCCGGGGAGCGCTGTAGATCAGCCGCACATCGGCGTCGCGCGCGAGCTCGGAATCGGCGTTGCCCGTGAACGCCATCACCGTGAGCCCAAAACGCTTCAGGATCGGCACCAGCCGCAAAATCTCCGCGGTCTGGCCGCTGTTGCTGAGCAGGATCGCAAGGTCGCCCTCTTCGCACAGGCCGAGATCCCCGTGCAGCGCCTGCGTGGCGTCGAGGAAACACGACGACACGCCGGTGCTGTTGAAGGTGCCCGTGAGCTTCTGGGCAATGTGGGCCGACTTGCCCACGCCGCTGAAAATCAGCTTCGTGCCGCGCGCGGTCACCGCCTCGACGGCACGCACGCAGGCCACGAATTCCGCACCCAGAATCGCGCTCGTCGCAGAGAGGGCCTCGGACTCAAGGCGGATGCAGTCGCGGGCTCGTGAAAGGACGGATTCGTCGCTGAAGCTCATTTAAAATTTGAATCGCAGGATTCCGTGGCGGACCTTACGGCATACGCCTCATCCTTCAATCCCTTTCCCTAGCCGATGAACTCCCGCTTCCGCCGCGTCGCCTTTCTCGCGCTGTGCGCCATCATCGTCGTCGGTGGCTGCGATCGGCGTAGCGCCAGCACCTTCACACCGGAGGATTCCGACGCGGATTATCAACGCGGAAAATCCCTCGAGCGCCAGGGCAACCAGAGCGAGGCGCTCGCGGAATTCCTCAAGGTGATCGCCAAGCGCGGCGACGACGAGGCGCCCGAATCCCACCTCGAGGCGGGGCTCATCTATCAGCAGCACATCAAGGACCAGATCGCCGCGATCTATCACTTCCGCAAGTTTCTCGAACTCGACCCCACCTCACGCCAGGCCGACCTCGTCCGCCAGCGCATCGCCGCGTCAAAACGCGAATTCGCGCGCACCCTCCCCGCCGACCCCGAGCAAAACTCCGGCGTGAAGCTGGGATACCTCGACCAGATCGACCAGCTCCAGCGGGAGAACGACCGCCTGAAAGCCGAGATCTCCGCCCTGCGCGCCGCGCTGCCTCCGGGCGTCAACCTGCCCGCCCTCGCGTCGTCGTCGTCCTCCTCCTCCGCCTCCTCCGATGGCTTCGATATTCCCATCGCCGCACCCTCGGACGACGCCTCGGCCCCGGCACCCCAGGCCGGCCCCAACCCCAACGCACCGATCCTCCGCGCCCCCCTCTCCGGCGACGGCCTCAACATGCCCGCCTCCGCCCAGGCCGCCACCAGCCGGCCCCAGCCGCGTCCCCAACCCTCCGATGCGTCGCCGACTCGCCACTACACCGTCAAATCCGGCGACACCCTCTACAACCTCGCCCAGCGCTTCTACGGCAACCGCACCCGCTGGAAGGAAATCTACGAGGCCAACCGCGAGGTGCTGAAAAGCGAACGCGGCATGCTGCGCATCGGCATGGAGCTGAAGATCCCGTGAGGTCGGAGGCCAGAAACCAGATATCAGAGATCGGAAGTCAGAGGTCAGAGTGCAAAGATCTAATGCCAGAGGTCGGAGGGCAGCCTGATTTCTGAAATCTGCGTTCTGTCTTCTGACCTCGGCCTTCTGTCCTCTGGCATCTGACCCAGAACCTCAGCCCGCCCGCCGCACCTGCCGTATCGGATACTTGGTGACCGTGATGCCCTTCGCGCCACGGTTTCCCACCGTGAGCTCGCCCAGGTCGAATTCAAATTCCTTGACGCGCGCGCTGCACCGCCCGCTCAGCGTGATCGTGACCTTCCGCGGCATTGCCGCCTCGCTGGATGCCGCGTCGAGGAACACCACCCGCGACCCCTCGCTCGGCGCGAGCAGGTAGAGCTTGTCGCGCGTCACTCCGCCGACCTGGAAACGCTTGGCAAAGGCCTTCCCGCTCTCCTTGTCCTGGCAGATCAACGTGTAGAACGCCTTGTCCCCCTCCTTCGGGAGGACCGTGCAGCGTAGAATGTCGCGGCCCATGAACACCTTCTCGGCCACGCGTGCGACCTTCATCGTCGCATCGGCCATGAAGCACAGCACGTCGTCGAGGATCGTGCACTCCTGCACGAACTCGTGCTGGCGCCAGTTCAGCCCGATGAAGCCCTCCTCGCGATTCACGTAGAGCCTCTGGTTGGCCGAGACCACCTGCGCGGCGCTGATCTGCTCGATCTCGTCGTAGGTCGTGCGGCGCTTGATGCCCTTGCCGTACTTCTCCTGGATCGTCTCGAACCAGCGGATCGCGTAGGCGACCAGATGCTTCAGGTCGTGTTTCACGCCCTTGATCTGCTCCTCGATCTTCCTGATCGCATCGTCGGCCTGGAAACGGTTGTAGGCGGAGATGCGTTTGATGCGGATCTCGGTCAGCCGCACGATGTCCTCGTGCGTCACCTCGCGGCGGAGGTTCTTGTGGAAGGGTTTCAAGCCCTCCCGGATCTCTTCAATCACGCTCTCCCAGGTCTGCGACTTCTCGATGCGGCGGTAGACGCGCTCCTCGATGAAGATGCGCTCCAGGGAGTCCCAGTGCCACTGCTGCTCGAGTTCGCCGAGCTCGATCTCCAACTCGCGCTTGAGCAGCTCCACCGTGCGGTCCGCCGAGCGTCTCAGGATTTCGGAGACACCGAGGAAGACCGGCTTGTCGTGGTCGATGACGCAGGCCGCGGGGGAGAGCGTCATCTGGCAGTCCGTGAAAACGTAGAGCTGCTGGATCAGCTGCGCCGGGTCGGCGCCCTGCGGCAGGTGGATCAGGATCTCGACGCTCTCGGCCGTGTTGTCGTCGATGTGCTTGATCTTGATCTTCCCCTTGGCGTTCGCCGCCAGGATGGACTCGATGAGCGAGGAGGTCGTGGTGCCGTGCGGGATCTCGGTGATCGCGAGCAGGTATTTCGTGCGCTGCTCGACCTTGGCCCGCACCTTCACCCTGGCTCCGCGCTCGCCGTCGTTGTACTCCGAGAAATCGGCGATGCCCCCGGTCGGGAAATCGGGGAAGATCCTGAAGCGTTTGCCCTGGAGGTGGTTGATCGCCGCCCGGCACAGGTCGTTGAAATTGTGCGGGAGGATCTTCGTGGTGAGACCCACGGCGATGCCCTCGGCGCCCTCGAGCAGCACGATGGGGAACTTGGCGGGAAGCGTCACCGGCTCCTTCGCTCGCCCGTCGTAGCTGAGCTGCCACACCGTGGTCTTCGGGTTGAAGAGCACCTCGCGCGCGAAGGGCGTCAGCCGCGCCTCGATGTAACGCGAGGCGGCGGCACCGTCCCCGGTGAGCGGATTGCCGAAGTTGCCCTGGGGCTCGATGAGCATCGCACGCTGGCCGATGCCCACGAGCGCCGCCTCGATCGACGCGTCGCCGTGCGGGTGCAGGCGCATCGTGGAGCCGACCGCGTTGGCAACCTTGTGGAAGCGCCCGTCATCCATCTCCCAAAGCGTGTGCAGGATGCGGCGCTGCACGGGCTTGAGGCCGTCGTCGATATGCGGGACGGCGCGGTCGAGGATGACGTAGCTCGCGTATTCAAGAAACCAGTTCCGATAGTGCTTCGCCAGCGGCGCATCGTGCCCGTTGGTCAGATCCGCATCCTTCGGCGGCACCGGGGGCACAAGCGCGCCGCCCGACGCCGGGGGGGGCGGAACGGCCGCCTCGGGTGCGGACGTCGACGGAGCATCGGCCTGCACCTTCGCCGGCACGGCGGGTTCGTCGCCGAGCGGAAGCTCGGGCTGGGCGTTGTCTTGATCCTTCTTGCGCTTCGACATCGAAATTTTCTCCGGTTCAGGTCTCCACGAGGTCCTTCTCGACCTTCAGGTTGCCTATGATGAACTCCTGCCGCTCGGGCGTGTTCTTGCCCATGTAGAAGGCCAGCAGCTGCCCGCTGTTGTGGAGGAAGTCCAGCGTCACCTTCTCCAGCCTGATCTCCTCGCCGATGAACGCCTTGAACTCGCCCGCACTGATCTCGCCCAGGCCCTTGAAGCGCGTGACCTCCGCCGACTGCCCGAGCTTGTGGAGTGCCGCCTGCTTCTCCGCCTCGGAGTAGCAGTACAGCGTCTGCTTCTTGTTCCGGACGCGAAACAGCGGAGTATCCAGAATATGGAGATGACCGTTCGTGATCAGCTCGGGGAAAAACTGCAGGAAAAACGAGATCAGCAGCAACCGGATGTGCATGCCGTCCACGTCGGCGTCGGTCGCGATCACGATGCGGTTGTAGCGCAGGCCGTCGAAACCCTCCTCGATGTTGAGCGCGCTCTGCAGGAGGTGAAACTCCTCGTTCTCGTAGATGACCTTCTTCGACAGTCCGAACGTGTTGAGCGGCTTGCCCTTCAGCGCAAACACCGCCTGGGTCTGCACGTCGCGGCAGGCCGTGAGCGAACCCGCGGCCGAGTCGCCCTCCACGATGAACAGCGTGCTGTCCTCGGCGCGCTTGTCCTTCGAATCGAGGTGCACGCGGCAGTCGCGCAGCTTGCGGTTGTGCAGCGAGGCCTTTTTGGCCCGCTCACGCGCCAGGCTGCGGATGCCCGCCAGGTCCTTGCGCTCGCGCTCGCTCTCCTCGATCTTCCGCTTGAGCGCCTCCGAGGTCTCCGGATTGCGGTGCAGGTAGTTGTCGAACTGCTGCTGGAGAAACTGGCCCACGAATTGCCGGATCGACGGACCGCTCGGGCCGATGTCGTTGGACCCGAGTTTCGTCTTGGTCTGCGATTCGAACACGGGCTCGATCACGCGCAGCGACACCGCGGCGATGATCGCCTGGCGGATGTCCCCGGCGTCGTAGTCCTTTTTGTAGAAGTTGCGCACGGTCTGCACGAGCCCCTCCCGGAAGGCCGCCAGATGCGTGCCGCCCATCGTCGTGTGCTGGCCGTTCACGAACGAGTAGTACTCCTCGCCGTAATGCCCGCCGTGCGTCATCGCGATCTCGATGTCCTCGCCCTCGAGATGGATCACCGGATACAGCGTCTCACCCGTAAGCCGGCGCTGGAGCAGGTCCTTGAGCCCGTTCTCCGACTTGAACGCCTTGCCGTTGAACGTGAGGGTGAGCCCGCGGTTCAGGAACGCGTAGTTCCAAAGCATCTCCTCGATGAACTCCGTGCGGAAACTGAAATCCGTGCCGAACAGCGCGGCGTCGGGCATGAACTCGATGATCGTGCCGTTCTTCTCATCGCAGGCGCCCACCCGGTGGTCCTTCTTCAGCTTGCCCTGCGCAAACTCGACAACCTTCGTCTGCCCATCGCGCACCGCCTGCGCCCGGTAGGAAAACGAGAGCGCGTTGACCGCCTTCTGGCCGACGCCGTTCAACCCCACCGCCTTCTTGAAGGTCTCGCTGTCGTACTTCGCTCCCGTGTTGATGACCGAGACGCACTCGAGCAGCTTGCCCAGCGGAATCCCCCGGCCGTAGTCGCGCACCCGCGCGGTCTTGTCGACCAGCTCCACGTCGATGCGCTTTCCGAAGCCCATCGTGAATTCGTCGATCGAATTGTCGATGCACTCCTTGAGCAGGACGTAGATGCCGTCTTCCGCGTGCGAGCCGTTGCCCAGCCGGCCAATGTACATGCCGGGTCGCAGCCGAATGTGCTCGGTCGAGGAAAGGGTCTTGATGCTGGCTTCGGTGTAGTTGGACGCCATGGGCTGAAAATTCGGATGGCGTTAACCTCGGACTCAAATCGCGTCTGACAAGCGAAAATGAAATCGGAGTGCACGGGAGCTTCCCGTGGCGGGTCGCAATCAATGGTCCGTATCTCTCCAGTGCCGCAGCCGATTGCCGCCATTTGACGGCGGCCGGCTCCGCGGACAACCTGCCACACAAGTCCCCCCCGATCCCTGCCCATGAAAATCGTCTATTACCTCGAAGTCGTTTCCTCCTGGTGCCACTGGGTGGAGCCCGTCTGGGCCGAGCTTCAACGGCGCTACGCCGGCCGCGTCGAGTTCCAATGGCAAATCGCACTGATGCCGCCGGAGGCCTTTCCGACCTCTCAGGCCCAGTGCGACTGGTTCTACCGCCGCAGCGGCACGATCATGCGCTCGCCGTATAAGCTCAACAGTGGCTGGCACTCGTCCGGACCCCAGAATTACGACGCGCCCAACCTCGTCGCCGAGGCGGGTCGCGACTTTGGATTCGAAGACGACCGCCTGCGGCTCGCGCTCTCCCACGCGGCCGTGCGCCTCGGCCGCAAGGTCGGCGACATGGCAGAATCGGTCGCGGCAGCCTCCACGTCTCTCGGCCTCGACGCGGCGAAATTGCGCGCCCGCGCCGAGTCCCCGGAAGTCCGGGCCCGCGTCGACGCCTCGACCACGGAATTTCTTTCACACCGCATCGATCAGCGGCCAGCGTTCATCCTGACCAATACGATCGGCGACAAGGCCGTGTTTTCCGGTCTCGTCCGGCTCGACCCGATCGCCGCCACCCTCGACGCCATGCTCGCGGACACCGCAGCCTACGCGTCGTACGCGGCCCACTTCGGCGCGCCGCCCGCACACTGAGCCGCCCCCCGTGAAGACCGTCTGGCGACTCTCCCATGCCCGGGGCTTCCTCACACTCGGCCTCTACGACGAGGCCGAGCGTGAACTCGACGCCCTGTCGCCACCCGACACCGACCTGCCCGAGGCCCTCGCCCTGCGCGCATCCATCCTCCAGCACCGCCAGCACTGGCTGCTCCTCAAGCCTATCGCAGCCGAACTGGTCCGTATTCAGCCCGAGGAGGCCGGCTGGTGGGTCATGTGGGCCTACGCAACCCGGCGCGCCGATTCACTGCTCGCCGCCGAGGCCATTCTGCGCGAGGCCGAGATCGTCCATCCCGAGGAGGCGACCATCCAATTCAACCTCGGCTGTTATGCCTGCCAGCTCGGCGACCTCTCCGAGGCCGGCCGGCGCGTCCGCTGCGCCATCGCATCCGACCCCTCCTTCCTCGAACTCGCACGCTCCGACTCCGATCTGGCGCCGCTGCGTGAGTCGGGTTTCGACCCGTCCCGGGCCTGACCCTCCCGGCAGTAATCGGGGCTGCGCCGCCAGCGTCCGGGTATTCCAAGTTCCGCTTTACGCGCTGGACGTTGGGCCCGGGCCGAACAAAGTGTCGCACGCCACATGCCTGCTTTCTTGCGCACCCTCCGCCATCAGCACTTCGTCGCTTTTTCGCTCCTGTTTTTCGGTCTGATGGGCTGCAGCGCAAGCCAGCCGGCCCGGCGCCCATCCGAGCCGTTGATGCCCCAGATCCGGCTCGACAGTGCGCCCGAGCGCCCCCGCACCGCCGCGACTTATCGCCCAACCGCCCCGGCACCCGCGTGGAGGCCCGCCGCGCACAAAGACCCCTACCCGGTGATGCTCGGCATCGACGTGCTCGAAGCCGAAAACTTTGCCGCCATTCGCGGCAAACGCATCGGCCTCCTCACTCACCCCGCCGGAGTCGACCGCCGCGGCGTGCGCACCGTCGACGTGCTCCTCCACGCCCCCGGCGTCAAACTCGTCGCCCTGTACGGCCCCGAGCACGGACTCAATGGCGACGCCCCCGCGTCCGTGCGCGTCCCCAGCTCGATCGATCCCCGCACAGGGCTGCCCGTCTATTCCCTTTACGACCGCTTCAGAAAACCCACCAAGGCCATGCTCAGGGGCATCGATGCCATGGTGATCGACCTCCAGGACATCGGCACGCGCAGCTACACCTTCGTCAGCGCGATGAAGGCCACGATGGCGGCCTGTTTCGAAAACAATATCGAGGTCGTCGTGCTCGACCGCCCCAACCCGCTCGGAGGCCTCAAGGTCGACGGCCCCCTCCTCGATCCGCGCTGGCGCAAAAACAACTACGTCGGCGCCTTCCCCGTGCCCTATGTCCACGGCCTGACAATCGGCGAACTCGCACGCATGGCCAAGGAGGTCCCCGGCGTGCTCGATGTCCCCGACTCCGTCCGCCAGCGAGGTCGCCTCGTCATCATCCCCATGCGCGGCTGGCACCGCTGGATGCGCTGGCCCGATACCGGACTGCGCTGGGTTCCAACCTCCCCCATGATCCGCGACTTCGCCGCCGTCGTCGGTTATCCCATGGTCGGCCTCGGCACCTATATCGGAGGCTTCCGCCACGGCGTCGGCGGGCTCGCTCCGTTCCGCGGACTCTATCATCCCGACGTCTCCGGCGATCAGCTCATTCGCGACCTCGACGCCTTCAAAATCCCCGGCCTCCGTTTCCGCAGAGTCCAGGCCCCCATGCACGATGGCAGACCCGGCACCGGCATCTACGTCGACGTCGTCAACTGGGACCAGTGGCACCCCACCCAACTCAATTTCTACCTGATGAAACTCGCCTGCCGCTACGACCGGAATCCCTTCCTCAAGGCCCGGCAGGGCGTGCTCAACGGTTTCCTGCGCCTCATGGGTTCCGACGCATTCCTCGACGCCCTGCGCCGCGACGGCGACCGGGTCGATGTGCCCGCCTTCTTCCACAAATGGGAAGTTCAGGACAGGATCTACCAACAGGCGAGCAAACGCTTCTGGCTCTACAATTGACCGCCCCGCCGGAAGGCCGCCTCAGAACTTGAGCTTCGCGTTCACGTGCCCGCACCGCGGACACGGACAGGTCTCCGCCCCCGCTTTTGCCGAATACAGGCAGTCGCAGCGTATGCAGTGAAACGCCGCCTTCCGCCGCTCTCCTTCAAACATCCGATGGTCCCGGCGATCGTAATACAGCCACAACACCAGGAAGAAGAGCCCGACGAAGACACTGAAAAGGACGGCACCCGTGGTAAGCGAAAACATGGAATTCCCCAAAAAAGGAGAGCCCACGGTTCAACAGGATTCCTCCACCGCCCGCAACGCCCGAAATCGCCCCCCTCAGGGCACTGGGTAGATCTCGAGAAGCGCCACCCCGCCCCCCTCTCCCTTGCCCGACACCACCGCCGTGTAAATGCCCGGCCCAAGCGTCACCAGCACCGCGGCGTCCTTGGAATCCGGCGACAGCGCAAACTCGCCCACTCGCACAAAGGCCGCCGCCAGGTCCTGCGCCCCGGCCCAGTCGTCATCCGACGCAATCGCCTCGCCCGCCGCGTAGACGGTGAGCACCGGATCCGCCAGCACCCCCCCGATCCCCAGGTCCGATAGCCCCGGCCCCACCGCCCGGATCAGCATCGTACGCCGACGGTCGCCCTCCAGGACGAAGCCCCCCGTCAGCGTCGAATCTCCGGCGCCCACCCAGCCGCGCGCCGACAGGCCCGCCAGCCGCGGGGAACCTGCCGACGGAACCCCCAGCGCATCGTAACACTCTCCCATCACCATTCCGCTGCGGTCCGGAGACAGCGGGTCGATCACGAGCGTGTGCAGCCCCGGGCTCAGCGTCCACACCATCGCCGCATCCAGGCTGTCCTTCGGCAGTCCGAAGTTCCCCAGCCGAGCCCCAACACTCGCTACGACCGGATCCCCGTCCCAGTCGTCGCAACGCGCCACGTCCCGCCCTTCCGAATACAGCGTCGCGTGCGGATCCTCCATCACGCCATTCACCCCAAACGCCCCCAGCGACGGCCCCACCGCCCGCAACATCACCGGAACCCCGGCGCTCCCGTCGCCACCCGCCACCGCCACCCCAATCACCAGCGCCCGCTCCCCCCGCCAGGCCTTCGCCCGGGCCGACAACGCAACGACGCGATTCCGATCGCCCGCCTCCGCCACCGTCAGCGCCGCGCCTTCGCTCACCACGTCTCCACCCCCGTTCACAACACGGACCCGGTAGCTCCCCGCATCGCTCCCCGAGACTGGGTCCACCCTCAGCACCGCCCCGGTCGCTCCCGCGAGCGCCACGCCGTCACGCTCCCATTGATACGTCAGCCCGGGCCCCTGCGCCCGCACCCGCAGCAGCGCCTGCCCGCCCGCGGCCACCGACAAGGAGACCGGCTGCGACCGTATGACCGGAGGCGTGCCCTCCGCGATGTGCGCGCTCTCCGACGCCCCTATCGCGGGTATCACATACCGGCTCATCAGCCCAAACGCCTCCGGAACCGCCGCCCCCGCGGGACGCGAGGTAAACACCGCCACGACGTCCTGGTCGGGCAGCACGAAGATCAGCTGCCCGCCGTAGCCGTCCGCGCGGAAGCCCCCGAATGGATTCATCCAAAACTGATAGCCGTAACCGACATTCCAATACCCACTGTCGCCGTTCCCAATCTGCTTGCGCGAGCTTTCGTCAACCCACGCCTTCGACACGAGCCGGCGTCCCTGCCATTTTCCCCCGTTCAGCCACAGCAGCCCCGCCTTCGCCATGTCGCGCGGCGTCAGCGCCAGCCCCCAGCCGCCGATGCTCAGGCGGTTCGGCCCCTGCTGCCACGTGAAGTTGGTGATGCCCATCACCCCGAGGTAGGTCTGCCTCGCAAAGTCTTCGGTAGTCATGCCCGTCTTCGCCTGCACGATCGCCGAGACGACGACGCTCGCGCCGCTGTTGTAGAGAAACCGCGTCCCCGGCTCCTCCGGCAGCGGGAGGTCGAAAAACGCCTTCACCCAATCGCCCGTCACCGTGATCGCGTTGGTCGTGTCCTCCGTGTGCCCCGTCGCCATCGTCAACAGATGCCGCAGCTGCATGCGCTGTTTGTTGGGTGTGAGGTTCTCCACCGCGAGTCCAGGGAAGAAACCCAGCGCGGGCGCGTCCACCCCCGAGACCAGGCCCCGGTCGATCGCGATGCCCAGCGCCGTCGCCGTGAAGCTCTTCGTCACCGAGTACATTTCGTGCCGCGTCCCGGCGCCATAGCCGTAAAAATAACGTTCCGCCACGATGACTCCGTGGCGCACCAGCACGAAGCCGTCGATCGGCAGGTTTTCCGATGCGATCCGCGCGAGCATCGCATCGATCGGGGCGGACTGCACCCCCTGTTCCTCGGGAACGCCCGTAACCCATTCAAATGTCGGCGGCTCGGACGCGCCGTCCTGCGCACGCGCCGGATCAACCGCCGTCGACAGCAGCCACGCCACAGGAAGCGCCAGCCTAAGATAAGTTTTCAATGGCACAGGGTCGGGCATCCCGCTCCGGCATCTCGGTCGTCCCTCTCTGCCGAAGCCTTGTCCTGCGATTCAAAACACCACTCGCCCGCCCTGCCCTTCGCCCGCCCCGGCGCGTTCCACCCGCGGTTGATTGGGCTGGACTGCGCGGGACGTTGCGCTAGCCAGAAAGTGCCGCTGGCCGGCCCAAGCGTCCCCGTAGCTCAAATGGATAGAGCACGCGTTTCCTAAACGTGTGATCCCAGTTCGATTCTGGGCGGGGGCACCAGGCTTCGCCGTTGCTTCGCAACGTGCTATGCCTGGCTGCGCCGCATGAATGCGAGCCGGCGAATGAGGAAGAACAGCGCAGAAGCCTGCCGGGCATAGTCGGCGCCGCAGGCGCCACGTTGACCGGCTTTCGCTCTGCCCGCGTTTCAACTCCGCGACGGTTTTTTCGTATAGCCCGCGTCCGACACCCGCATGCTTCGCAACGTGCTATGCCTGGCTGCGCCCCATGAATGCGAGCCGGCGAATGAGGAAGAACAGCGCAGAAGCCTGCCGGGCATAGTCGGCGCCGCAGGCGCCACGTTGACCGGCTTTCGCTCTGCCCGCGTTTCAACTCCGCAACG
>JAJXVO010000290.1 GCA_021782105.1 bacterium
GGCGGCTGGACCCGTCGCCGCGCCACCTGAGGGCATTGCCGGACGGAATGCGCCGGCGTTCGCGGATGTGACGGGAGTGCGCGGGAAATTCCCCGCGCACTCTCCTGCACCAGGGCGAATATCAACGAGCCCAGGATCCGCCGAGAGCGCGGTAAAGATCGACGAGGTTCGAATAGCGGGCGAAGTGGGCGACCAACTGGTTTTGTTGGGCCGCATACAGATCGCGACGAGCGGTGAGGAGTGTAAGGTAATCGTCGAGGCCCTGGTCGTAGCGTGCCTGGGAGAGTTTCAGCCGTTCCTTCTCGGTGCCGACGAGGGCGTCGTAAGCCGCGACCTGGGCCGCGATCTGTTGACGCGCGGCGAGCGCATCGGACACCTCGCGGAAGGCGTTCTGGATTGTGCGTTCGTAGGAGGCGACCTCGATCTGCTTTTGCAGGTTTGCAACCTCCAGGTTCGCACGATTCACACCGGCCGCGAAAATCGGCAGGTTGATCGACGGCGCGAAACTCCAAGTGCCGTTGCCTCCCTGGAAGAGGCGGGAAAGTTCGGGGCTGGCCGTGCCGGCGGTCGCGGTGAGCGAGATGGACGGAAAAAACGCGGCGCGCGCCGCGCCGATGTCGGCATTGGCGGCCTTCAACAGGTGTTCAGCCTGTAGAATGTCGGGACGGCGTTCCAGGAGGCTGGAAGGCAGGCCCGGCGTCAGGTCCACCAGGAGCCTGCCCGAATAGAGCGATGCAGGCGGAGGCAGATTGGCGGGTATCGACGTGCCCACGAGGAAGGCGAGGGCGTCGTCGGCCTGGGAAAGCTGCTGGCGCAGTCCGGCGACGATCGCGTCGGAGTTCTGCACTTCGGCCTGCGCGGTCGTGAGGTCGAGTTTCGCTGAGACACCGGATTGATATCGGCGCTCGGTAATGCGCAGCGAAGATTCGAGCGCTACACGCGTATCGAGGGCGAGCTTCAGCAGACCTGCAATTTCGCGTTGGGCAAAGTATTGCGAGGCGACCTCGGACACCAGTGCGAGCGCGGCAGCACGGCGGGCCTGGTCGGTCGCGAGGTACTGCTCGAGTGCCTGATCGCGAAGACTGCGGACGCGACCGAACAGATCGAGTTCGTAGGACGGCACCATCAAACCGACGCTGTAATGCGACGCGGTCTGCGGCTGTCCCAGTTTGAGGTCGTCGAGCGCGGTGCGCGTGCGGGAGGCGTTCCCGGTCGCGTCGAGCATGGGGATGAAGGCCAGGTTTGCCACGCGGTAGCGGGCGCGCACCTGTTCGACGGCGAGCGTGGCCATGCGGAGATCGCGGTTGTTGGCGAGCGCGAGCTTCTCAAGCGCGCGAAGCCTCGGATCACCGAAGACCTGACTCCAGTCGGCATCGGCCGACAGGGACTTGGCGCCCGAGGGGGGCTGTGCGGCCGCCATGCGCGCGGCCGTCGGCCATTGATTGGCGACGGGGAGCGTCGGGCGCGCGTATCGCGGGGCTAGGGTGCAGCCTGCAAGCAGCAGAGCCGCGGGGGCAATGAACCAAGCGAAGGTTTTCACGATTCACCTCCTTTGTCCTCACGGACTTCGAGTGTAGGATGGCGATTCTTCATGTGTAACTTGAAGGTTCGGCGCACCACGACGAAGAACACCGGCACCAGGAAAATCGCGAGGAGCGTGCCGCTGATCATGCCGCCGATGACTCCCGTTCCGATGGCGTTCTGGCTCGCGGAGCCCGCACCGGTGCTCAGTGCGAGCGGAGTGACTCCCAGAATGAAGGCGAAAGAGGTCATCAGGATGGGGCGAAGCCTGAGATGAACTGCTTCGAGCGTCGCCGAAATCAGGTCACGTCCCTGTTCCATGAGGGACTCGGCGAACTCGATGATCAGGATGGCGTTCTTAGTAGAGAGGCCGATCGTCACAAGCAGGCCGACTTTGAAATACACATCATTGGGTAGTCCGCGGAGCGTCGTGGCGAGCAGAGCACCGACCACGCCGAGAGGAACCACCAGGATCACTGCCAATGGAATCGCCCAGCTCTCGTAGAGGGCGGCGAGACACAGGAACACCACGACCAGCGAGATCGCGTACAACATCGGCGCCTGCGCCCCCGACAGGAGTTCCTCGTAGGACTGACCGGTCCATTCATAGCCAATTCCAGCCGGCAGTTTTTTAGCCATGTCCTCCATCGCCTTCATCGCCTGACCGGTACTTTTGCCGGGTGGAGTGGAACCGATGATTTCCATCGACGGGAAGCCGTTGTAGCGCTGGAGCAGCGGTGCGCCGAAAGTCCAATTGGTGTGCACGATCGCAGACAGAGGCACCATGGTGCCCGCGCTGTTCCGGACGAAGATCCGGCCGATGTCGGAGGGCGTCATGCGGTACGGTGCGTCGAGCTGCATGATGACGCGCTGCACGCGGTTGCCGTGGACAAAGTTGTTGATGTAGGTGGAGCCGAAAGCGGCCTGGAGTGTGCTGTTGATCGAGGCGGGAGAAACGCCGAGGGTGGTGGCCTTGTCCTCGTCGATGTCAACATTGAGCTGGGCGGTGTCCTCGAGTCCTTGATACCGTACCTGGGTCACGTGGGGGTTCTTGGCGGCCATGGCGAGGAGTTCGTTGCGCGCGGCGACGAGTTTTTCGTGTCCCAGGCCGCCCAGGTCCTGAAGCTCGAAATCAAAGCCCGCGGACGTACCCAGCTCGGCGATCGCAGGAGGATTCACCGGGAAGATGAACGCGTCCTTGATATGGCTCAGGCCCACGAAAGTGCGCGCGATCACGCTCTGCACCGTGTGGGCTGATCCAGAACGTTCGCTCCAGGGTTTCAGACGGACGAAGGCGAGCGCAGAGTTCTGGCCGCGGCCGTTGAAACTGAAGCCGGCGACAGTGATGAACTGCTCGATCTCGGGCTGTTTCTTGAAGAAGGACTCGACCTGCCTGATGACATTCATCGTGCGTGTTTGAGTCGCACCCGCGGGAAGCTGGATCGAGGTGATGAAGTAGCCCTGGTCCTCGTTCGGGAGGAAGGCGGAGGGCAGGCGGACGTAAAGCCAACCCAGCAGTGCGACGATCGCGACGAATACAGCCATGTAGCGTCCGGTCTGGCCGAGCATGCGGCCGACCTGGTTTTGATATCGTTTTGTCCCCTTGGCGAACAGACGATTGAACCAGCCAAAAAAACCGGCTCGTTCGTGAGGGTGTCCCTTCTCCACCGGGCTCAAAAGTGTGGCGCAGAGCGCTGGCGTGAGCGACATCGCGAGAAACACCGAGAAGAGCATCGATGCCACCAGCGCCACGGAGAACTGCCGGTAGATCGCGCCCACCGAGCCGTTGAAAAAGGCCATTGGGATGAACACCGCCGTGAGCACCAGCGTGATGCCGACCAGCGCTCCGGTGATCTGCCCCATTGCCTTCCGCGTCGCGTCGCGAGGCGAAAGTCCCTCCTCGGTCATGATGCGCTCCACGTTTTCGATGACGACGATCGCGTCATCCACGAGGATGCCTATGGCCAGCACCATGCCGAACATGCTCAGCACATTGATCGAAAAGCCGAACGCATACATCACCGAGAAAGTGCCCAGCAGGGCGACAGGGACGACGATGGTCGGGATGAGCGTGGCGCGGATGTTCTGCAGGAACAGATACATCACTAGAAACACCAGGAAGATCGCCTCGACGAGGGTCTTGACGACATCCTCGACCGAGAGTCGCACGAAGGTCGAGGTATCCAGCGGATAGTTGACGACCATGTGTGGCGGGAAAAATCTGGACAACTGCGAGATTTTCGCGCGTACCGCGCCGGCGGTTTCAAGGGCGTTGCCGGTGGGCGAAAGTTTGATCGCGATCGCCGAGGAAGGATGCCCGTTGATGCGGGCCTGGATGGTGTAGTCCTGTCCCCCGAGATCGACCCGCGCGACGTCGCCGAGGCGAACGCGCGCCCCATTGGGCATCACGCGCAGGAGAATGTTTCTGAACTCCGCGGGTGTGTTCAGCGTGGTCGGGCCCTGGAGGATCACATTGAGTTCCTGTCCCTTCACAGAGGGGCGGCCACCCAGCTGACCGACGGCGACCTGGGCGTTTTGGGCCTGCACTGCGGACTGCACGTCCTCGACGGTCAGCCCATAGCTGTCGAGCTTCGCGGGATCGAGCCAGATCCGCATCGCGTTCTCGGAGCCGAACATGTTGGCCTCGCCGACGCCGGTCACGCGGCGGATGGGGTCGAGAATGTTGGAGGCGATATAATTGCCCAGCTGAAACTCGTTCATGCTGTCATCGGTGGTCGACAGCGCGACGAACATCATGAAGTTACGCGTGGACTTGGCGACGACCACGCCCTGTTGCTGGACTGTGAGCGGCAGGCTGGGGGTGGCGAGCTGGACCTTGTTCTGCACCTGAACCTGGGCTGTGTCGGGGTTGGTGCCCGGTTCGAAAAAGAGATTGATGGTCGCCACGCCCGAGGCGTCAGCTGTCGACGACATGTACAGCAGGTGGTCGATGCCGTTCATCTGCTGCTCGATGACTGACACGACGGTCTTCTGGAGCGTGTCGGCGGAGGCGCCAGCGTAGTTGGCCGTGACCGAGATGGAGGGCGGG
>JAJXVO010000291.1 GCA_021782105.1 bacterium
TTACGCGGGCCCGCAGGGGGACAGCGCGGCCAACCTCCGCAAATTGGTGGAGGTGATGCGCCCGGTGGGGCCGGGGCATCGGGGTGCCCATTTCGTGTGTGTCCTCTGCCTGGCGGGCCCGGACGGGGCAGTCCGTCATTTCGAGGGCCGGTGCATCGGCGCGCTCCGGCCCGAGCCGGCTGGCGGGGCGGGGTTCGGCTACGATCCGCTCTTTGTGCCCGAGGGCCACGACCGGACCTTCGCCGAACTGGGCGAAGCGGCGAAAAACGCCATCAGCCACCGTTCGCGGGCCTGGCTCAAACTGGCGGAGTGGTTGGAGGGCAACGCGTAACGGCGGGCACCGCGGAGTTCGCCCAGGATCGGTGCTCGGGTGGTTTATATAATTGTTGTTGAGGTACTAGGGGAATAATGCAATTTGGCGGCAGCCAGTTTGCATTGCCGCGCGCCCATCCGAGGCGGCGCGTTGTCCACCCCGGAACCAGCCTTCAACCAGCCCCTGCCTTGCGGTGGCCCGAACGGGACCGCCGCGGCGTGTATCCGAAAAATCCAGTCAGCCCGACGCGCGCGGCGCGAAAGTGGTGTCGCGAGGCGGCCGGGCCGGGATCTCAACATCGACCCTGCCATGACTTCGTATCGTCAGATCTCATGTGCCGCCGTCCTTGCCCTGGCCATTGTCACGACCATGAACGCACAGGACACCTCCGCCTCGTCGTCGGGGACCGGCGACGCGCTCAACGCACTTCAGGACCAGACCGCGCTGCTCACGGCGCAGACCGCGTTGCTCGCGGCCCAAAAGGCGAATCTCGCCGCGCAGGCGGAGCTGGAGTCGCAAAAAAGCGCGGCCGCCACGACTGCGGCGACGACCGCCGCCGCGGCGCGTGACGCGCGGGACCAGGCGCTCGTCGATGCCGCCACGACGCTTGCCGGGGCGGCATCGAAGCTGCCCTCGGGCAGCCAGACGGTGGCGGACGACTTCAAGGCCACGCCGGCCTCGACCCGGCTCTCAATGAACGCACTCGGCGAGACCTGTAGCGAGCTGGCGCGTCAGATCGGGCCGGCGTTGCAGGACAAGAGGGTGGTCTTTGTCGACACGATCCCGGGGTCGGTGGACACCTATGCCTATCAATACTTCCTGCTGGACGCGGCCGGCCGCGAGACGGCGATCGCGGATCTTGCGAAGGCGGCGGTGCAGAAGGGCGGACCCGAACGGGTGGGCCTCTCGGAGCCGGTGCTCAACAGGCTTGGCCTGACGGGCTTCGTGGTTCCCAAGATGGCGATCGGGGCGGTGGCGGGGCTCGTGGCGGCGCTGCCGGGGGCGGTGGGGACGCTGTTGGGATTGTTCCGTTCGGACACGACCGAGCACGCAGGGACGGCCTCGAACACCGCCGGCACGGCCGCGGCGCTGTTCGCCCGGGAGGCGGGCCTGACGAAGGTTTATCCGAGCGTGGACGCGGCGGCGTATTCACAATTCAAGAACTTCGACTCGCTGAAAACCGTGAAGGTCGCCGGGCGACTCATGGCGCTCGACGCGGCGTTGGGCGACGCGGTCGACGAGATTGGCGCCCACCTGAAGGGGGCGCAGGCGAACCTCGCGGCGTTCAAGGCCGAGGCTGCGGCGCTCGCGTCGGCGACCGCAGCGATCCAGGCCAAGCTGGCTGGGGTGGACGAATCGATTGGGAAGACGGCGGACGTCCCTGCCCGGACAAGACTCGAGGCGGACCGGAAGTCGCTGATGGAGCAGCAGGCGGCGTTCAAGGTCCAGGCCGGGATCGTGCAGAGCCGCGTGGCCCAGGCGCAGGACATCGTCGACGTGATTTCCGCGTGGCAGGCGAAATTCACCCAGCACCGCACCGCGCTGGAGACCTTCATATCGGGCCTGGGCTCCGTCGATTCGAATGGAGTCCCGAAGCTCGTGTCGCTCGTGAAGGCCGAACTCCTGCAGGCCGCCTGCTTCCCCGGCGACACCGGCACGATGGCGGATCGCGCGAACGCGTCGGACCTGCGGCTGGTGAACCTCAGAATCGTGCAGCGGCCGCAGAGCACCGTGCAGAAGACCTATGCGTTCGCGAGGCGCTATTACGCGAATGCGCTCGTTTCGATCGAGTATCGCGTGGCGACTCCGGACGGCCGGATTTTTGCCGAGGGCGTGATCACGCGGTCCTCGTCCGAGCGGCTGCGGATGCCGGAGCGGGCGAATTGAGCCTCGCCAAAGCGGATGCATGTTGAGCCCCAGCGCGACTCGCGCCCGGAGGTTTCGGGAATGAGATTCACAGGGATAAGAGGGGATGGAAGGGATGGGGGCGTTTGGTCGGGGAAGCACCGATGTGAAGTAGCCGATCTTTGGACTCTGGCGCCCTCTCGGGGGAGGCAAACAATCCAAGATCAGTCTGCAGCTGAAACGACCCATCCCGCTCATCCCCTCCATCCCTGTTGAAACGACTGTGCGCAATCCGAGCCTGGCGCCGTGACGCGGAATCGTGATACCGCAGTGTCCCACGTCCAGACAGGTTGCTCAGAAAACCAGCGCGACGGTGCCGTAGAGGCCGCGGCGCTGGCCGTATTGCGGCGCGCCGACTCCGATGCCGGAGCCGTCGCGCAGTTCGTAGACCTCGTCGAAGACGTTGACCAGGTCGAGACGCAGACGGACGAGCCTGCCGCGGCCGGTCGCGAATGACCGTGATGCGCCGATATTGAGCGGGTGGTAGGCGGGCA
Organism: bacterium; assembly: GCA_021782105.1. Taxonomy (GTDB): domain Bacteria; phylum Verrucomicrobiota; class Verrucomicrobiia; order Opitutales; family Opitutaceae; genus MWDT01. The sequence continues at coordinate 2,713 of JAJXVO010000291.1, forward strand.
GGTGGGCCGTGTTGGCGAAGCCGCTGCGCAGGCCGCTGCCGTAGAGGACTTCCGCATACACGAGCGCCCGGTCGACCTTGCCCGACAGGCCGGCGGACGCCGTGAAGGTCTGGTCGTGGTCGAGATGCACGTCGTGTGCCGAGATATAGGCGAGTTCGTCGGGGGAGAACTGAAACTCCCCGGAAATGATGTCGCGGCCCGTGGCGCGGCTCAGCGCAGCGTTCGCGTAGGCGGAGAGGATCGCGCCCTGGTAGTCGAGGCTGCCCTCGATGCCTTCGATGTGTCCCTTGCGGTAGTTGAACGGAGAAAAGATCAGGGCTGTGCCGAACTGCCCTTCGTCGAGCTGACGCGAGGCGAACTTGTCGTAGGCGTCAACCGTCGCCGAGAACGCGTCACTGAGCTGGCGACTGAGCCCCAGGTCGAAGTAGTCGGCCCGTTCCGCGAGGACCGGCGAGCTGGCGGTGACCTGGGGGGCGTTGGTCGTGCCGGCGAATTTCGCGATGTTCGAGGTCTGCACCAATTCGAGCGGCGGGGGCGTGAAGTACCGCGCGTAGCCGGCGTGAAACGTGGTGCGGTTGTCGATGCGATAGACGACGTTCACGCGGGGACTGAGCTGCGACTCGTTCGTGTAGCCTCGGGAAAGATCTGCGCGTACACCGGTGTTGATGGTCAGGCCCTCGGCAGGCTTCCATTCGTCCTGGCCATACGCTCCGGCGAGCACGCCGAGCTTGCGGGCGCCGTCGGCGACGAACAGGGGCGTTGCGGAGGACTGGCCGCCTTGGGCATCGACGGGGAAGACGGCAGTGTCGGTGGCCGTCGAGGTGTTGGTGGCGGTCACGACCAGTCCGGCGCGCAGCGTATGGGCGTCCGACAGCGGCCGGCGCAAGTCGGCTTCAAACCCGTTGGCGACGAGGTCGCGCCGGACCCGGCTCGCGACGCCGTTGTAGGCGAGATCGCCCGCCAGGTCGGGCTTGAAATCGGTGAGGCTGTACCTCGTGAACGCGGAGACCTGGGCGCCGAAGGCGTCGGTGGATGTCTGATACGATAGGATCGCGTAGCCGTTGGTCTCGGACTGGTTCTCGTCGAGCGCGGCGGAGGCCGGCACCGATTGGCCGGAGATGGCGAACGTGGGAACCAGGCCGGGGGTGTCGGGGATCTGGAAGTTGGAGAAGGAGCCGCTTGCCATGAAGGTGAGGCGGCTGGTGGGACTGAGCAGCAAGCTCAGGTCGTTGAACACCTTGAACTGGCGGGTGTGATCGTGGAGGGCGGAGCGCGTCGGAGTCGGGTTTTCGACGCCCAGATCGTTGGATTGGGCGCTCGCGGTGGCGAAGTCCGAGACCTGTGCCGAGGATACGGCGGTGGAGGCGCTGGCGCGCAGGGTTCCGAAAGAGCCGCCCATCAGCGTGAGCTCGCCGGTGCGTCCGGCCGATATGCCGGATTTAGTGTGAATGTCGATCACGCCCGCGGTGCGGAATCCGTATTGCGCGGGTAGGGCGCCGGTGACCACGGACACGCTGCGCACGAACGGCGTATCGAGTTCCTGGCCGAAGCCGCTGATTCCCTCGGGAAGCATGACGTCGTTGATGCGGATCTGGAGGTTGGCGTGTTCGCCGCGAATGTGGACTTGGCCGTAGGAGTCCTCGGCGACGCCAGGCACGCGAAGGAGCACCTGATTGAAGCCCTGGCTCGCGCCGAGCGCCTCGGTGTTGAGCTGGGAGGAAGGGATGGCGTATTGCGTGGCGCCGAGGCTGGGGACGATGGCTTCGCGGGCCTGGTCGAGGGCTTCGGTGACGACGAAGCGGTCCATTTGAAGGGCGACTGAGGGGGCCGGAAGTTTCGGCGGCTGGTCGGGC
>JAJXVO010000292.1 GCA_021782105.1 bacterium
GACATCGAGCACCTGGCAGGACTCGGGCAGCCCGACCATGCGATGGGAGAACGCGGCGGTGGCGGGCTCGAGCATGTCGCGGCAGACGGCCGAATGAATGAAGAGCCCGATCTTCGCCGCGGGGACAGCCGACCGCGCGAGCGCGGCCTTTCCCGCGGTGGCGCCGGCCTCGGAAGCGCGGGTGCCGGGCGCGTAGACACGGCGTTCGCGGATACCAGTCATCAGCTCGAGCCGGCCTGCGGGCAGGCGCAGGCGCTGGTAAAGGGGGGCTAGTTTCTCCTCGATCGAGGCGGAACTCCAGGCCTCGTCGGGGAAAGCCGTGGCGAGGGCCTCGATGCAGACGTGTTCGAAGCGCATTGCGGATGGGAGGGCGGTTCAGGCCTTGGGGGCTTCGGGCCTCATCGCGAGGCGGATGATCTCCTGGTCGAAGTAATTGCTGCCGAGGCCGGCGTCGACCACGAGGGTCGTGCCGTTGATGCCGCTGCTGCGGGGGCTCAGGAGGAAGAGCGCGGCATCCGCGACCTCGCGGGTTTCGAGGGCCTTCTTTCGAAAGGTCATTTTTTCCGCGTAGAGATAACTTTCCAGGTACCCCGGGATACCGGCGGAGGCGCTTGTCTTGAGCGGGCCCGCGCCGACGACATTGAATCGGACGGCCGAGTGGGCGGCGAAGGACTTGGCGAGGAAGCGGGAGCAGGATTCGAGCGCGGCCTTGACGGGTCCCATGTAACCGTAGTTGTCGGGCGTGACCAGCAGCGAGGAGATGCCGATCGAGACGACCGAGGCGCCGGCGGCGAGCAGCGGTTTGAAGGCGTTTGCGATCTCGACGAGGGAGAACGCGGAGATGGCGGTGGCCTGGAGAAAATCGGCGCGCCTGGTTTCGTGGAAGGCCTTGAAGCCCTCGCTGTAATTGGCGAACGCGATCGAGTGGACGATGCCCTGCAGCGGCTGAAGGCCGGCGGCGGCGACTTGGTCGGCGAGGCGGGTGCACGCGCCGGGCTGCTCCACGTCGCAGACGAAGCACGGGCGGTCCTTGAGCAGTGCGGCCAGCGAGGCGCGGCGCGCATCGGAGCGGACGCTGAAGACGACCCGGGCGCCCTCGGCTTCGAGGGCCTGGGCGACGGCCCAGGCGACGCTCTTGCGGTTGGCGACGCCGAAAACGAGGACGTTTTTTCCGGAGAGACCGAAGGAACTCATGGCGCGGGCGGCGTGGCGGCGGGCCCGGCGGGACGCTCGGGCGTCTTCCAGCCCACGGAAAAATCGACATTGAGCACCCGCTTGTCGCCGCTCTTGACCGAACCGGACATGAAGATGAACCCGCCCATGATCTCCTTCTGCTTCACCTCGATGGTGATCGTCTCGCCCGGGTAAACGGGATTGCGAAAGCGCACGTCGCTGATTTTGGCGAGCAGCGGCACGCCCGCGGGGGCGGCGCTCCCCTGAGCGGCCTGGCGGCGCGACAGGAACAGGGCTCCGGTCTGGAACACCGCCTCGCACAGAAGCACCCCGGGAGTGATGGGCATGCCCGGATAATGGCCGCGGTAGAAATCCTCGTCGGCGCGCCAAGTGCGGCGGGCGACGAGCCCCTCGTCCGTCTCCGAGACGATCTCGTCGACGAAGAGGAAAGGCGGGCGATGCGGAATGAAATTGGTGATCGTGGACATGCGAGCGACGCGCCGGTGGGGACTGTCAGGAGGCGCGTGCGGCCTGGACCGTAGAGGCTCCCTGCTTGCGACGGAAGAGGAATTTGTCGATGCTGTTGGCGGTGATCACGCCGTAGTTGATGGTGCCGAGCCACCCCGACATGATGATGCCGACGGAACCGGCGTGATAGAGGCCGGGAACGCGGTGCGGCAGGTCCATGGAGACCTTGAGACCCTCGAACTTGGTGCCGAAAGAGGTGCCGCCGAAGTGCGTCGTATAATGCTCGATGGTGCGGGGCGTGGCGGCTTCCATCCAATCGACCTTGCCGCGGATCCCGGGGATGAAGCGCTCGAGCGCCGCGAGCGACTCGTCGATGAGGCGTTGCTTGTGCACCGCGTATTCGGCCTCGCCGAGGTTTTTCCAGTCGGCGTAGCGGGCATTCAGGGAGGTGACGACCGTGTACCTGTCGGAACCGGGGCGGGTGCCCGGATAATAGACCGAAAAGGTGCGGCTGCGGGTGTGCAGGTCGACGAGTTCCTCGCTGGTGAAACGTCCGGCGTCGGACGTGAACACGAGGTCGCCGATGTGAGGGATGGTCTCGCCCTTGCGGATACCCAGGTAGACCTGGCAGGAGCTGCTATTGAGGCGGACCTGGCCGATCTCGGCGGCGTAGTCGGCGGGCAGATTGTCGGCGCCGACGAGTCCGACGGTGGTGTTCTTGATGTTGGCGTTGGAGAGCACGGCCTTGGCGCGGATCTCGCGGCCGTTGGCGACGACGCCGACCGCCACGCGTCCGCCCTCCTGGACCTCGGTCAGTATCCGCTCGACCCGGACGTGCTTGCGGATTTCCACGCCGTTACGCCTGAGCTCCTCGGACATCTTCCGGATCAGCAGGTCACTTCCGCCCTGGAAGGTGTACACTCCCGAGCCCATGAAATTGGAGAACACGATGCCGAAGGTGATGGCAGGATCGTCGAGCGTGGAGCCGTTGGCGTAGGCGATGGGCTCCATGAGCAGGCGCTGGACATCGGAGCGCCCGGGAAAATAGCGCTCGAACATCTCGCCGGTCGTCTCGGGATTGTGATCGTAGTAGTTCATCGCCCGCAGATCGGTGAAGAAACGCTCCACGTCGGAGGCGGGCACTCCGAACGACTCGGTGAGGATGCGGGTGAAATCGGTGCGATCGAAGGTCGTTTTCACGTTCATCTGAGGATTGATGAACCGGATGTCCTTGATCTGGACGATCGAGTCGGCGATCTCGCGGGTCCAGTACTTGCGGCAGGACTTGACCATGCCCACGGGGAAGCCGTGGAGCGAGATGTCGAAAATATGGCCTCCCTTGCGGGTGAACCAGGTGGCGAGGCCGCCGAGCTGATAGTGGTGCTCGAGCAGCAGCACGCGGTGGCCCGCCTTGGCGAGGCAATTGGCGCCGGTGAGACCGCCCAGGCCGCTGCCAATGACGATCACATCGTACTCGTCCTGCACTCCTTTGAGCCAATCGTATGCCATGTTAAAGCGGCCGAGTGAAGGGGACGATGGCCCGGGTGCAAGTGCCGAGCGCCGAATATCGGAGGAAAACCCGCAGGCCGGGGGCCTTGCGAAACCGTACGGAGCCCTGAATCGTGACGGAGCCGCTCAGGCGGAGGCGCCGGCGACCTTCTGATCGTGAAGCTTGACGGCGTCCTGAACGACTTTGACCAATTCGTTGATGGAGACAGGCTTGAGCAAGTAGCGAAACAGGGCCGCCTCGTTCACGCTGCGCAGGAGCATTTCGGGTTTCATGTAACCGGTGACGAGCACGCGCTGCATGTGGGGGTATTCCTCGCGCACGCGGACGAGCAGGCTCATGCCGTTGCCGCCGGGCATCAGGTGATCGGCGACGATGACCTTAAAGGGCTTCTTGTGGAGGATGAACTCGGCCTCGCGCACAGAAGTCGCCGTGGTGATTTCGAAATACGGTCCGAGTGCGGCTGCGAAGACATCGAGGAGCGCCCGTTCGTCATCGATGAGGAGCACGGGATCCTTCTTGGCTGCTGGAGCTGGCGTCTTGGCTTCAGACGGGTTCATCTGGGGAGGAAAGCTGCGCTTAAAAAACTGATTGGCAACTCGAAAGGTCTATATGCGCTCAACTGCCTCGTCGCGACAAAAACCGTACAACAAATCGTCGCGTCCCTTGCCGGGCCAGTTCACCTGATCGATGCCCAAATCGACCATGGCTCCGTAGACCAGGCGATTGAAAAGGTGCTCGAAGCCGAAGATCGAGAAGAGCATCCCTGCGGGCACATGGAGCACGTAGACGTCGAGACCGACGCTCCGGAGCATGTCGCGGCTGCGTCGGACGAGCTCGGCTTCGGCGGGCAGTTCGCCCTGGAGGAGCACGACGGCGCGGGGGTGGGCGGTCACCTGTTGGAACGGACCGTGTGCGAACTGGAGGAAATCGGAGACGGTGGGGCAGGACCAGAAGAGCCCTTCCATGAATTTGCAGGCGAGATTCTGGGCAAAATCCGAGATCGGCGCGGCCGAGACGAGATTGAAGCCCTGGGCGAAACGTTCGGGGTGTTCCCGAATGGCGGTGACGAGATCGGGAGGGGGCGCGAGGTCGAACAGGGGAAGGATCTGGTTTGGCCGGGGCGGAGCGAAACCGCAGCCGGGAAGGCTCGCGGCGAATTGGAGACAGGCCAGATAGCCGCAGGCGGGACCGACGAACCTGATGAGCGTCGTGTATTCCTCCGCCAGGGGAAAGGCGATGAGGTCCGCTCCGTGTTCGACCAGATCGGTAAGGAGATTTGCGCGGTCCTCCCGGCCCGCGGCGCGTGCCGATATGGGTGACGTCGCCGTGAAGACGACAGTATGCCGGAAATCGCGGTGTCGGCGCAGCGCGATC
>JAJXVO010000293.1 GCA_021782105.1 bacterium
TCGAGGTTGGGCCTGTCTTGTTCCCGGCGGGGGCTCATCCTCGTTCTAGTCTAAATTGATAACTTCGCAACACTCAATTCCATGTTCAGTCACGCGACCAGAGACGGAATGCTGGGAGCAGTGGGCAAGCGAGGGGTTCGCCGAGGAAAACGAGGGACTCCTCCAGAACCTGCGGGAACCCATTGTCATGGGCACTCGTGCATGATAAGGAGTTTTCGGTTGTGGACTTCCCCTATGCCCGGCCACTGACCCAGGAGGCGCTGCTCTCTTTGCCGCTGATCCTCCCCGCAGCGGAAGGTATTTTGAGTTGGGTGCAACTATTCTTATTGCCGGAAACTTGAAGACTGCGCTAAATTGGCGGAGTGCAATGCTACTGCATCAAAGGAATGAGGGGAAAGGGCGATCTCGACGGACTATCGTTCAATCACGGGGAAGCTTCCAACAAGTATTCGACAATTTGCGATCCGGAGTGGAAACGTATTCGGTGTAGGTTGAAGTGTCAAAGGGGCTGTGGAAAGGACGACCATGGTCACCGCGATGATTGAGGTCGCCTTGTGTCGGAGACTCGAGTGAGGTGAGGCGTGCCGCGCGGCCCTTTTCATCGTGGGCTATTGTACCAAGGGCTCTGGATTGTCGACTATCGAAAAGCACGGGTGCGGGCTTGTTTCGGGCGGGCCAGAAATTTAGGCCAGGGTCATGCCCTCGGGGAAACCGCCCTTACCCCGGACACTCATAAGCCGGGTCACTCATAAGCCACGATTTTTCAGGGTCCGCTGACCGTGATGCCGATGTTGGCCGAATAGAGTAGGCCTTGCCAGTTCGTATAGACTGTGAGTGTGTGGCTCCCAATACTCACTGTTGTGGTGTTCAGATTGAGGGCGGCGGCGGTCTGCCCAGTGATCGCGACACCATCGAGGAGCCATCGCCATCCGCTTGCGCCGGCTGCCAAGGTCTGGTTGCCGGTCTGGAAGGTTACAGGATTGCCCTTCGTCACCTGAACGCTACTTGACGAGAAGGTCAATTGCGAATAGGCAATATCGAAACCAATTGACATCGATATTCCCTGTTGCGAGGTCCACATTGCATAGAGGGTGACATTGGCCGAGGCCGCGAGGGTTGCGCCTGCGGGGTATTTCGCTCCGGTGCCGGAGGCGCTCGTGTTCCAGCCGGCGAAGGTGTAGCCGGTCTTGACGAGGCTGCCGGTATTTCCAAGTACTGTGATCTGGGCGCCAGAGGCATAGCTTGCGCCATCGACGGGAACCGTGCCGCCGGTACTGCCGTTGCCGTTATACACGATCGTGTACGCCGTCGAGGCCGCCCACTGGGCATAGAGAATTTGATTGGAGCTTCCAATCGTGAAGGTCGAGCCAGGGGCGAAACTCGTGCCGCTTCCATCGGCCGCTGTATTCCATCCGGTAAAGGCATAGCCGGTCCTGACCAAGTTGCCATTGTTGCCGAGGATTGTCACCGCGCTGCCGGAGAGGTGGCCAGTCGAATCGGCCGGGGGGCTTCCGCCGGTGCTGCCGTTGCCGAGATAGACGACGTTGTAGGTTGTCGCGATTGAGAGGAGATTCTGGCAGGACGTGGCCAGCCCCAGGATTGCGATACCGACCAATATTCTCAAGGCTGATTTCATTATTCCTCCAGATACCCCGGCGATACGCTCGACACGCCATAGGATTCGAGCCCCGCGCGACGCCGCGCGAGGCTTGAGTACGCGAATCCGAGGCCCCGGTAGCCTTGGTCCCGCGTGGCGCAAAGCATGGGCAGGCGGGATTCCGACAAGCCACGGCTTGAATCCCTGCCCACGCAATACTGCCTCAGTATTTCAACAGCATGGCCTTTTGACCGTGCTGGGTCAGATAGCCAGCCACATATATAGAGCCTGTCGGAGACACGGTCACGGCGTTTCCTTGGTATAAACTAGTCGAGCCTGTGAGGAGCTCGGCGCTCTGGGGAATGCCCGAAGCATTGTAGGTGGCGTAGAGGAGACTTTGGCCCGCGGCGACTACCGAAATGCCGCCGAGGTCATAGGTGCCCGCGGAAACAGTACCAGTGACGACGATGTTGCCCGAGGCGGTGAGGGCGAGGTTGTTGAAGATGTTAACCCCCATCATGTAAGAACCCGTTACATTTCTCACCCATTGTTGGACGCCGCTCGAGTTGCATTTCACGATCGAGCAAAAACTATTCGGGTTGTATCCAGTATTGATAACATAGATATTCGAGGCGGAGTCGAGGGCGATGGATGGGGCAGAACCTCCGCCCGAGGTTGTCACCGTCGCCATCAGCACCGTTCCCGACGAAGAGTACTTGACGAGGCAGGAGCCACTCCCCGAAATGGTAATTCCGCTTCCCATGCTGAGGGGCCCGCTCGCCGTGCCCGCCGCGTAGATATTCCCTGCGGTGTCGGTGGTCACCGAAGTGAAGGAGGAGCTCCCCGCCCCGCTCGTGACGCTGCGAGCCCACTTGGCCGTTCCGTCAGGCCCAAATTGGGCGATAAAAACATTGTTACTTGTCGAGGTGCCGATAACCCCAATCCCGTTTCCGAGGGTGTAGACGCCGGTTCCGTAAATTTGGCCGACGATGTCCACGTTGCCCGAGGGATCGACGGCCACGGCGGTGATATAGGAGCCTCCGAACCCTGTCACTACCTGGGCCCAGAGGGCCTTGCCGCTGGGATCGATTTTGACGAGGACTGGGATAGAAGCGCTGTTGGAACCATTGGGAATAACTACGCCATTTCCGAGATATGGCTGTCCCCAATATGCATTATAGCTAAATATCGCATAGGTGTTTCCTCCGGAATCGAGGGCAATATCGGAGATGCCGCTGCCTGTATTGGTATATCCGCTCGGGAAGGCCCACTGGGCCTTCCCGCTGCTGTCATACTTTACGAGGGCAAGAGAACTACCTTGCGAGGTCACTCCGTTCCCCCAGTTGCCACCCCCAGCACCTCCTGCATACACATTCCCAGAACTATCCGAAACAACAGTGGAGAAATAGGAACTGCTTGTATTTCCCGCCGGGGGCATGACCATCCACTTTGCGGCCGAAATATAAACCGTTCCGCTCGCTGTTTTGGCGCCGTCGACGGTCGTGACGGTGATCGTGGTTGTTCCCGCGCCGACGCCGGTGACGAGGCCCGAGGAGCTCACTGTCGCCACGGTGGGCGCGCTCGAGGCCCAGGTCATCGTCTGGTTGGTGGCGTCGGTCGGCCCCGGTATGGCGGTAAATTGGATGCTCTGTCCGGCGAGGAGGGAGGTCGCGGTGGGGGAAATCGTCACCGAATCGACGGCCACGGCACTGGCCGATACGATGACGATGCAGCTCTTCGAGTTCACGCCGTCGGAGGCCGTGACGGTCGCGAAGCCCGCGGCCACGCCGGCGATGAGGCCCGTGGCATTCACCGTCAAGATCGAGGTATTGCTGCTCGCCCAGGTCAGGGTCGGGGCGGCTCCGGCTGTTGAACTTAAAACAGGTGTGAGTTGTTCGCTTCCTCCGACGAGGAGGCCGGTGGAGGACTTGTTGAGCGCGGTGAGGGAGGTCGTGACCGTCAGGGCGCAGGTCGCCGTCTTGCCGCCGTCGACGGTGGCGGCGGTGATGATGGCGCTACCCGGCGCGACCGCTTGGACCTTGCCGCTCGGGTCGACCGTGGCCACCGTGGGCGTGTCGGATTGCCACAACAGCGTTTGAGTCGTGGCTGTGGCCGGGCTTATGGTCGCGTTGAGGTTGAGACTTGCGCTCTGCGGGAGGGAGGCCGAGCTCTTGTCGAGGGACAGGCCTGTCACCGCCGTGTACACGAAGTCGGCCGCGGTGAGGGAGTAGGTGCCATAGGAGGTCTTGCCGGAGTAGATCAGCACCCCGTCCATCCGCGGGCTCGACACGGAGGCACCGGCGTTCTTGATATTCAGGATCATCACATAGGAGCCCGAGGCGAGGGTGCCGGTGTAGGTCGCCTGAGTGCCCGACACGGTCAGGCTGATCGGGCTGGCCGTTCCACCACTGGGCGTGATGGTTCCGCTTACCGTGTCGACCGCCTGCCCCGATGGCCAGGTGACGCTCAGGGAGAGGGTTCCGTTGCCCGCGGGCGGCACGAGGGCGACCGAGGCGGTGGTGTTGGCGTTGCTCGCGACCGTGACTGTCGCCGATCCGCTCGCCACCACGGCACTGGTCGCGTCGAGGCCGTTAACGGTGATGGTCCAGCTTCCGACGGCGAGGCTCGAGAAACTGAAGGTTCCCGAGATCGAGGTTGTCGTGGAAATCGTCGCCCCCGAGGGACCGGTGCCGGTCGCCGTATACGAGGAAATGGTCGCGTTGTTCGGCAGGATGGTTTTGGCCGCTTTGCCCGCCACCGGGATGTTGCCCGGATTGACGGTGAGGGTGAGCTGACCGCCCGAGGAGCCCGTGGCCCTTGCCAGGACGGAGTTCTGACACGAAACCATGAGGAGAATGCCTGCAACCGCAAGGGCGGCGATCAATCCCTTTTTCATTTTCTTCCTCCCATTTACTATTGAACGG
>JAJXVO010000294.1 GCA_021782105.1 bacterium
ACGCGGCTGGATCCTGGTGGAGGACGAGGAACTGATCGTCGTGAACAAGCCGGGCGACGTCGTCTGCCACCCCTCGAAGGCGGGCCCCTGGTCGAGCCTGGTCGGCGCCGTCCGCGAGCACGCGGGTCTCGCGGCGGCACACCTGATCTTCCGCCTCGATCGCGAGACCAGCGGCGTGGTGGTGCTCGCGAAGACGCCTGCCATGGCGAGCCGCCTCCAGAAGGCCATGCAGCGTCGCCTCGTGAGAAAATCGTATCTCGCGATCCTCTCCGGCGAACTTCCGGGGGAGGTCACCGTGGACCAGCCGCTTGGGGACGACGAACACAGCCCGGTGTTCGTCAAATCCGCGGTGCGCCCGGATGGCCAGGCGTCGGTGTCGCGATTCACGCCGGTGTCGTGTGGTGGCGGCTTCACGCTCGCCCGCGTCGTGACGGAGACCGGCCGAAAACACCAGATCCGCGCCCACGCCCGGTGGCTCGGGTATCCATTGGTGGGTGACAAGATCTACGGCCCGGACGATCGCCTGTTCATCGAGTTCCTGGACACGGGCTACACTCCGGAATTGGCGGAGCGGCTGCTGCTCCCGAGGCAGGCCCTCCACTGCGAGCGGATAGACCTTCGCGAGGCGGGGCTGGACCGCGTGTTCACCGCGCCGCTCGCCCCGGACCTCGAGGGCTTCTGCACCGCCAGGGGCCTCAGAAGCCCATCTCCCGCCTGACGGTCCGGAACGCCTCGACGGCCCGGTCGAGGTCCGAGTGCGAGTGTGCCGCGCTCACCTGGGTGCGAATGCGGGCCGCGCCATGCGGGACCACCGGATGAAAGAATCCGACGACGTAAACCCCGAGCTCGAGCATGCGCGCCGCCGCCCGCTGGGAGAGTGCGGCGTCGCCGATCATCACCGGCACGATCGGGTGTTCGCCCGGTTTGAGCGTGAAACCGGCGGCGCTCAGACCGCTTCTAAACTGTGCGGTGTTTGCTGCGAGTCGCTGGCGCAGCCCGGGATCGCGCTCCACGATGTCGAGCGCTGCGAGGGAGGCCGCGGCGACCGATGGTGCGAGTGAGTTCGAAAAAAGATAGGGGCGGGAACGCTGGCGCAGGAGCGCGATGATCGGGGCCCTTCCGCTCACGTAGCCGCCGCTTGCTCCGCCGAGTGCCTTGCCGAGCGTGCCGGTCACGATGTCCACCTTCCCGGTGACGCCAAACAAGTCCGGGGTGCCCCGCCCGTTGGGTCCGATGAATCCGACCGCGTGGCTGTCGTCGACGGCGACCAGCGCCCCGTGGTGCCCGGCGAGTTCGCAGATCTCGTCGAGCGGCGCGAGGGTGCCGTCCATCGAGAACACTCCGTCGGTGACCACGAGTTTGAAACGGGCTCCCGCTTCGTCGGCCGAGCGGAGCTGGGCCGACAGGTCGGCCATGTCGCGGTTCCGATAGCGGAATCGGCGCGCCTTGCAGAGTCGGATGCCGTCGATGATGGAGGCGTGGTTGAGTTCGTCGCTGATCACCGCGTCCTCCTCGCCGAGGAGAGTCTCGAAAAGGCCGCCGTTGGCGTCGAAGCAGGACGAATACAGGATCGTGTCGTCGGTGCCGAGGAAGGCGCTGAGACGGCGCTCGAGGCGGGAGTGGATCTCCTGGGTGCCGCAGATGAACCGGACCGACGACAGGCCGAACCCCCAGCGCTCCAGGGCGTCGCGCGCGGCGCGGACGACGTCGGGGTGGTCGGCGAGCCCCAGGTAGTTGTTCGCGCAGAGATTGATCACCGTCGCATGTTCGGTCGTGCCGATGACCGGTCCCTGCGGAGTGGTCATCACCCGCTCCACCTTGCGCAGTCCCGCGCCGTCGATTGCCGCGAGGGTCCGCTCGAGATGAGCCTGGAACTCGGGTGTCATGACGCCCCGCCCTCCCAGTCGAGCACGATCTTTCCGCTGCGTCCCGATCGCATCAGGTCGAAGCCCTCCTGGAACCGGGTGAACGGCAGGCGGTGGGTGATCACCGGCGTGATGTCCAGGCCGCTTTGGATAAGGGCGGTCATCTTGTACCAGGTCTCGTACATCTCGCGTCCGTAGATTCCCCGGATCGTGAGCATGTTGAAGACCACCTTGTGCCAGTCGATTGCGGCCGAGTCCGGCATGATGCCGAGCAGGGCGATGCGGCCCCCATGGGTCATGTTGTCGATCATGTCGCGCAGCGCCTGCGGATTGCCCGACATCTCGAGACCGACGTCGAATCCCTCGCGCATGCCGAGTTCCCTCTGGACGTCGGCGAGCCGCTCCCTGGAGACGTCGACTGCGCGCGTGGCGCCCATGCGGCGTGCGAGTTCGAGGCGCGCCGGATTGACGTCGGTGATCACGACTTTTCGTGCCCCGGACTTCCTGGCGATGGCGACGGCCATGCAGCCGATGGGGCCGGCTCCGGTGATGAGCACATCCTCGCCCACGAGGTCCCATTGCAGGGTGGTGTGGACGGCGTTTCCCAGGGGGTCGAAGCAGGAGAGCACATCGAGCGGGATGGCGGGGTCGACGAGGACGGCGTTGCTGGCCGGAATGCAGAGGTATTCGGCGAAGGCGCCGTCGCGATTGACGCCGACGCCGCGTGTATCCTTGCAGAGGTGACGCCTGCCGGCGAGGCAGTTGCGGCACACGCCACACACGATGTGGCCCTCGCCGTCGACGAGGTCGCCGGGTTTGAAGCCCTTCACGTTGGAACCGACGCGCGCGATCTCGCCGACAAACTCGTGGCCGATCACCATGGGAGGCTTGATGGTCTGTTCCGCCCAATGGTCCCAGTTGTAGATGTGGACGTCGGTGCCGCAGATGGACGTCTTCTTGATCCGGACGAGGACATCGTTGATGCCGGGGTCCGGCACAGGGACCTCGACCATTTCGAGGCCCTCTCCGGGCCGTGTCTTGGCAATCGCCTTCATCGTGGACTTCATGGGGAAAAGGGGGCGTGGCGGCTGCGGCCGGACTCAGGCAAAGAAATCCCCCTGTTCGATTGCGAGCAGGCGGGATTTCGTGTGTTTCCCGCCCGAGGCGGAGAAACCGACCAGTTTGCCGTTGGCACCCACGACCCGGTGACAGGGCATGAGCAGAACCCAGGGATTGGTGCCCATGGCGTGACCGACGGCCCGCGCTCCCGCGGGTCCGAGCCCGATCTCGCGCGCGATCTCGCCGTATGTGCGGGTTTCTCCCGGGGGAATGCGCATGGCAGCCTCGTAGACCTTGCGCTGAAACTCGCCGACTCGGCTCCAATCGAGCCTGGGCCTGGCCGGGGTCCGGGCGGTGCCGGCAAGGATGGCCTGGATGTCTGCGATTGATTCGTGGACCCACGGTGGCGGCTCACCGGGTCCCTCGGAGCCCGTCCGGGCGACGAGGCGCTGTTCCGTATGCTCGGGTGGGTCCTCGGGAAACTGCACGCCGGTCAGACCCTGGTCGTTCCATGCGATGCCGCAGGTGCCAAAAGGGGTGGGGAAGAGCGTGTGGGGCACGGCGCGGGGGAAGTTGTCCGGCAGAATACGTGGGAATTGCTCGCGCTCAAGCCCGGCGCGCAGCCAGCGCAACGCTGTGGTGTTGCCTCGCAGTCGCCGCCGGAGAGACTGCGCCAATGGAGAACAGGTTCTATACCTCCTTCGACACCGACACCTATGGAGCGCACCGCAAGGTGGATTACCGCACGGCGTTTCAAATCGACCGCGATCGCATCATCCACGCCCATGCCTTCCGGAAGCTGCAATCGAAGACCCAGGTGTTCCTGTCGGGCGAATACGACTTCTACCGCACGCGCCTCACCCACTCGATGGAGGTCGCGCAGATCGGCCGTTCGATCTGTCATTATCTTCTTTCGCGGGGCGAGCCGCTCGGGGATGGATTTCAAATCGATGGGGATCTTGTCGAGGCGGTCTGCCTGGCCCACGACCTTGGGCATCCGCCGTTCGGCCACTCCGGGGAGCGGACCCTGCAGGAGCTGATGGTGCGCTGGGGCGGATTCGAGGGCAATGCCCAGACGCTCCACCTTCTCACCTCGACGATGTTCCAGAACAACTCCGGTACGCGCGGGATGCTTCCGACGCGTGCGCTGCTCGACGGGGTGCTCAAGTACAAGAAGCTCTTCGGTGAATTCCCCGAGCCACCGCGCAATCATTTCCTGTACGATCCACAGCAGAGCGTCCGGGCCTACGTGTTGGGCGATCGGACGATTCCCGAACCGATGCACGAGGGCGAGGCCCTGAACGCGTTCAAGAGCGTGGAGTGCCAGATCATGGACTGGGCCGCAAACGCCGCGTATTCGCTGAACGACATCGTCGACGGCGTGCGTGCGGGCTTCCTGTCGATTGAGCGCATCGAATTCTGGGCCGCGGAGCACGGTGTGGACTCTGAACAGCAGGCCTGGCTCGAACAGCTCTTCCAGGCGATCCGCAGCGACCGGCTCGAGATCGTGTTTGCCCAGAAGATCGGCGGCTTCATCACCGCGTGCAGACTGCGCGAGCGCTCAAATTTCATGTCGGAGCTCA
>JAJXVO010000295.1 GCA_021782105.1 bacterium
CGCGGAGCGCGAGCCTATGTATCCACCAATCCATGACGAATTGAAGGCGTTCAGCCTTTGTGCTGGGCGAAGACGCGGCAGCTCCAGGCGGGCAGGTCCATCTCCTGGTTGGGCAGGAGGGTGACGACCTTGCCGGTGGAAAACTCGGTGTAGCGGCCGGGGAACGGGCCGTCCCCGAAGCGCACCTTCCGCTCCTGGGCCGAGAAATTGAACACGGCGAAGATCTTGTCGTGGGCGTCGCGGCGCACGAAGCTCATCACGTGGGAGTGGTCGCTGTTGGGCACGTCGATCATCGGGGCCCCCCAGTGTCCGTTCCAGAGCGCGGTGTTGGCGTGTTTGAGGGCGAAGAGCCTGCGGTAGAGGTCGCCGATCGGGCTGGGTTTCCAGTCGATGGGATCCTTTTCGAAGAACTTCAGCCGCTTGGTCTCGCCGGCCTCCTGGCTGCCGTAGATCAGTGGCATGCCGTTGCCGACGACGGACAGTGTGATCGCGGCGGGAAGGGCTGCTCCGAACTGTTCCGACTGCGTGCCGTCCCAGGCGTTCTTGTCGTGATTGCTGACGAAGGTCATCTGGATCGCGTCGCTCGGATAAAAACCCGCGACCCATGCGTAGTAGTTGTAGAGTGCTCCGTTGTCCGCGTGTCCCACCGCCACGTCGTGCATGGCGTTGTACCAGGTCCAGGCGTACGTCGCGTCGAACGCGCGGGCGAAGAGGTCGCGCGACTCCCACTCGCCGAGCATGAAGACGGGCTTGATCTGATCGAGCTCGCGGCGGGCCTCGTTCCAGAAGTCCACGGGCACGAAGCCGGCGGCGTCGCAGCGGTAGCCGTCGATGTCGGCGACGCGCACCCAGTACTTCATGGCGTCGGTCATGTATTTCCGCAGGCCGGGCTTGCTGTAGTCGAGATTGATGATGTCGGACCAGTCGAACCAGGGGGTGGGCATGAAATTGCCCTTCCAATCGTGCTGGTACCAGTCGGGGTGCTCCTTCACGAGGGGGTTGTCCCAGGCGGTGTGGTTGGCGACCCAGTCGAGGATCACGTGCATGCCCAGGGCGTGGGCGGTGGCGACGAAGTGCTGGAGGTCGGCGAGCGTGCCGAACTCGGGGTTGACGCCGTAGTAGTCGCGCACGGAGTAGGGGCTGCCCAGGGGGCCCTTCCGGTTTTTTACGCCGATGGGGTTGATGGGCATCAGCCAGATGATGTCGACATTGAGGGCCTTGATCCGGGGGAGTTGGCGCTCGGCGGCCCGGAAGGTGCCCTCGGGGGTGAACTGGCGGGTGTTGAGTTCGTAGATCGTGGCGTCCTTGCACCAGTCCGGATGTTGGATGCGGATGTAGGGGACGGGCTGATACGGATCGGCGGCGGGTTTGGCGCAGTCGGCGCGGGCGACGAGCCCGAGGGCGACGGTGGCGGCGAGGAGGAGGATGGGTGTGCGCATGGCGATGAGGGCGGTGCGGCGCGCGGAGGGCGGGGCATCGTGCGCCCGAGCTGAGGGGGCGGAGCGTCCTGTGGCCACGCACAACGCTGGTACAAAAAAGACAAAGGGAGGAGAATTCCTGTCTGGCGGCGGTGCGGCCTCGAAATCGTGCCGAAGCTTTCTCCGGTGTTTCTAGGCTTCCTGCGTGGGTTGGGGTTGGCGGACGGGGCGTCGGGCGGGCGAAGTTAGGAGCCTGGACACTTTACGATGAGCCGCTCACGTCCCCCCACATGGCTTCGCGCGATTTGCAGCACCCTCCGGCTGGCCACGGTCGCCGCCGCCGCCTGGACGGCCCTTTCGTTTCCGCTGCGCGCGCAGACCGCGCCTCTGGTTTCGCTTCCCCGCTTCACCCATCCGGGCGAGGGGCAGATCATCTACTTTCTCCTCACGGACCGTTTTGAAAACGGTTCCACGGCCAACGACTCGGGAGGCTACGCGGGAGGCAGCGGCGTCAGCGGATTCGATCCGACTTCAGGTTACTACTACCACGGAGGAGACTTCATTGGCCTGACCTCACGCCTCGGCTACCTGAAGGACCTGGGGGTGACCGCGATCTGGGTGACGCCGCCGTTCACGAACCGCCCGGTTCAGGGCGGATCGGCCGGGTATCACGGCTACTGGATCACCGACTTTCTTTCGATCGACCCGCATCTCGGCACCGATGCGGATTTCCGCGCCTTCGTGGCGCAGGCTCATGCGCTGGGCATGCGTGTGTACCTCGACATCGTCGTGAACCACACGGCCGACGTGATCCAGTATGTGGGCGGGACCTACACCTATCGCAGCCTCGCCCAGTATCCGTACAGGGACTCCAATGGTGTGGTCTTTGACGCCTCGGCGGACGCCTACAACGGCATCGGGCCGGCGACCTTCCCGACCCTGTCGGTGAACATCAGCTTCCCCTATGTCCCGACGGTCTCCGCGGCGGACGCGAACGTGAAGAACCCCTCGTGGCTGAACGACCTGACCGTGTATCACAACCGGGGCAACAGCACCTTCACGGGTGAGGATTCGGTGTTCGGCGATTTTTCGGGGCTGGACGACCTGTTCACGGAGCAGCCGAAGGTGGTGAACGGCATGATTGACATCTACGAGCACTGGATGCGGGACTACGGCATCGACGGTTACCGCATCGACACGATGAAGCACGTCAACCAGGAGTTCTGGGAGGCGTTCCTGCCGGCGATCCGCGAGCAGGCGCACGAACTGGGCCGCGACGACTTCATCGCCTTTGGCGAGGTCACGCAGGGGGATCCGGCCTTCGTCAGCAGCTTCTCCACGACCGCCACGGCCGACGCCGAGCTGGACTTTCCGATGGAGTATGCGCTTCGCGACTACGTTTCGCAGTGGCACGGCACGACCAAGATCCTGGAGACTCTCGACGAGGACGACTATTACACCCGGCACGACGGGAACGTCTACGACCTGCCGACCTTTCTGGGAAACCACGACATGGGGCGTTGGGGCTATTTTCTGAAACAGGACAACCCCTCGGCGTCGGATGCGCAGCTGGAGCAGCTCATGGAGCTGGGGTACGGGGTGCTGTACCTCATGCGGGGCCAGCCGGTCGTGTACTACGGCGACGAGCAGGGCCTGTATGGAACGGGAGGGGACTGGCAGGCGCGCGAGGACATGTTCCCGACGCAGGTGTCGACGTTCAAGACCCTCAAGGAGATCGGATCGACGCTGACCGGTGCGGATTCGAAGTTCGTGGAGACCACGCCGCTGTACGTCTTCCTCAAGGAGCTGGGGACGCTGCGGTCCTCGACTCCAGCCTTTGAGCGCGGGGCGATGCTGGTGAGGGCGAGTGGCAATGGCGAGGTGCTGGCGTTTTCGCGCATCGAACGTGGGGAGAAGGTGGAATACCTTGCGGCGTTCAACGCCGACCGCAGCCAGACGGCCTCGGTTGCGCTGCAGACCTGCCAGCCGGCGGGATCGACGCTTGTGCGGGTCTTCGACTCGACCACGCCGGAGGATCCAGGCAGTGCGGCGCTCACCGCTGATGCGGGCGGCAAGGTGACGCTCACCCTCGCTCCGCTGCAATTCACGGTCTGGAAGGCGGCGCAGCCGCTGGGGACGCCGCCGGTGGCTCCGACGGTCGCGATCGGCATGCCGGCCGCGGGCACGGTGATGAGTTTCCCGGCGACGACGACGGATGGGCAGACCTTTCCGGTGCGTCAGGAGATCGAGGCGAACGTGGCGGGCGGGGACGGCTATGCGGAGGTCACCTTCGCGCTGGAGCGCTCGTCGCGACCGGGGCAATACGAGATTCTGGGCACGGACGACGCGCCCCCGTATCGCGTGTACTGGGCGCCGCCCAACGACCTGGGATCGGGGGAGACTTTTCGCATCATCGCGACGGTGGACGACCTGCGGGGCGACCGCGCCTCGGCCACCGTGGAGAATTTGAGCGTGGCTGCGGGCAGCCCGAGCTGGGGCATCCGCGGGGCTGTGGGGCCGAGCTTTGGCGAATTGCCCGCCGCCACGCTCTCCATTCCCTCGGACTCCAGTTCGGCGCTGGGTGCGCTCGTGCTGGGCACTTCGCCGATGCGGTATCAGTGGTACCACGACGGCGAGGCCGTGGCGGGGGCCACGGGTCCGGTGCTGCATCTCAGAGGATCGGATCCTGCGACGGCGGGGGCCTATCGCCTGGTGGCGTCGAATCTCGCGGGCACGACGATCTGCCGGGATTCGGTAGTGACCATCGGGGCTCCGCTGCACGTGCCGGGCCAGCAGCCGGCGTCGAAGCTGGTCGCCATCAGCGTGCGTTCCTACGTCGGCACGAATGACCAGATTCAGGTGGCGGGCTTTGTGGTGACGGGGTCGGGGCCGAAACAGCTGCTGGTGCGCGCCTCGGGCCCGGCGTTGGCGCCTTATGGCGTGTCCAATCCACTTCCCGATCCCGAACTGGTCCTCTACGACTCGAAGAGCCAGCCAATATCGACGACGGTGGGATGGGACAGCTCGCTCGCGTCGGTCTTTGCGAAAGAGGGGGCCTTTGGCTGGCCCCTGGGCAGCCTGGATTCC
>JAJXVO010000035.1 GCA_021782105.1 bacterium
CTTCGCCGACGCCGCCGCGGCCCGGCTTCAGGGGGTCCCCCTGCCTCTTGTAGGAACAATTCCGGTACAGATCATCGTGGCCCTGCC
This sequence comes from bacterium, assembly GCA_021782105.1. Lineage (GTDB taxonomy): Bacteria > Verrucomicrobiota > Verrucomicrobiia > Opitutales > Opitutaceae > MWDT01. Next base: position 88 of record JAJXVO010000035.1, read on the forward strand.
CTACGCGCTCACGATCCTCCTGCTCGCCGGCTTCGTCGGGAAGTCGGTCGCCCCGAGGTCGATCGGCACGCCGTACTCGAAGGACCGGTGAACCGGAGCGACCGTCGATGCCCCTGCACGTCCCAGAACTGAAGGCCTGGGCCTATCCGCTGCTCTTCGCGACCGGTTTTACCGCGGGCCTGGTGGACTCGATGGCGGGCGGGGGCGGCATGTTGACCGTGCCCGTGCTTCTCAACCTCGGCCTGCCCGTCCCCCTTGCCCTGGGCACGAACAAATTCCAGGCATCCTTCGGCTCCGTCTCGGCGAGCGTGCATTACGTGCGCAATGACGTCGTCTCGCTGCGCGAATGCCGCCTGGGCATCGCCATGACCCTGGTCGGCGCGCTCGCCGGCGCCGCTTGCGTGCAGGGACTCGATCCCGCCCTGCTGGAGCGCCTCGTGCCCTGGCTGCTCGCCGCGATCGTCGTCTACGCGGTCTTCAAGCCCGACATCGGCCACCACGACTCACCGCCGCGCCTGGGGCGCACCCCCTTCTTCGCGATGGCGGGCCTGGGACTGGGGTTTTACGACGGCTTCTTCGGACCCGGAACGGGGTCGTTCTGGACCATCGCCCTGGTCCTGCTGCTCGGACAGAACTTCGTGCGCGCAACCGGCTACACTAAGGTGATGAACGCCACCAGCAACCTCGCCTCGCTCGCGCTGTTCGCGGCCGCCGGCCAGATCGCGCTGGGCGCAGGAGCGGCCATGGGTGCCGGCCAGCTCGTCGGGGCGCGCCTCGGCGCGGGACTCGTCGTGCGGCGCGGCGCCCGCTTCGTCAAACCGCTCTTCCTCGGAATGGTCGCCCTCACCGTGGCCCGGCTTCTGTGGACCAATTTCGTCCACTGAACGCCAATTCGGAGGTCCTCTGGCCTCTGGCAATTACGGTTTCCGGCTCAATCCCCACTCACCACGGATTTGGCCGGTCGAGGTAGTCGTGCCAGGTCTGCGGCTGCACCCCCGCCTCGGTGTACTGGGGATAAATCCGCTCGAGGGCGGCGCACAGCTCCTGCGCCGAACACGCCTGGTCCTGCGACATGCGCAGCGCGACGGACCACAGCGTCTCGCGTCCCTCCGTGTAGCCGGCGTACAGCCACGCGTCCCGCGGCGTCAGCAGCTTCCCCTGACGCGAGAGCCGGGTGACCTCGCGCTTGGCTTCTACGAGGAGTTCGATGGGGACGGACATGGGGGGGCGGCGCAAAAACACCTGGGAGCGGAGGCCAGTCGAGTGCGGATCGGGCAGCGGCGCAAGCCGGCTCAAACGCCGAGCCTTCTTCTGACCTCGTCCGGGCCGAGCCCCGCAATCCGCACCACCTTCAACCGAGCCGTCTCGCCGCGCAGCAGCGAGACCGAGCGCGCAGGCACCTCAAGGGTCTCGGCAAGAAAACGAAGCAGCGCATCGTTGGCTTTGCCCTCCACGGCCGGAGCATGGACTTTCACCTTCAGATGATCCCCGAGCCAGCCGCAGACCTCGTCGCGGGGCGCGCCCGGGACCGCCTTGATGGAAAGCGTGCAGTTCGGGGGCTCCGGCGTCATGCGCCCACTCAAGCCCCGCGGCGGCCCGACGCAAGATCCAGCGCCTCGGCCAGCGCCGCGATGATGTCCTCGGTGGACTCGGTGCCGGGCGACAGGCGCATGAGGTCGGGATTGATCCCGCTCGCGGCGAGTTCCTCCCTGCCTTCCGGGGAGGTCACGAGGTCGTAGTGGGCCATCCAGATGAACGGACACAGGAGCGTGTGGCACATGCCGAAACTCGGGCCCTTCGGCAGGCGCACGGCGTCGAAGAAAGCCTGCATCGGCACCTTCAGTTCGAACGACAGCATGCCCCCCACGCACTCCGGCCCCCGCGCCACCGCGGCGTAGGCCGCCCGCGTGCGGGCCGAGCCCGACCAGTGAACCGCGGAGACCTCGGGCCGCGATTCCAGGAAGGCGGCGATCGTCGCCACATTTTTCTGGATACGCGCCGTCGCTGCGGGAGCCCGCCCAAGCTGGGCGGCGAGCCGCGCGAAGTCCCGCGGGTACAGCGGCTCCACCACGGCCCCCAGCCTGCGGCGCAGGGCGTCGGCGTCCGGGCCCGCACGGTTCACCACCGCGAGACCGGCGATCACGTCGCCCTCGTGCGCGGAAAATTTCGTGAGGCTCGCGACCACGATGTCGGCGTGCTGCAGCAGATCGACGCTGTAGGCCGAGGCCACCGAGGGATCCAGCAGGAGGCGCGCGCCGTGCCGGCGCGCGAGGTCCGCGACAAAACGCACGTCGGGGGTCTGGATGAGCGGGTTGGTCGGCACCTCCGCGATCAGGCCCGCGATCCGCGGGCCCTGCTCGGCGAAGAGGCGCTCCAGGCAGGCGCGGTCGCCGACGTCCCGCACGACGATACCCGAACCGGCAGGGCGCGTGAATTTCCTGAGGATCGCAATCGTGTCGAGGTACAGCCAGCCCAGCTGCACCCAGAGGTGGCGCCCGCGCTGCGCCTGGAGCTCATCGACCGTGCGGAAGGCCGAATACACGGCGTTGATGCCCGAGTTGGTGAAAAACGCATCCTCCCGGCCCGCGCCGTCGAACAGCGGCCCGAGCTGGCGCCAGGACTCCGCGGACGCGTCGCCGGCAAACCCGGCCTCAGGCTCTGCACCCGGCAACTCGCCCAGTCGCACCAGCACGTCCTCCGCCTCCCTCGACGAGAGAAATCCACCCGTGTGCTGGAGAAAGGTCTTCGCGCGCGCCGAGAGCTCCGGCTCGTCGGCATGGTCCACCCCGCTCACCCCCTCGGAGTAAAACAGGCGCGCGTCCGAGCCGGGCAGATACGCGACGAGCGCCTGCGCCACACGCCCGGAACAGGTCAGCCAAAGCCGCCGCCGGCCCAGACCAGCCCGCGCCGACAGGCATGTCCCGAGCTTGCGCGCCATCGGATGCACCACAAAACGGGGGTACCCGGAACACATCCGGCTCATCGTTTCGGGCCATTTTTCCTCGTAGCCCCGCAGGTCGTGCAGCGTGGGAATGCTGCACGACACGGCGTGGGGCAGGTCCGGAATCCTGCGTCCGAGCGGAAGCGGCGAAAATGCGGTCATGGGAGCAGAGCACTGAATTCGACTCGACCGCCTTAGCAACGGCCGATTCGCGTTTGCCCGCCAGCCCCATCGACGGCCGCCGCCGTGCCTGGCGGCGGCCGGACGGGAGCCCGCTCACTCCATGAAATAGCCTTCCTCGCCGTGCTGGGTGATGTCGAGACCCGCCTCCTCTTCCTCGTCCGCGACGCGCAGACCGTCCGTCGCCCAGCCCACGACCTTGGCCACGATCACCGTGGCCAGCACGGACCACACGAGCACCAGGCCGCCGGCCTTCACCTGCTCGAGCCAGAGACCGTGGCGAACCAGGGTCGCGAGCGGTCCCGAAGCGAGGCCCGGATTGACCACGGACGACGCAAACACGCCCGCCAACACCGTACCGATCGTGCCGCCCACGGCATGCACGCCGAAGGTGTCCAGCGAGTCGTCATACCCCAGCCAGTTTTTCAGGTAATTGCATGCAAAGAAAGTAGCTGCGCCCGCGCACAGGCCGATCAGCACGGCGGCGTTCGCGCTCACGAACCCGCTCGCCGGCGTGATCGTCGCCAGACCCGCCACCGCACCCGAGCAGAACCCCAGCACGCTGGGCTTGCCGCGCTGCCAGTACTCCAACGCCGGCCACATGAAGCAGCCCGCCGCCGCAGCCAGGGTGGTCGCCACGAACGCGCTGACCGCCACACCGTCCGCCGCCAAAGCGCTGCCGGCGTTGAACCCATACCACCCCGCCCACAGCATGCCCGTGCCCGCCATGCACAACACCAGACTGTGAGGCGGCATCGGCTCCTTGCCGTGACCGCGACGCTTTCCGAGCACGATGCACAGGACCAGCGCGCTCCACCCCGAGGTCATGTGCACCACGATGCCTCCCGCAAAATCAATGGCGTGGATCGACGCATGCGGATTGCCCATGCCGTTCATCCACCCACCCACACCCCATACCCAGTGGGCCACAGGGAAATACACCAGAAACATCCACAGCACACTGAACAAAAGCACCGCCTTGAATTTCATGCGCTCTGCGATCGCTCCAATCGTCAGGGCCGGCGTGATGATCGCAAACATCAGCTGGTAGATCATGAACAGGCTGTGGGAAATCCACGGCGCGTAATCGAGGTTGGGCGCGATGCCCACACCTCGGAGGAAGGCGTAGTGCAGCCCGCCTATCCATCCGTTGCCCTGCCCAAAGGTCAGGCTGTACCCCACAGCCCACCACAACAGCGTCACGATACCCGCAAGCCCAAGACATTGGGCAAGAATTGAGAGCACATTTTTCTGACGCACCAGGCCGCCATAAAACAAAGCCAACCCGGGCAGCGTCATGAACAGCACCAGCGCCGAACTCGTCATCATCCATGCGCTGTGCCCGGGTCCGGGCCCAGGAATCTTGCTGATAGCCTGGCCGTCCGTCGGCCGCGGCGAATTGTTCACATAGGCCTCCAAATCTCCAAGCCGTTGCTCAAAACTTGGTTGAGGGAGTTGCGCCGCCGCCTTTGCCGGGTTGGCCGACAGGCCCAGCGCAGCCACAAACAGGAGGGTCAATAGGGTCGTGATGGGTTTCATGGAAAAGAGGAATTTGAAGCAGGATTTATGCCTTAAATTCATCTTAATCATGCGTTCTATAAATTATTCATATCTTTGATTCATAAGGCTCATTTTGTTAATTGCTCACTTTGACCCCTCTGAATGAGACGCCTACTCCTTTGATTATAAATAGGTTTTGATTCCGAAAGGCCGGACGCAATCGCTCCTCCTTTAGAGCTTTCCCCGCCTGACGGCTGCCGAAGCGTGGGCTGGCCGCATGCATCCGCGGCATCCGACGAGTCTGGGAAAGCGTGTTGGCCGGCGACGACCGGCGATCCGACGACAAGGCACGCGCGTATTTTTTTAACCGATGCGCGAGTGATTCGCCGCCTGTCAGGGGTACTCCCTCACGTAGACAAACAACCCTACAATCAAAGAATCTATCATGAACTCCCTGAACTCGCCCCAATCCCACGGCCTTCGCGCCATCGCCTTCGTGCTCGCACTCGCCGGCAGCGCCTATGCCGGACCCGGCCCAGCGTACTGGCAGTCGCGCACCACGGACGCCGTCGCCCCCACCGCCAAGTCCACGTCCGTTGCACCCGTCTCCAAACACAGCCGGACCTGCACGGGCTCGAAACTCGTCCCCATCGTCTCCATGCAGCCCTCCTGGCACAACGCCCGCGGCCCCCTGCACGCGGTGCAAATCGGCACCCGCCGGGTCTGCACCTCGTGCGGCACGTTCGCCGCAATGCGCTCCTCCTGGAACAACGCCCGCGGGCCACTCGCGCCGGTCGCGACGACGGCCGAACACGACTGCAACGCATCGTGTATTCCCGCCGCCCGGGCCTGAGCGCCCCGCGCAGACGCCCCGAATACCGAGCACGGCGAATCCCGCCCGCCCCGAGCCTCCCAGGCGCAGCCTACATGTCGCTGAACACCTGATTGCCACCCAGATGCCCCTGGTAGGCGAGGGCCGCGACCACGACCGCCAGCACAACCAGATAGCCCAGCGACGGCCAAGCCTTCCTTCGGTGGGCCGACAACCGCCATAAAAACACGCCGAGCAGTGGAAGCACGAACGCCGTCCCAAGCCACTTGTGAATCGTCATGCCGACGACACCCTTGTCGTCGGACATCCAGAACAGCCAGCCGGTCACGATGGTGAACGGCGTGACCACCATGGCATAAAACATCGACCACCAGCCGGTCGCGCGAAGCGACTCCAGCTTGAACGCCCGGCCGGCCAGGTCGCTGAAAAACGACACCGGGATGAGCGCCGCGGTGAAATTGACGAGCACGGGATGGAGCTTCGTGGACATCACGAAGCCCCGAAGGGCCGGCACGAGGCCGGCGGCGAGTACGGGTTGAAGGAGGGTCATGGGAAAAGGGGGACGGCTGGCGTCAATTTCTGACAATTCCGCACGAGGGCATTTCCTTCCCGAGGTAGGGGTTGTTCACGGTGCGGCCCTTCTGCAGCCAGGAGGCGCGTTTCATCGGGCAGTAAACCTGGACGTAGGCGCCCTTTTCGTGAAGCGCCGCGAGCGTGCGGATTAGCGACGCGCTCAGCGGCTTGAAGGCCGCGCGGGCGGACGCAAGGTCCGAAGCCTTGGCGAGCACGTCGGCCTGGGCGGCGATGTCCTGCGAAACCAGCGTCGCACCCGCGGACCGGACGGACTTGGCGAGCGCCGCGGCCTCGGCAGGCACCGGGGCGAAGGCATCGCCGGCGAGGTCAGCCTGGATGGCCAGATAATGCTGGAAGACGCCCCTGACCGGCGGGGGCAGCGACGCCGCCTCCGCGGCGCGAAGGCCCGCGCAGACCGCGAGGGCGGCGGCGGCGAGCGTGAGGACTTTTCGGATTCGTGGGATGTTCATGGCAGGGAATGGACCGTGGTTAAAAATCAACTGCGTCATTTGGGTTCATCGTCTGGAAACAGACCGTGTATCCGAGCCCTCACGACGTGATGCCGTCGCGCCGCAGGTCTGCCTTCGAGGCGACGTCGGCGACTGTTCCGGCGGGGTTGCTGTACCAGCCCGGGTCGGCGTTTCCCTCGGGAATCTCGTCGCGCACCTTCAGGATCGTGAACATGCCGCCCATCGTGATGTAATCGAACTGTCCCTGCTCGCCCACCATCGGCAGCGAGTTCTTCGGCACGGGCATGCCCATGTCGCCCATGTCGCCCATGCCCTCGGCGCCCATCGGCATGTAGCCTGGCACGAGCTTGCCGATCTCCCGTCCCAGCCCGTCGGTGTTCATCCCGATGACATTGCCCGAGTGGTGTCCCATCTGGGTCATCACATGGTGGCTCATGTGGCAGTGCATCGCCCAGTCGCCCAGCGCGTCCGCGACGAATTCCACGGTCCGCGTCTGGCCCACCGCCACCAGCACGGTGGTCTCGGGGCGCCGGGCCGACTCGGGCACCACGCCCCCGTCCGTCTCCGTCACGTAAAACCGATGCCCGTGAAGATGGATGGGATGATGGTCCATCGCGCTGAGGTTCCCCAGGCGGATGCGCACCCGTGCGTTGCGCCTGACCACCAGCGGGGCCGTGCCCGGGAAGCATCGCGCATTCATCGTGAGCACGTTGAAATCAGTCATCTCGCTCGGATTGGGGCGGCTCGCCCCCACGTCGATGCGCCACTCGCTCAGGAGGATCGCGAAGTCGTGGTCCACCGGGGGCCCCACGGGCTTGCGGGGATGGACGATGAACAGGCCCATCATTCCCAGCGCCATCTGGGTCATCTCGTCGTGGTGCGGATGATACATGAAGGTGCCGTGCTGGATCAGGGGGAACTCATACTTGAAGGTCTCGCCGGGCTGGATCGCCCGCTGGGTGAGTCCGCCCACGCCGTCCATGCCGTTGGGCAGAAACAAGCCGTGCCAATGGACGGTGGTCGGCTCGGGAAGGCGGTTCGTGACGTAGATGCGCACGAGGTCGCCCTCCACCGCCTCGAAAGTCGGGCCGTGCACCCGGCCGTTGTACCCCCAGCAGTGGGCGGTGAGCCCGGGGGCAAACTCATGAAGCACGGGCTCCGCCACTAGGTGGAAAACCTTGGCCCCATCCACCCGTTTCCACGGCAGCGTGGCGCCGTTGGTGGTGATGACGGGCCTGTATCCCTCGTCGGAGGGCGGCGTAAAGACCGCGGTGGCGCCGGCGGCCGGCGCGGCGGAGGCCGCGGGCACGAGCCTCGCGATAAGGGCGCCGCTGGCGGTGGTCATGGCACCCTTGAAGAACTGGCGGCGGTTGAGCATGGGCATGGGAAATTCAGGATCTGGAATGCATTCCCGCCGGAGCCGGTGCGGGCTCGGCGCCGACCAGGGTGAGCCGCCCTCCGATCGCGCGGTCGAGTGCGACGCGGGCGATCCAGTAGCGGCGTAGCAGCGCGACGTGCTCCTCGACGGCGGCCTCCTCGTGCTCCTTGGCAAGGAGCAGGTCGTAGGTGCTCTTCTGCATCGCGTTGTACTGCAGAAGCGTCTGCTGAAGGATTCCAGTGCGCAGCGGAAGCAGCTGTCTCCCCGACAACTCGGCCGCCTCGCGGAACGCCATCACGTCGGCCCGGGCCTTCCGCACTTGCGAGCGAACTGCCGTCTCCAGATCCTGGACACGGTCGCGCGCCTGCCGATACTCCGCGGCAAGTTTGGCGAGGGCGGGCTGGCCCTGGTCGAAAAGGGGAAGCTCCAGGTCGAGCGTCGGCCCGGTCACACGCTGGCCGTCGGGCGTGCGCTCGGAGTCCACGCCGACGGACAATCCCGGAATGTAGCGGGTGCGGGTTTTCAGGCGGAGCGCCGCCGCGAGCGCTTCGACCCGTCCCCGCGCGACCGCGAGATCGAGGCGCTGCCGGAGTGCGATCGTTTCCAGGTTCCGAAGGTCGGGCTCGGCAGCGGGCAGCTCCGGAAGCGCGTCGGCGACCGTCCATCCGAGCCGATCGTCCGGCAGGGCCATCAGCCGGTTGAGATCCTCCCGTAGCTCGCTGGCCCTGGCCCGGACTTCAATGAGGTCGAGATGTCCCTGGGTGGCGGAGGCCTCCTGCTCGCGCAGCGCCAGGCCGTCGATGTTTCCCGCCTGGTGCTGCCGGCGTGCGAAGTCGGCCGCGGCATCTCCCGCCTGCACGATGACGCCCAGCTCCCGCGCCATCTGAAGTTGTGCCTGCAGGCGGTAGAAAGCCGCCCGGGTGTCCGATGCGAGCCGCAGAACTTCGTCGGCCACGCGCAGTTTCGCCGCCTCAAGGTCGCGACCCGCAAGGGCCTTGCGCGCCGGAAGGGTCAGCAGGTCGAGCAGGTTGCCCACCACCGAATACTCCACATCCCCGGCCGACGGCGGACGGTCCGGAAACCGCCAGCTGCCCGCGATCCGCAGATTCGGCAGGCGCGAGGCCTGCGCGAATTCCGCCTGCGATATGCCGATCTGCTCAAACTCTCCCTGCAGGCGCCGGTTGTCGCGCAATGCGACCCTCACCGCTGTCTCCGCCGTGAGCGGCTGTCCCACCAGGGCCTCGACCGATGCGGACGCCCTGCCCGAGGCGGCCTCCGAGCGCGTCCATACGACCGATTGCCCGAGGCGCCCCGACACAAGCCGGTCGACGTCTCCAAACGACCCGACCGGACTCGTCGTGGCACAGCCCACGAGCCAAAACGGAATGACGATGGCGAAAGAAATACCGAAAAACCGGCGAAAATTCATGCGAACGAGGGCATGGTTAATATCAGGATGCCCAGTAAATGTCCTAACGACAGCCTATCCCTCAGATTTTTTATAGGATTCGCAAAATCTGCGTAGGTCGAGCCGGGTGCAACGGCGCCCCCCCCGTTCAGACGGCGGTCTGTTTCTTGAGGCTGGTGCGCTTCGCGATCGATAACATGAGCAGTCCGCCGACGATTCCAAAGGGGACCATGTAGTAAAAGTAGTAGGTCCAGCTCTCATCAAGGACGTAGCCCAGCCCCTTCAGCGCCACACTCGCCCCGAAATACTGAAAGGCATCGATGACCCCCGAGGCAAACGCCGCCATCTTGCGGCCGCCGATGTCCATCGCCGCGGCGGGTCCCAGCAGCGAGTGCGTGGAGTTGGCCGTGAACGAGATCGCCACGAAAGCGATTACGATGGCGACTGTGCTCTGCGCCTGCGCGGCCGCGAGGATGACCCCCACCTCGATGAAGTAGACGGCCGCCGCCACCGGCGCGCGCCGCCCCTGGAAAAATCGGTCGGAAACAATGCCCGACAACAGCGACCCGGCCGACGCCACAAAGGGGATCAGGAAACCGGTCCACTGGAACGTCGCCGAGGCCATGTCGAGGTGCCTCACCTCCATCAGGTAGCGGGGAAACCACTGGTCGATGCTCTGGCGCACCGCTCCCGTGCAGGAGTACGCAAGCGCGATGATCCACACCACCGGGTTTGTGACGATCTGCCTGAAAACGGTGCCAATCTCGCCGTGGATGCCGATATCCGCGTGATCCGCCTCGCCCGCGTGCACGTCCACGAAGCCCAATTCCTCCGGGGTGTCCTTCACCACCACCGCCAACACCACGGCGACGAGGCTTGCGACACCCGCGGGGATCCAGAACAGCCAGCGCCAGTGCAGCGCCGGAACCTCCCACATCCCCAGGAACGTGAAGCCGGCCAGCAGCGCGGGGCCCAGCTTGAAGATCACCAGACGCCCCAGGTTGATCATGAATCCGAACACGCCCGCGAAGGTGCCCCGCTCCGTCTCGCCGAACCACGAGGCGTTGATCTTGATGAAGCCCGGCGCCCCGAAGGATTGGGAATACCCGTCAACCCCGCGCAGCAGCACGAACAGCCAGAGCATGCCCCAGAACGACGCGGCCCCGAACATCAGGTTCATCGCCACCGTGCCCGCCGCCCCGATCAGCATCGCCCGCTTCCCGCCCAGCCTGTCGGTCAACAGCCCGTTCACGATCTGGCCGACGGCATACGCGAGCAGCTGAGTCGAGATGATCGTGCTCATGTCCGACTTCGTGAAGTGGAACTCGTCGGCGATCGCCTTGTTGGCCAGCGTGAAGTTGTAGCGGCACAGGTAATACGACGTGTACATCAGCCCGACCACGCCCCAGTTGAGTCCGCGCCGCGCCCGGAAGCCGGGCGGGTGGACGGGGCGGGCGCTGGCGTGGGGCTGTGCCATGGCGGGACCTCATGCGGCGGACAACGCCGCCTCAGCGGCGGTCGCGCCCGCACACCGCCCACGCGAGGTCTCGGGCGAAGAAGGGGCCGCGGTAGATCATGCCGGAATAGACCTGCACGAGCGTCGCGCCCGCATCAAGCTTCTCCCCGGCCCCGGCCGCGTCACAGATCCCCCCGACGCCGATGATGGGGAGCCGCCCGCCCGTGGCGCGCGCGATGTACGAGATCACCTCGGTCGACTTGCCCCGCAGCGGTGCTCCGCTGAGCCCGCCGGCCTGGTCCACCGAGGCGAAGGGCCCCGGCCTGGCCAGCGTCGTATTGGTGGCAATAATACCGTCCAGCCCGTGATCCGCGATCACCTGCAGCACCGCATCGACCTGCGGCCAGGTCAGATCCGGGGCGATCTTCAGGAGAATCGGCACCCGCGCCTTCACCGCGTCGCGCGTGCGCGCCCGGTTCGCCTCGCAGACCGCGCCCAGCAGCTCGCGAAGCCGCCCCTCGTCCTGCAGCTTGCGCAGCTCCGGCGTGTTCGGACTGGAGACGTTGAGCACCACGTAATCGGCGTGGTCGGCGAGCAGCCCGAAACTCTCGAGATAATCCCCGACCGCCTGCTCGATGGGCACCACCTTCGTCTTGCCCAGATTGATCCCGAGCGGAATCGACCGATGCCCGCGCGGGGGCTGGCCCGCAAGCCTGCGCGCCACCGCCGCCGCCCCCTCGTTGTTGAATCCCATCCGATTGATGACCCCCTCGTGCGCAGGATACCTGAACAGCCGGGGCTTGGGATTGCCCGGCTGCGCCTGCCCAGTGATCGTCCCGATCTCGACGTGCCCAAACCCCAGGGCGGCCGCCCCCAGCCAGGCCTCGCCGTTCTTGTCGAAACCCGCCGCCAACCCGATCCGGTTGGGAAACTCCAACCCAAACACGCGAACCGGCTTGTAACGCGAGGGCGGCAACTGCGCCCAGCGCTCCATCGCCCCCCGCGCCCAAGGCACCGCCCCCAACCGGCAAAGCGCCCGCACCGCACGCTCATGAGCCTGCTCAGGATCGCGCCGGAAGAAATATGGACGGAGTACCTTCTCGTACCAAAAATCCATGCGCGCGACCGTGGTGACAGCTCCCCCAAAAGGCAAGGCACACGGTCGCAACCCGGCCCCCGCGGCATCCTCCTTGCTGGCATGCAGACTCAAAAAAGTGACAACACCAGGTTGATTGGCATTATAACATTCTGCTATCTAACATTTTGATGACCCACAAAGGAACGCCAAATTATGCTTGTCCTTTGCATCAAGCCCAGCACGCTGCGCCTCGAATTTCGGAGGCAAGGGGTCACCCCTCGGCCAAATCAAACCAATCGCGTTTCGCTGTTTGACTTCGCATCGGCTCCCCCTTTTTGCTCCCGAAAACACAAGCGCTCCCGATAAGACATCTCATGGCCAAAGCCTCAAAAATTCTCGAATGGTGCATCGTCCGTCTCGGCGAAGATCATAACTGGTGGGTAGACGAAGTCAGCGACCCCATCCGCTGGGACGTCGACGGGCTGAGCATCGTCGATCCACGGCAGGTCAACCATCTCATCGAGCTGGTCGATCCGCTGCGCGATTATGGCTTCGACCAGGATGTCTTCGAATCCGCCTTCGTGCCCTTCCGCATCGAAAAGGACCTCGGCGAGGGCCGCGTGCGCCTCAAACGCGTCAAGGACTCCCTCTTCGAGTCCGACGAGCGCCTGTTCGCGCTGCCCGACATCGTCGACGAGGAAAACGGACCCTTCGCCGACCTGCTCGACCATCTCACCCGCTGCCGCGTGAAGATGCTCAACGATCTGTTCGACTTCGAATCGAAGCTCAGCATCGACGAAGTCGAGGACGAGATCCGCGAGGACCAGAACGCGAGCTTCATGGAGGGCAAGGCCGTCCACTGCTTCGAGGAACTCTCCGCCATTCTCGACTACATGCCGTCCGGCTACGACGCCGACGACGACGAGGAGCGCGAACCCAAGGAAATCGAGGACGAGGAGGACGATCTTCCCGACATCGATGAAAAGGAGGAGGAAGCCCTCAAGAACGACGCGTCCCTGAAGTGGGACGAGGAGGACGAGGGTGAAGGCGCCGACGAGGGAAAGGACGCCCCGCGCAAGGACGGCAAGGAAGGCAAGGAAGGCGAGGAGGACGAGGAAGAAGACCTCGATGACCTCGATGACGAGGAAAAGGACGACGACGACGAGGATGAGGACGAGGATGACGAGCATCCTCGCAAACGCACCGCCGCGAAGCCCACCACTAAGCCGGGCAATGGCAAGTCGCGCGGCAAACGCTGAGCTTCGTCCTGTCCGCGGCGGCCGGCCAAAGGCCGCGCCGCCTCCCACGCAATCCACTCCCCTGACCGGGCCCACACAGAGGCCGCCCGCTCCTTGGGCGCACCTCTGAATTCGGCGGTTGATCCTAAAGCCGCCCTTGAACCACGGACCCGGAGGGCGGAGGTCAGGTATCAGAGAGCGGGATACCTAAGCCCGACCTCTGTTTCATCTAGAATCCCCTGCGCCTTCGAGGTGGGCGCTGAGCCCTCCGCTTGTCCGCCATAGCCTTGGCGAAGGCGGATGTCTCGGTGGTTCAACCGCCGTTTTGTCTTCTCGCGGCCCACCCTTCGGTCGGCTTCCCGCAACGGATTCTGCATTCCGGATCCCTTGGGTTGCGGCTCACCGCCGCACCGTGTGTCTGCGTGGTTCAGTCGCCGAATTTCGATTCGTCGCGCCCAATCCGGATCGCTTCCGCAAGCGGTATTTATTTTTTGAATATTGCGTATTCTAAATTTTTATACTCATGGGCGGGCATTGTGTCGCGCAAACCCTTGGAAGCGCGGCGCCGACCATGAAACGCCGTCATGGTTCCGTAACAGATGTAAACTTTTTAGGTTGCCGAACACCGCTTGGAACATACCCACCCATGCCCCCGGTCCCACCTGACCGGTCATCCAAAACACCAAACTAGAACACCAACCATGAAATCGTTTATCAAGATCGCCAGTGTGTCCGCGGCGCTCATCGTCGCAGTCGCAGCCCAGGCCCAGCAGGCCTCCGCAACCGCGACCGAGTCGTCCGGACTCATCGGCAAGCGTTACGTGAGCGCCACTGCCTCGTACACCGACGTCCACAGCTCCACGTGGGGACTCTTCGACTCGAACCTGACGTTCAACATGCCCGTGCTGTCGAACGTCGACGTCGGAGCCACCTACGAGTACTCCTGGCTCGAAGGTCACCGCAAAATCAACGAGCAGGCCCCGTCGGTGTACGCCACCGGCTACGTGACTGAAGGCGCCTTCAAGCCGTTCGCCACCTTCCAGCTCGGTTATGCCTGGGACCGCAATCCCGGTTTCCAGAGCGATAACCGCGCGGTCTACGCCACGCAGGTCGGCATCGAGTGGTCGATCAACAAGAACCTCGCGCTGACCCTCTCCGGCAACCGCACGGCCGACTTCAAGTCGGGTGACAACAGCGCCTACAGCGGCACGCTCGGGCTCAACATCGCCGTGACGAAGTCCGTCGACGTCATCATCCAGGGCATCTGGACCGAGAACGCCACCGGCGGCGCCGGCCTGGGCATGGCCTACAAGTTCTAAGGCGGTCCCCTGACTGTCTTCTGCGCCCGCGGCGGCCTCGGCCTCCGCGGGCTTTTTCGTACCCAAATTCCGGCGACGCTCAGCCTCCCTGCGGCTCCCGCGACTTCCTGCGTGCCGCGGCGCCGGCCTCGTAGCGCCCGACCCACGCGAGATGCCAGGCCTCGAAATCGCCGGCCTCGATGTGCGCCCGGGCCTGGGCCATGAGGTCCAGGTAGAAATGAAGGTTGTGGATCGTGAGCAGCGTCCCCGCGAGCATCTCCTCGGCGAGCACGAGGTGCCGCAGGTACGCGCGGCTGAAGTTCGTGGCGTAGTTCGCGAGCCCCTCGCAGATCGGGCGCGGGTCCGCGCGGTATTGCTCGTTGCGAAGGTTCATGGGGCCATCCGGAGTGAAGACCAGCCCGTTGCGCGCCACGCGGGTCGGCAGCACGCAGTCGAACATGTCCACGCCCAGGGCGATCATCCGCAGCACCTGGGGCGGCGTGCCCAGGCCCATCGTGTACCGGGGCTTGTCCCGCGGCATCCACGGTGTCGTCGCGGCCACCTGCTTGAGCATCTCCGGCTCCGGCTCGCCCACACTCACCCCGCCCACCGCGTAGCCCGGCAGGTCCAGCGCCGCCAGCCCCTCGGCCGCCTCCCGGCGCAGGTCGTCGAAGGTCGACCCCTGCACGATGCCGAAGACGTGGTGCCCCGCCGCAAGAAAGCCGCTGTCCACGGCGATCCGCCCGCATTGCCCCGCCCAGCGAAGGCTGCGCGCCACCGCCCGCGCACATTCGTCGCGCCCACACGGCCAGGGCGGACACTCATCGATCACCATCGCGATGTCCGACGCCAGGTTCGCCTGGATCGCCATCACCTCGCGCGGCCCCAAAAACAGGCTCGCGCCGTCGATGTGCGACTGGAACGCCACACCGTCCTCACGCACGTCGCGCAGCTTCGCCAGGCTGAAGACCTGGAAGCCGCCGCTGTCCGTGAGGATCGGCCCATCCCAGCCCATGAAGCGGTGCAGCCCCCCCAGCTCGCGAATCAACTCGCTGCCCGGGCGCAGGTTGAGGTGGTAGGTGTTGCCGAGGATGATCTGAGCCCCAAGGTCCCGGAGCTGCGCGGGCGTGACCGCCTTCACGGTCCCCTGCGTGCCCACGGGCATGAAGATGGGCGTCTCCACCACGCCATGACGCGTCGTCAGGCGCCCCCGCCGCGCCTGCGTGGCCGCGTCCGTTTTGATCAATTCGAAGTGTTTGCTCATGCGTGGTCTGGAAATTCCGGCTGGCGCGCGGGCAAGCCGGGGCCGTTGGGAGTCCCCACACCCTACTCCCATGCTTGACCCTGCTGTCAACCCGCCGGTAAAAAGATCCCCCGTGCTGCTCGTCATCGATAACTTCGATTCCTTCACCTACAACCTGGTCCAATATTTCGGCCAGCTGGGCGTCGAGCAGCGCATCTTCCGCAACAATGAGCTGTCCACCGACGAGGCGCTCAAGCTCGACCCCGACCGCGTGCTCATCTCGCCGGGTCCCTGCTCACCCGCCGAGGCCGGCGTCTCGCTCGACATGATCGGCGCCTTCGCCGGACGCAAACCGATCTTCGGCGTGTGCCTCGGGCACCAGTCGATCGGCCACTATTTCGGAGGCCGCGTCGTGCGCGCCGACCGCCTCATGCACGGCAAAACCTCCCCCATCCGGCACGGGAACACCGACCTGTTCGAGGGCCTGCCCCAGGGCTTCCGCGCCACACGCTACCATTCGCTCCTGGTCGAACGCAGGAGCCTGCCCGCCTGCCTCGAGGTCACCGCCGAAACCGAGGAGGGCGAGATCATGGGTCTGCGCCACCGCGAGCTTCCGATCTACGGCGTCCAATTCCATCCGGAGTCCATCGCCACCGAACACGGCATGCAGATCCTCCGCAATTTCCTGAATCTCGGACTGTCCTGACCCCTCCCCATGCGCTGCCCCAAGTGCACCTCCATTGACGACAAGGTCGTCGACTCCCGGATCAGCAAGGAGGGCAACTCCATCCGCCGCCGCCGCGAGTGCTCGGAATGCGGATACCGCTTCACCACGACCGAGAGCCTCCTGCGCGACGACATGACCGTGCTCAAGCGCGACGGGCGCCGCGAGGAGTTCGACCGCGACAAGCTCACCCGCTCGATCCGCAGCGCCTGCCACAAGCGGCCAGTCGACGCCGAACAGCTGTCCATGCTGATCGATGACGTGCTCGACGTGCTGGAGGCCCGCTTCGAGGGCGAGATCCCCTCGCGCGCGATCGGCGACGCCGTCATGGAGCGGCTGCGCAAGATCGACCAGGTCGCCTACGTGCGCTTCGCCAGCGTGTATAAGGAATTCCGCGACGTCACCGAGTTCGTCGACGAAATCAAGGGGATGACCAATCTCTGAACGGAGAGCGCCCGCACATGCCCTCCGCCGCAACCGACGAGCTCAGGCGGCTCCACTTCATCAACGCCCTGTTTGCCCAGGTCACCGGGCACGACCTCTATCTGGCCGGCCAGATCAGGGACGCGATCGCCTTCAGCCTCGGCGAGCTCGAGGCGCAGATGCGCGAGCACCCCGAATACGCCGCGCGCTACGACGAGGCCTTCAACGCGGCCGCCGCGCGCCTGCTCTCCGAGTGCTTCAAGGCGATGCCCGCCCACGGCTTCTTCCACTGGGACGCCGCACGCACATCGACCTCGGCCACGCCGCTGTTCGCCCGCGCCGAGCTGATGGAGGGCATCAAGCGCCTGAGCCCCTTCCGCGAATCGACCCTGCTCATCACCAATCTCCGTCCGGCCCTGCTGCCCGCGGACAGGCGCGCCACGCCGCGCCGGGTCAGGGAGTACGAGGAGGCCCTCGCCTTCATCCGCGACCTCGCGGCCGCGCGCACCCCGAGCTTTCAGAGTCTGCAACTGCTGTTCCTGTAGCGGTTCCGCCGCCCGCCGCCACTGCGGCATGGACGCAACGCCCGGCATCCCCACAATCGCCGCCGATGAACGCCCCGCCCGGATGTGCGCAGACCGGCTCGCCGCGGCCCGCCCCCGGGCTCCGCCGCGTCGCGGCATTCGCGCTCGCGATCGTCGTGCTGCTCGCGGCCGGACCCGTCCGCGGCCTCGTCCCCAACGAACACTGCCTCGACTGTCACGCCACGATGACCGGCTTCGCCCCGGGACACGACCCGCGCGTGATCGGCTGCTACTCCTGCCACCTGGGAGACCCCTCCGCGACCGACGCGGCCGACGCCCACAAGGGCATGACCCTCGTGCCCGGCAACCTCGACATCGTGCGCAAGACCTGCGCCAACGCGGGGTGCCACCCCGGCTTCGACGACCGCGTGCACACCTCGCCGATGTCCGCCATGAGCGGGGTGATCGCGGTGGACAAGGTCGCCTTCGGAGAAAGCACCGACCTCGATGCCCTTCGCCGTGTCGAGAACCTCGACCACTCGCCCGCCGACACCCACCTCCGGCAGCTGTGCGCCTCCTGCCACCTCACGCGCGATAAGACCGAGCCCGGCCCCGTGACCGAAACCTCGCGCGGCGGAGGCTGTTCGGCCTGCCATCTGGTGTACGACCAGGCCGCGCTCGACACCCTGGCCATGCGTGGACGGCCCACCTCCGCCCAACCACAACCTCCCCTCCACCATCCCGACATCTCCCACCACCTCGCCACCCTCGCCTGTTTCGGCTGCCACAGCCGCTCCGGACGCATCTCGACCAACTACGAGGGCTGGCACGAGACGGAGCTCACCCCCGCGCTCGCCGCCGCCTCGCAGGCGCCCGCCGGCAAGTATCGGCTTCTTGAGGACGGGCGTGTGATGGAGCACTGCGCCTCAGACGTCCATTTCAAGGCGGGCATGGCCTGCACCGACTGCCACCTCGCACGCGAGGTGATGGGCGACGGCCAGGCGCACGCCCACGGGGAGGAGGCGATCTCCATCGCCTGCCGCGACTGCCACCGCACCACGCCCCCAAAGACGGGATCGGTCGACGACCTCGACTCGGAGACCCAGACGCTCGTGATCCTCGAACACCTCGAGCCACCCCACGCGCGTTTCGTGCACACCGATTCGGGAAAGGGCTGGTACTCGAACCTGACCGTGGACCCTGACGGCCGCCTGCGGCTGGTTTCGCGCGCGACAGGCAAAGTGATGTATCCCAAGCCCCCGGCAGCCGCGTGCACGGGTATGAGCGGCGCGCACGCACGGCTTGACTGCGCCGCCTGCCACACCGCCTGGGCCCCCCAGTGCATCACCTGCCACACGAAGTACGACCGGCGCGCCAAGGCCTGGGACCATCTCGACGAGCGCTTCGTCACAGGCGAATGGAAGGAAACAGGCGGCACCTACCTCGCCGAGCCCCCTGCGCTCGGCATCCTCGGCCACCACAAAAACGACGTGCTCACCCAGACCGTCGGCACCTTCGCTCCCGGCATGATCATGACCCTCGACCGCGGGAACGGCAAAAGCTCGCTGGTGCGGCTTTATGCGCCGGTGTGGCCCCACACCACCGCCACAAAGGCGCGCAATTGCCGCTCCTGCCATAATGATCCGGTGACCCTCGGCTATGGACGCGGCGATCTCGCCTATCACACCACCGGCGGCGTGGGACGGTGGACCTTCAAACCCGAACTCCCGATCGACCCGCGCGATGGCCTGCCGGAAGACGGGTGGATCGCATTTTTGCGCGAGCCCGCGGCACCGCACACCACCCGACCGCTCGCGCGACCCTTTTCGCTGGATGAACAGCAGCGCATCCTGCTCGTGGGTGCCTGCCTCACCTGCCACCAGGCCGCGGAACCGCGGGTCGCCCGTGTGTTCGACGACTTCGCGCACTATCGCTCCGCGTTGTCGCCGCGCTGCGTGCTGCCCGACTGGATCGAGCCGGCGAAACCCGCCGCCCAAGTCGCAAAAAATGCGGGCAGGCCGGGAAACCTTTAGCCTCGGGGCCCGCCCGATTTCGCTCCGGGTCGGGGCGGACTTCAGGCGCCTGGATGAGCGGGCATCTCCCGGTCTTTGCCCACGCCGAGTTTGCGCAAAACCAGTTCCGCCGGGCAAAAACCCGTGAACACGGACTGGATCAGGTTCAACGCCACCAACACAGCCAGCCACAGCCACCACGGACTCACAGCGTACGCCAAGGCGACGCTTAGAAGCACCATGGAGCCGGCGACAATTCGGATATACGATTCGATCTTCATTGGGTACGAGCTGGACTAACGCTCAGCTGATTCTAGACAGTCGCCGCTCCCGATAGCAATCCGACTCGACACCCGGCCGAGCTCCGCCGCACCGCGTCAGTCTCCTCTCAACGCCTCCATGGGGGGCACCCGGGCGGCCAGCGCCGCGGGCCACACGCAGGCGGTGATCGCGACCAGCGCCAGCACCGAAGCCGTGGCGCCGAGCACGGCCGGGTTCAGCGCGCCGACCTCGAACAGGACCTTGGTCATCGCCCGTCCCCCGAGCCAGGCGCCCAGACCTCCGATCACGGTTCCGATCAGCGCGAGCTTGATGCCGAGCCAGAGGAACTGGGAACGAATCGCGCCCGGCACCGCACCAAGCGCGAGCCGGATCCCAATCTCCCGCCGCCGCTGCGCCACCGAATAGGCCAGAACCCCGTAGAGCCCGACGGTCGCGAGCACCAGCGCCACGCCCGCGAAGATGCAAGCGAGCACCAGCGGCGCACGCCGCATCTGCAGACTGTCATCGATGCGTGCGTCCATCGTCTTGAGGTCCTCCACGGGCAGCTCCGGATCCACGCGCAGCACCGCGGCCCTCAACGCGGACGCAGCCGCCTGCGGCGCCTGCGTCGTCCGGAGGACCACCGAAACCTGCAGATCCGCATAGTCGACGAACGGCACATAGACCGATCCCATCGCCTGCGTCTCGGCCAGGTCGTGCTGCTTGATCGTGCCCACCACCCCAACGATGGTGAACGCCTTCTTGTTCTGATCGGTCGGCGGACCGTTGAAGATGCGATGCCCGATGGCTCCCCCCTTGGGCCAGTAGCGCCGCGCGACCTCCTCGTCGATCACACACGCATGCGTCGCCCGCACCGAATCCTCCGTGGTCAGATAACGCCCCTCGATCAGCGGAATGTGAAGCGCCTGGAAAAAATCCCCCGCGACCCCTGAGAAATAGTGCGCGCGAAGCGTTTCTCCGGGCGCCATCGCGTGCCCCTCCACGAAGATCGCATTCTGGCTGCCCCCCGGCGTAAATGGCATCATCGTCGTGAAGCCGGCGGAGGCGACGCCCGGGACCGTGGCCACCTCCTGCTGGAGCCGCTGCACGAACGCGAGGCGCTGCTTGTCGTCCTTGTAGTTGCCCCAGGGCAGGGGTACGTCGCCCGTGAGAAGGTGGTCGGCCTCAAATCCAGGCTTCACGGCGGTCACCCGACTGAAACTCAGGCCCAGCATGCCCGCACCGGCCAGCAGCACAAAGGCCAGCGAGAACTGAGCGACGATCAACCCGTGGCGCAGCCGATGCGTGGCGCGCGTCGTGGTGCCTCCTCGACTCTCCACCGAAAGCGCCGCCGCGAGGTCCCCCCGGAGGCTGTGCCAGAGCACCGGCAGCGCGAGCACCAGGCCCACGAGCACCGCCGCACCCAGGGCGGCGGCACACACCGTGCCGTCGAGCGTGAAGGCACCGGCGTGCGGCAGCCGGTCGAGCCCAAAACCGTCCACCGCATGGAGCGAGGCCCACCCCAGCCCGAGCCCGAGCAGCCCGCCCGCCAGCGACAGCAAAAGCGTCTCGGTCAGCAGCTGCCGCGCTATCGCGGGATTGCCCGCGCCCAGCACCCGCCGGATCGACAACTCCTTCGTGCGTCCGATCGCACGCACCAAAAACAGATTCGCAAGGTTCACCGTGCCGATCGCAAGCAGGCACAGCACCCCCGCCTGCAACAGCACCAGCACCGGCTTCGCGGACGCAATCTGGTCCGCGTGCAAATCGACGACCTTCGTGCCGAAAC
>JAJXVO010000296.1 GCA_021782105.1 bacterium
GCAGCTTCGTGCAGAGCGCGGGGCCGCTGATGCCGGGCATCATCCAATCGAGCACGACGACCTGGGGGGCATCGGGCTCCTGCATCACCTTGAGGGCGGCTTCGCCGTCCTCGGCGATGACGGGGGAGTAGCCGGATTTTTCCAGGAACGCCTTCAGGACCGCCCTGGCCACCGCATTGTCGTCAACAGCCAGGATCTTCATCGGCGGAGATCGGAGGCCGGGGCGGTCAGGAAGAATCCGGGAGGAAATCCGGGCGTGGCGGTGGAGGGGGAGTGGTCGTGGAGGCAGCCGGGCATTCTGTGGTGGAATGAGAGGAGGACCAACGTGGAGGAAAGGGGAGGGCGGTCAATGCCGCCGCTGATTTTGCCGGTTGCAATCCCGCCAAGCCGCTCCGTATTTCTAGAAAGTTATACACCGACCTTCATCCATGGCAACGACTCCCGAGCTCAATATCGACCATGTGGCCAAGCTGGCGCGGCTGGCGCTTACCCCTGAGGAGAAGGCGACGTATTCGGCGCAGTTGGGCGACGTGCTGGCGTACATCGAACAGCTGAAGGAAGTGAACGTGGACGGCATCGAACCGACGGCCCACGCGTTCCCGCTGTACAACGTGTGGCGCGAGGACGTGGTGGGTCCGGCGCTGTCGGTTGAGAAGGCGTTGATGAACGCGCCGGCGCAGCGCGACAACATGGTGTCCGTGCCGACGGTCGTCGAATGAAGTCCCGGCCGGCATGACGGGGCTTCCGTGCTCCGTGGCTGGCGCCGATCAAACCTTTCCCGATGTCCTCACCGCTTCACCACGAAACCCTCGCCGCGCTGTCCGCGAAACTCGAGAACCGGACGCTCACGTCGGTCGAGCTGATGCAGACGTTTATTGAGCGCACGCGTGCGGTGGACGGCCGGGTGGGCGCCTTCAACTCCTTTGATGCTGACGACGCCCTGGAGCAGGCCCGGGCCTCCGATGCGAGGCGGGCGGCAGGGCAGGCGCGCGGGCCGCTGGACGGCATACCGATCGGGTTGAAGGACGTGATTGCGGTCGAGGGGCAGCCTCTGACGGCCTCCAGCAAGATCCTGGCGAATTTCGTGTCGCCGTATGACGGCACGGTTGCGCGGAAGCTCAAGGAGGCGGGGGCGATCTGCTGGGGGCGGTTGAATCTCGACGAGTTCGCGATGGGATCCTCGACGGAGAACTCGGGGACGCACGTGACGCGGAACCCCTGGGATCTGGAGCGCGTGCCTGGCGGTTCGTCGGGTGGAAGTGCGGCGGCGCTTGCGGCGGGTGCGGCGGCGGCGGCGCTGGGCTCCGACACGGGCGGATCGATTCGGCAGCCGGCGGCGCTGTGCAACCTGGTCGGCCTGAAGCCGACGTATGGCCTTGTCTCGCGCTACGGCCTGATCGCGTATGCGTCGTCGCTGGACCAGATAGGGCCCTTTGGGCGGACGGTCGAGGATGCGGCGATGGTGTTGCAGGCCATAGCCGGCCACGACCCGCTGGACTCGACCTCGTTCAGGACGGAGATCCCGGACTATCGGGCCGAGCTTGGGCGGCGGAAGGGGCCCTGGAAGATCGGCATTCCGAAGGAATATTTTGGCGAGGGGCTGGATCCCGAGGTGAGCGCGGCGGTGCAGGCCGCGGTCGGGCACTATCGCGGACTCGGCTGTGAGATCGCGGAGGTTTCGCTCCCGCACACGAAGTATGCGGTGGGTTCATACTACATCATTGCGACGGCGGAATGTTCCTCGAACCTGGCGCGTTTTGACGGGATTCGCTACGGCCATCGGAGCGCGAAGGCCTCGGACATCGTGGACCTGTATTTTCAATCGCGGGCGGAGGGCTTTGGCCCGGAGGTGAAGCGCCGCATCATCCTGGGCACCTACGTGCTTTCGAGCGGCTACTACGACGCCTACTACCTGCGTGCGCAGAAGGTGCGCACGCTGATCCGGGGGGATTTCCTGAAGGCCTACGAGAAGGTGGATGCGATCCTCACGCCCACTTCGCCTACGCCGGCGTTCAAGATCGGCGAGAAAGCGGCCGATCCTCTGGCGATGTATTTGAGCGACATCTACACCATCGGCGTGAACCTTGCGGGGCTGCCGGGGATGTCGGTGCCCTGCGGCTTCACGAAGGCGGGCCTGCCGATCGGCCTGCAGCTCATCGGCAAACCCTTCGAGGAGGCGGAACTGCTCGCGATCGCGCAGGCCTACGAGACGGCGCATCCCTGGTATCAGCGATTCCCCAAGCTTGATTGAACCACGGAGCTGGATTGAACCACAGACACAGAGGTCACAGAGACGATCATTGGGGCCGCCATCGAGGTTCATCGGCACCTTGGGCCGGGCATGCTCGAGTCGGTTTACGAGGCAGCTCTGGCGTACGAAGTGAGTCAGGGCGGTCTTCGCGTCGAACGTCAGAAGGTGGTGCCTCTCGTCTACAAGGGACTTCAGTTCGAGGAAGGCTTTCGCCTGGATCTTCTCGTCGACGAGCGGGTGGTGGTCGAGCTCAAGTGCGTCGACTCGGTACTGCCGATCCACGAAACCCAACTCATTTCCTATCTCCGACTCACGAAGCTCAAGACGGGGCTCCTCCTCAATTTCAAGGTCCCGATCCTGAAGGACGAAATCAAACGCCTCTCCTGTTAGTCTTCTCTGTGTCCTCTGTGCCTCTGTGGTTCAAAAATTGCCGTTCATGAAATACGAAGCAGTCATCGGTCTCGAGGTCCACGTCCAGATCAAGACGAAGTCGAAGATGTTCGCCCGCGTGGGGACGGGCTTTGGTCAGCCTGAGAACACGCTGACCGATCCGGTGGTGCTTGCGCTGCCGGGCGTGCTGCCGGTGATGAACAAGGAGGCGCTGGACAAGATCATCAAGGCGGGCCTGCTGCTGGGCTGCGACATTGCGCCGGTGTGCAAATGGGATCGGAAGAACTATTTCTATCCGGACTTGCCGAAGAATTATCAGATTTCCCAATACGACCAGCCGCTCTGCCTGGGTGGGGGCGTCGAGATCGAGTTGCCGGGGGCGTCGCGCAACCTCATGGGCGAACACAAGCGGATCCCTCTCACGCGCATCCATCTCGAGGAGGACGTGGGCAAGCTCAACCACTTCGCGCGGGAGTCGCTGATCGACTACAACCGGGCCGGCACGCCGCTCATGGAGATCGTCTCGGATCCCGCGCTGGCGAGCGCGGAGGAGGCCTTTGCGTATCTGACGTCGCTCAAACAGACGATGATCTATGGAGGCATCTCGGACTGCGACATGGAGAAGGGGCAGATGCGTTGCGATGCGAACGTCTCGATCCGCCCGGTGGGCAGCCCGAAACTTGGCACGAAGGTGGAGCTGAAGAACCTCAATTCGATCTCCTTTGTCCGCGACGGCATCACGCATGAGATCGCGCGGCAGATCGCGGTCGTCGAGGCGGGTGGCACGATCATCCAGGAGACGCGCGACTATGACGGCCAGACGGGCGCCTCGCAGTCGTTGCGCACGAAGGAGGAGGCGCACGACTACCGTTATTTTCCGGATCCGGACCTGATGCCCGTGAAGGTGGACGAGGCGTGGAAGGCGCGGCTTCGCGCGGAGTGTCCGGAGCTGCCGTTCGACAAGCAGCGGCGGTTTTTTGAGGAGTACCAGGTGCCGTACACGATCACCTCGGTGCTGGTGCCCGACCGTGAGTTGTCGGACTACTTCGAGGTGGCGGCGCGCCTTGTGCCCGGCAAGGCGCAGGCGGTGGGCAACTGGATCACCAACGACCTGCTGCGGGAACTTGGGGCTGCAAAGCAGACGCTTGCCCAGTCGAAGGTGCGGCCGGAGCACATTGCGGCGCTGGTGAAGCTGATCGACGAGGGGACGGTCCTGAACCATGCGGCGAAGGAGGTCTTTGTCGACATGGCGGCTTCGGGCGACATGCCCGAAGCGATCATAGCGCGCAAGGGGCTGAAGGCGGAGACCAACCTCTCGGAGCTGGAGCAGTGGTGTCGTGAGGCGATTGCGGCGAATGCCAAGGCGCTTGCGGATTTCAAGGCGGGCAAGGACAGTGCGATCAACGGCTTCAAGGGGCCGGTGATGAAGGCATCCAAGGGCAAGGCCAACCCCAGGGTGGTGGACGAGACGCTGCGGCGCCTGTTGGCGGCGATGTGAGCAGGCCGGGGCGGATCGTCCGGGGCTTAGACTGCAACTTTGGGGGCGGAGCCGGGTTAATCTGGCATGATGATCGTACGCGCCCTGCTGTTCACGCTGCTGCTTGCCGTAATGGCGGCGGTCGCGCCGGCTTTCGACGCGGCGGGCGAGGTGCGCCTGGCGCGGGAGCGGTTGGGGGCGAGGACCTGGTCGCGGGAGGTGGTCCTGGAGCTGGGAGAGGCGACGGCAGTCTATCCGCGCGAGGTGGCGGCGCTGGTCTTCGAGTATCAGGGTATCCTGTGGCTTTATACGCCGTATGACGGCACGCGCAGCCTGGCGATGCTGTTGGCGGGGGCCAGGCCGGATCG
>JAJXVO010000297.1 GCA_021782105.1 bacterium
CTCGAGATTGAACTCGAGGGCGCGGCGCATGTGGCCGAGCCCGGTGGCGCCGCCCTGGTCGGCGTAGGGGACGACGACGTCGTAGAAGGCGGTCTCGCCTGTTTCGGCGACGAAGGCGGGTATGGTATTGAAAAACCACTGACAGTCGTCGGAGCGGTAATGCTCGGGCGGGGTGGGCTTCATGGAGCCCGGCTTGTGGGACCAGGGCCGGACCTCGGGCTGGGCGCCGCCGGTGGCGTCCTGGGCGGAGATCATCAGCAGGAGGCGTTCGCGGACGGGGCCGGGAATCATGCCGCAGACGCCGAGCATGTCCTGGACGGTGTCGCGGTAGCCGAAGCCGTCGCGCTGGTCGCCTGTGTAGACGAGCGAGCAGGAGCGGGACCACTCGAAGGTCATGAGGGCGTTGTAGGCGTTCCAGACATTGACCATGTGGTCGAAGTCGGCGTCGGGGGTCTTCACCTGGAGGCTGGAGAGCAGACCGTGCCAGTGTGTTTTAAGGGCGGCGAGTTCGGCTTTGCAGCGTTCGACGGAGCCGAATTCGGCGCGGGTGGCGGCGCCGACTGTCTCAGATTTGCCGATACCGAGCAGCACGAGCACGTCGGCGCTCTGGCCGGGGGCGAGTTCGAGATCGCTTTGAATGGAGCCGCAGAGATTGTCGGAGAAGGCCTCGCTGCCGGTGCAGGTGCCGGCGGAGACGGCGGCGGGCTTGTCGTAGCTGTTGTAGGTGCCGAGGAATTTCTCGAGATCGCAGTCGTGGCCGGCGATGCGGCCTCCGAGCTGGGTCATCCACCACCAGCGGCTCTGGTCGCGGTTGGCGAAATTGGCGGGGTCCTCGGGAAGGCGTCCGCAGGAGGAGGCGCGGATGAAGCCGTCGCGCCAGGTGGACTCGGCGACATACATCACGTACTGGAGATTGAGGGTGTCGTTGAGCAGACTCCATTCGGAGGTGAACTCGGCGAAGGAGAAGGCGCTGAGGCGGCGGGGGGTGGAGCCGGTGTTGGTGACGCGCAGCCACCAGTATTCGAAGTCGCGTTCGAGGGGGATGAAGTAGGTGGATTCGGTGCGGATGCCGCGGTAGTCGGACTCGATGACGGCGTAGCCGGTGCCGAAGCGGCAGGAGGACTTGTATTCGGACAGGGGTTTTGCGACGGGCTGCCAGGCTGCGGTCCAGAAGTCGCCGGAGTCGCGGTCGCGCAGGTAGAACTGGCGCCCGGGCATGTCCATGGGAACGGAGTTGTAGCGGTGGCGGATGAAGCGGCCCTCGGCGGGGGAGCGGGTGAAGGAGTAGCCGCCGGCGTTGTTGGTGATGATGCCGCCATAGCGGCGTGAGCCGAGATAGTTGGACCAGGCGCGCGGGGTATCTGGGCGCGTGATCACGTATTCGCGTGAGGAGTCGTCGAAGTGGCCGTAGTTCATGGACAGAAAGGGAGGGTCGCAGCATGCAGGCCTGCGAAACCACGGGAATCCCTTCGTGGTTGATACATTAGGGCTGCGCGCGGCGGACGGGGGCAGCGGGCCGGTCCGGAGGCGGACGGCTAGGCGCGATCCGAGAGGCCGACCCTTGCGAGGCAGCGCATCAGGGCGTCGCGGGCGAAGGGTTTGGAGATGAAGGCGGTGGGTTTGGCGCCGTTGAAGCGCTCTAGGCTGAGCTTTTCGGAAAAGCCGCTCATGAGGATGACGGGGAGATTGGGTGCGAGGTGCTGGAGTTCGAGGAAGGCCTCGTGTCCATCCATGCGGGGCATGACGAGGTCGAGGAGGACGAAGGAGAGGGAGTCGCCGTTGCGGCGCACGGCGTCCACTCCCTCGGCACCGTCGGCGGCGACGATGGAGTTGAAGCCGAGGCTTTGCAGGGTTCTGGCGACGACGGCGCGCACGCTCTCCTCGTCGTCGACGACGAGGACGAGGCCCGGCGACGCGGGGGAGGGGGAGAAAGCGGGCGGGTGGGTCTGCGGAGCCCGGGCGGGGGAGTCGTGGGCGGGGAGGATGACTCGGAACATGGTGCCCTGACCGGGTTCACTGGCGACCTGGATGGCGCCGCGGTGGGCCTTGACTATCCCGAGCACGGCGGCGAGGCCGAGCCCGCGGCCCGTGAATTTGGTGGTGAAGAAGGGTTCGAAAATGTGCTGACGGATTTCGGGGCGCATACCGGAGCCGTTATCCTCGACTTCGACGAGGACGTAATCGCCGGGAGGGAGGTCCTGGTCCTCGAAGGCGGTGCGCAGCTCGCTGCGTTGGAAATGGCGGCTTTCGGTGCGCACGCGGATATGGCCGGCGCGGTCGCCGATCGCCTCGGAGGCATTGAGGACGAGATTCATGACGATCTGGCGCAGCTGGGAGGCGTCGCCCTTGACTGAAGCGAGGGGGCGCTGGAGGCGGAGATCGAGCTCGGTGTTTTTCCGGATGGAGACCTGGATGAGCTGGGTGGTTTCGTCGATGAGGTCGGAGAGATCGACGGTGGAGAAAGCGAGAGGGCTGCGTCCGGCGTAGGCGAGCATCTGCTGGCAGAGTTCGGCGGCGCGCTCGGCGGCGGTCTCGATTTGGGCGAGGGAAGTGGCGGCGGGGGCGTTGGCATCGAGGTCCAGGCGGGCGAGACTGGCGTTGCCCATGATGGCGGTGAGGAGATTGTTGAAATCGTGGGCGATGCC
This sequence comes from bacterium, assembly GCA_021782105.1. Classification (GTDB taxonomy): domain Bacteria; phylum Verrucomicrobiota; class Verrucomicrobiia; order Opitutales; family Opitutaceae; genus MWDT01. The sequence goes on from JAJXVO010000297.1 coordinate 2,646, forward strand.
GCCTGCGAGCACGCCGAGACTCTCGAGCTTCTGCACCTGGAGCATCTTGCGTTCGCTCGCGATGCGCTCGGTCTCGGCCTGGCGCTGGCGGGAGATATCGCGCATGATGAGGGAGAAGGTGATGACCTCGGTCTCCGCTTCGCGGTGGGGGAGCAGGACTGTGGAGACGGGGATCTCCGTTCCGGATTTGCCCAGGAGGGCGAGTTCGCCGTGCCAGAAGCCGGAGGAGACTGCGGCGGACAAGGCTTCGGCCTCGATGATTTTGGCGCCGCGCGAGGTAAACAGATCCGGGATGCGGCGGCCTGCGATTGAGGGAGAGCCGAGGAGTGCGAGGAGATTGAGGAGGGAGGCGTTGGCGTAGAGCAGGGATCCGTCGGCGTTGGCGGTTGCGACGAAATCGGTATTGGCCTCGATGATATTGAGGAGTCGGTGAGTCTCGGCCTCGGCCTGTTTGGTTTCGGTGATATCGGTGTGGGTGCCGGAGACGAGCAGGGGGTGACCGGAGTGGTCCTTGGCCACAGTGGAGCCGCGGGCGAGCATCCAGCGGACATGATTATCCTTGGTGCGGATACGATAGGGGACCTCGATGAGCGGGGTTTTCCCGTCGAGGTGGTCGCGAAGCGCGCGGGAGAAGCGAGGGCGGTCGGCGGGATGGACGAGGGCTTCCCAGCCGGCGAAGTCCGAACTTGGGCCTGCGGCGGGCAGGCCGGTGAGGCCGGACCAGCGGGAGTTGAACGAGACTCGGTTTCCGGCGACGTTCCAGTCCCAGAGTCCGAGTTGGGCGCCGTCGATCACGCGTTCGAATCGGGATTCGCTTGTGGCGAGTTCGCGTTCCGCCTGGGAGCGGCGGGTGACGGCGGTGCCGAGTCCCAGGCCGACGACGGCGACGGCGAGCTGGAAAAGCAGGAAATTGATGATGAGGTAGGTGGAGCTTCCCGTGAGGTGCATGCCGATCATGCCGCCCATGGTGACGAGCAGGGTGGCGATGGTGGCGCCGGGCAGGCCGTGACGGATGCAGATCCAGATGAGGGGGAGGAAACAGAGGTAGAATGCGTTGTAGTTCCTCAGGGGACTCACCTCGAACACGAGGCTGAGGCAGGCGAGCAGCACCAGCATTTCGATGCCGAAGAAACCGGCGTCACGCAGGGTGGCCAGCCACGGCACTCTGCGGGCGCGTTCCCCGGGCACGAGGAGTGGGCCAGCGAAGACGAGGGCGACGGGGACGACCGTGAGCAGGCCGCTCACGTCGCCGATCCACCAACGGAGGGACGCGTGGATGAATTCGTCGACCTTGGCGTAGCCGAGCGGAATGAGGATGCCGGTGCCGACGAGGGCGAGGACGGCTGGGGCGCCGACAAGAGTGATGGCGAAGATGAAGGCGCGACGGCGGGTGTCGGGCATCAGGGCGGGGCCCGCGTACCTGGTGAGCAGCCACGCGGCGCCCGAGTAGTTTGCCGTGATCAGGAGCGGAAAGACGATGGGCGCCCACCAAACTTGAAAACCGGAAAACAGGATGGCCGAGAATGCATTGACGGCGAACACGACTGGAGCGTAGCGCAGCCCGAGGAGGAGCAGCAGGGAGAGCGCAAGCCCTGCGGGCGGGTACCAGATGGAAATGCCGGGCGCGACCTGGAAGACCGATGCCGAGATGTGCGCGGCCAGGTGCAGCGCGAAATAGACGAGGCAGGCGATGAGCTGAGGAGTGGGGCGTTGCTTCATGCCGGGGTGGGATACGGATGAATGGGCGGAAGGGTCGCGAAGAGGATACGGGCGATCAAGCTGTTAGGTCAGCAGGGTGGCAAATGCGTAGGATGCTGGATTTCGCGTTTTGAA
>JAJXVO010000298.1 GCA_021782105.1 bacterium
GCGTGTTTCGAGCCGGGAGCCGCCGCCGGCGGAGCGGGCGCGAGGCGGGTTCGGATCGTCGCGGCGCGGGGTGCGGCGAAGCCCCGATCAAAGGCCCGTAACCTTGCCCTCGATGTGCTGGCCCTTGGCGTCGAGGACCTCGATGACCGCCTTGCGTTCGGGCCGCTCGCGGCGGCCGGTGGCCGAGGCGATGCTGACGACGACGCGACCGTCGTGGAGCTCGGCGTGGTAGGTGGTGAGCAGGTAGTCGCCGTGCTGATACCCATAACCGTTGCCGGCGTCCTCGTAGAGGCGTCCGTCGGCCTTCCCGGCGGCGTCCAGGCAGACGACGAGGGTGAGCGGCGAAAGGAGCTTCTCATTGGTGTTTTCCACGACGCGTCCGATCGGGATGATCGACCCGGCGCGGACGAGCAGTTTGGCCTGGAAGGGGTCGGCGAGATCGTCGCGCACCAGCGAGAGTTGGCGCCAGGTGCCTTTCGGGAGGGCCGGATGTTTCGCCCACTGGGGGACGACGAGCAGGTCGCTGCCGATCAGGAAGGCCTGGTCTTCGGAGCGCAGGGACGGGTCCTTCGGGTCGGCCATGAACAGCGGGCGCATGACGGGCATTCCGTCGACCGAGGCCTCGTGGAACAGCGTGTAGTAATAGGGCAGGAGGCGGTAGCGGCGTTCGAGCGCGATGCGCGCGGCCTTCTCGACGACCGGCCCGAAGGCCCAGGGCTCCTTGTTGTTGCTGCCCTTGACGGCGTGACCGCGGCAGAAGGGAAAGAAGGCGCCGAAGCCGACCCAGCGCGCCCACAGATCGGGCGTGGCGTTGTCGGCGAAGCCTCCGAGGTCGGGTCCGTTGAAGGGCTGGCCGGAGAGGCCGAGGTTGAGCGACATGGGGATGGACTCGCGCAGACAGACCTCGGTGGAGGCGTTGTCGCCGGTCCATGTGGCGGCATAGCGCTGGCCGCCGAGGAAATTGGAGCGGGTCAGCACGAACGGGCGCTTGTCGGGGCGGGCGTCGAGGATGCCTGCGCGTGTGGTGCGAGCCATGAGCATTCCGTAGACGTTGTGGTATTCCAGGTGTGGACCGGCCTCCAGGTTGCCGCCGCCGCGGTGGTGATTGTCGACCGGCATCGTGTCGTCGGGGCCGCCGAAGACGGACGGTTCGTTCATGTCGTTCCAGACGCCGTCGACGCCCTTGGAGAGGAAGGCCTTGTACTGGGTGGCCCACCAGTCCTGGGTGCCGGGGCGAGTGAAATCGGGGAAGACGCAGTCGCCGGGCCAGACCTTGCCCACGAAGTCATGGCCGTCGCGGGTTTTCACCCACACGTTCGCTGCGGTGCCGGTGTCGTAGACCTCGTAGCCCGGCTCGCGCTTCACGCCGGGATCGATCATCCAGACGCTGTGGAAGCCCTTGCGGTGGAGGTAGGCGTTGAGCGCGGCGGGATGCGGGAAGCCCTTCTTGTCGAAGGTGAAGATCCGGAAGCCGTCCATGTAGTCGATGTCCATCCAGATCACGTCGCAGGGGATGTGGCGGCTGCGGAAACCGTCGGCGATTTCCTTGACGCGGGTGGCCGGGTAGTAGGACCAGCGGCATTGCTGGTAACCGAGGGCCCACAGGGGCGGCATGGGCATGGTGCCCGTGAGGTCGGCGAGCCCGCGGAGCACGCCGGCGGGCGAGGAGCGTTCGATGACGAACACCGGGAAGGCCGGACCGTCGCTGGTGAAAACGATGTTGTTCGAGCAGGAAAGGCTGGCCTTCCACGTCGAGTCGAAGATCACACCGAACGCCGTGCCGTCGGCGCGGACGCCGAGCACCCAGGGATGCGACTGGTAGAGCCGTCGGCCACCGTGTTTGAGGTAGGTGAAATTGTCGGTATTCCAGAGCTCGATGCTGTGGCCGTTGCGAAGCAGCGGTCCGGTCACCTCGCCCGTGCCGTAGAGGTCCGTTCCGGCGTCCACGTGGAGCTCAGCGCGCGTCTGGGTGCCGTCGGAGGAAAATGCTGGCACGTCGCGCCAGCCGGGCGGAATCGCACCATGGATCGTGGGGACACTGACCAGGCACACGGACTGCACCGCGTCGGGTTTGAGGCCGGCGGGCAGGAACAGGGCGATCCCGTCCCCTGCGAGGCCGGAGGAACCGAGCGCAAGGGGCTTGAAAACGGAGTCGGCGCGGACGCCCGAGGCGAGTGCAAGACTGAACAGACAGACGCCAAGGCAGCTGCGCAGCAGGAGGGACGGACGGACGAGGAACGCGGTCATGGGATTTGGAGCTTCAGAGCCGATTGGGGACGCATGCCGGATGCCCGGAGCGCAGGTGTCAAAACGTGCGGCATGCCACCGCTTCGTCAATGCTCGCTTCGGGCAAAATGGCACCCAGTCCAGAATAATGTCTGGACTAATACTGTTGGAACAGTAAAACGGGCCGCATGACTGACTCTGAATCCATGCCGCCGGGGAGGCGCACGTTGATGGCGGTGTTTCGCACGGTTCAGGGGCTGAGGCGGGCGATGGACCGTGAATTCGAGCCTATGGATCTGACCGGGCAGCAGGCGGGGCTGCTTCTGCGGTGCGCGGTGGGGCCCGGGGGGCTGACGTTCGATGGGCTGGCGAAGGGTCTTGGGACGGACAGCGCCGGGGTGACGCGCCTGGCTGACCGGCTGGAGGGGAAGGGGTTGCTGGTGCGCGAGGCGAGCCCCGAGGATCGCCGGGCGACTAGGCTGGTGTTGACGAAGGCGGGGCAGGAGCTGGTGCCGGCGCTCAAGCGGGGGTTTGGCCGCTGGCGTGATCGGGCGCTGCGTGGAGTTTCGGAGGAGGAGCAGGAGCGGCTGGTGAAGATCTTCGAACGCATCCGGACCAACACAGACCCGGAGTCCAGGGCCTAGGCGGCCCTGGTATTCGCCATGAGTTCAGGTTTTCATTTCCGAGGCGGTGGAGGGGGAGGAGGCGGGGCCTATCTCGACCATGCCCCGGCCAAGAACAAGGCGCAGACCTGGCGTCGGATCGTAGCGGCCTTTGCACCGTATCGCGGAAAGGTCGTGATCGTCCTGATCGCCATCCTGATCACAGCCGGGCTCGGGTTGGTGAATCCGATTCTCACCAAGCTCGTGTTCGACGATGCGATCGCGAAGCACAACTTCCGTCTGCTGCTGATCTACGGCGCGATCATGTTGTCGGTGCCGGTGGTGTCGGGCGGCATCGGAATTTTCCAGACGTACTGGACAAACCAGGTCGGGCAGAACGTGGTGCGGGACCTGCGGGTGCGGCTGTTCTCGCATTTGCAGCGGCTGCCGCTGGGGTTCTTCACCTCGACGCGCACCGGGGAGATCCAGTCGCGCATCGCGAACGACGTGGGTGGCGTGCAGGGCATGCTCGCCAACACCGCCACGGGCGTCGTCTCGAACCTGGCGCTGTCGGTGGGCGCGGTGATCGCGATGATCGTGATCAGCCCCTCGCTGACCCTCATCTCGCTGGTGATGGTTCCGCTCTTCCTGTGGCTGACGCAGCGTGCGGGCTCTATGCGCCGCAAGATCAGCCGGGACCGGCAGAAGAGCCTCGCGACGTTCAACTCGATCACGAATGAGGCCTTGTCGATCAGCGGCGTGCTGCTCGCAAAGGGGTTTGGGGGCGAGGAGGGTGCGCTGGAACGGTTTTCGGAGGAAAACAACCGGCTGGCTGCGCTTGAGGTGCGGCAGCAGATGGTGGGGCGCTGGCTGTTCATGTTTGTCGGTGTATTCATGAGCCTGACACCGGCGCTGATTTACCTGGTGGCGGGATGGCAGATGATCCGGGGCGTTACGTTCCTGGGGGCGCCGCTGACGATCGGAACGGTGATCGCGTTTGTCGCGCTGCAGAGCCGGCTCTTTTTTCCGATCACGCAACTGCTCGGCACGCATGTGGAGATCCAGGGGGCGCTGGCGCTGTTCGAGCGGGTGTTCGAGTACATGGACCTGCCGACCGAACCGGCGGACAGGCCGGGGGCTCGGCGGCTCCGGATTTCTGAGACCTCGGGGAACCTCGTTTTCCGCAATGTCTTTTTCCGTTACGAACCGGGCCGGGCGGCCGGCTCGGAGGCCGCGGCGCGGCCCGCCGTCGAAGGGCCGCATACGTTGAAGGAAATCTCATTCCAGGCGAAACCCGGGCAGCTCATCGCGCTGGTCGGGCCGAGCGGCGCGGGCAAGACGACCATCGCCTACCTCGCGGCGCGGTTTTACGACGCGAACACGGGCGCCGTGGAGATCGACGGTCACGACGTGCGCGACATCGCGAGGGCGTCGCTGCGCGAGTGCGTCGGGATCGTCACGCAGGAGCCCTTCCTGATGCATGCCTCCGTGCGGGAGAATCTCCTGTATGCAAAGCCCGACGCCACCGATGCCGAGCTGGCTGCGGCGGCTCGCATGGCGGCGATACACGACCGGATCATGGATCTGTCGGACGGCTACGATACGGTCGTAGGCGAGCGCGGGTTTCGGCTATCCGGCGGCGAGAAGCAG
>JAJXVO010000299.1 GCA_021782105.1 bacterium
CTACCAGTGGTGGCCCTCCGGCCGCTACGCGATCGGAATGTAGTCCTCCGGGGCGACAGAGGTCGGAAGTCAGAGGTCGGAGGTCTCGTCGAGGCCTTCGGTTTATCCGCCAAATTCAGGGAGATGCCGGGGTGGCGGGTCGGAGATCGGGATCCCTGCCACAAAAAAGCCGGTCGGGATCCGACCGGCTTTTTACCTAATGGCATTCGGGGTTCGACCCCGAAAGTTATTTGACCGTCAGCGTGCCCTTCATGCCCACCTGGAAGTGTGCGGGGAAGCTGCACAGGAAGGTGTAGTCGCCCGGCTCGGTCGGGGCCTTGAACGTGATCGTGTCGCTCTCATGGGGCCCGAGCAGGCGCGTGTGGGCGATGATGTCGTTCGCCTGGGCCGCCGGAATGTAGTCCGTCGCAGCCGCCGTCAGCGCCGCCGCATCAAAGGCCGCCGCATCCACGCCCTTCTTGAGAAGGATCCAGTTATGCGCCATCGCCGCCTTCGGCTGGTTGCCCGTGTTCGTCAGCGTCAACTTGATCTCCTGGCCGGGCGAGGCCGTGAAGCTCGTCAGGTTGTATTTCATCGCTTCGCTGGCCTCAATCGAGACCACCTTGGCGCCGGAGTCATCGGACGCGGAAGGCGCCGAGGCAGACGCGGCGGGCGCGGGAGCCGGGGCGGCAGCGGAACTCGATGATTGCGGCTTCGAACAGCCGCAAATCATGGATGCACAGAGAAGCGAAACAACTGTGAGCGATTTGGTATTCATAACGTGGGATTCCCGTACGTTGAGAGCCTTCTCCCGCGGCGCAAATGGTCCGGACTCTTTTTTTCGCCCTCCCCTCCGAAAAAACATGCCGCATTTTTTGCTGGGACGACTTGCGTTCTGTAATTTTCCTCATGGCTTTTGCTGCACATTGCTGGCGCACCACGCAGCGCCCGCGGCTCATCCCCGAGCTTCTTTGCGTTGTTCAGTCCCACCATGTTGTTTCCCTTCAACTCGTCATCGCGCGATTTTATCCGCAGGTCGAGGCGACTTGGCTCTGCCCTGTTGCTAGCCCTCGCCTGTGCAGGCCTGTCGGGCTGCTCAAGCTGGCTCGACGGCCCGCAGTCGATCGTCCATGTCGACGGTCCTGTCGCTCGCGCGCAACTCAATCTGTTCTACACGACGTGCTACGTCACGCTCACGATCTTCGTGCTCGTCGGCGGAGCCCTGGCCTATGCGATGATTCGCTTCAGGTCCCGGTCCAGACACGACGAGGAGGGCAAGCCGCCCGCCCAAAGCCATGGCAACCCCGTCGTCGAGCTGGGCCTCGTGATCCTCTCCCTCGTCGCCCTGGTGTTCATCGCCATCCCGACGATCAAGGACATCTGGTACACCTACGACGTGCCCGCCAAGGAGCGTGCCACCGAGCTGAAGATCGACGCCACGGGCTCCCAATGGTGGTGGAAATTTGAATACCCCCAGGAGATGGTGAAGCTCAAGTACGGCGGCGAGGCCCCCCTCGCCGTCGCCAACGAGCTCGTCATCCCCGTCGGACGCCCCGTCCACATCGAGCTGCGCAGCGCCGACGTCATCCACAGCTTCTGGGTGCCCAAGCTCGCCGGCAAGGTGGACATGATCCCCAATCGCGCCAACCACCTCTGGCTGCAGGCCGATAAGCCCGGCTATTACTTCGGCCAGTGCGCCCAGTACTGCGGCCTGTCGCACGCCGTCATGCGCTTCCGCGTGATCGCCCTCGACCAGAAGGAATTCAACGCCTGGCTCGCCAATCAGATGAAGCCCGCGCGCACCGTCACCGGCCCCGAGCCCACCGTCGCGCCCAAGACCGTCTTCACCTCCTTCAAGCGAAACCAATTCGGATTCAGCGACAAGTGGATGGCCACCTCGCCGACCTCCACGCTCGATCTGTGGCGCGCCCAGCAGCACCCCAACCCCAATGAGGATCCCGCCCTCATCGCCAAGGGCCGCAAGCTGTTCCAGGAAAAGACCTGCTTCGCCTGTCACACGATCCGCGGTCACGAGGGCATCGGCGTCACCGGCCCCGACCTCACCCACGTCGGCGCCCGCACCACCATCGCAGGCGGCGTGCTCGAAAACACGCCCGACGAACTCGCGCGCTGGATCAGCCACCCCGACCGCGTGAAACCCGGCAACGTGATGTACGAATCCGGGTACCTCGCCAATCACATCACCTTCAAGCCCGGCGAGGTCGCCGCCCTCGTGGCCTACCTCCAGAGCCTGAAGTGAGCGCCTCCTCCGCAACCCTTCCCTAACCACCTCTCTCGCCTCATCGGCACTCCTCGCATGGACGATACTGCCCATCCGCCCTCAGCGGCACTTTATCCCGCCGCCCCGGCCCCCCGCCTCTGGCGCCCCAAGGCCAAAACCGGTCTCGTGAGCTGGCTCACCACCGTCGACCATAAACGCATCGGAATCATGTACGGGCTCTTCGCCCTCTGCTTCCTCCTGGTCGGCGGCATCGAGGCCCTCCTCATCCGCACCCAGCTCGCCGTCCCCAACAATACCCTGCTCACGGCGCACGAGTACAACATGCTGTTCACGATGCACGGCACGACGATGATCTTCCTCGCCGTCATGCCCCTGTCGTCGGCGCTGTTCAACTTCATCATGCCGCTGCAGATCGGAGCACGCGACGTCGCCTTCCCGCGGCTCAACGCCTTCTCGCTGTGGGCCTTCGTCGCAGGCGCCATCATCCTCAACATCGGCTGGTTCCTCAAGGCCGGCGCCCCCGCTGGCGGCTGGTTCGGTTACTCGCCCCTCACCTCCCGCGAGTTCAATCCCGGCTCCCCCATCGATCTCTGGGTCATGGGCCTCCAGATCCTCGGCGTCGCCTCCGTCGCCGCCTCCCTGAACTTCATCGTCACCATTATCAACATGCGCGCCCCCGGCATGAAGATGATGCGCCTGCCCGTGTTCACCTGGATGACCCTCGTCACCTCATTCCTCATCGTGCTCGCCTTCCCCGCCATCACGATCGCCCTGGTCGAGCTGATGATGGACCGCCTTTTCGGCACCAACTTCTTCAACGTCGCCAAGGGCGGCATGCCCATCCTCTGGCAGCATCTGTTCTGGGTCTTCGGCCACCCCGAAGTCTACATCCTCATCCTGCCCGCCATGGGCGTCGTGTCCGAAATCATCCCCACCTTCGCCCGCAAGCCCCTCTTCGGCTACCCCGTCGTCGTCTTCTCCGGCGTGTTCATCGGTTTCATCGGCTTCGGCGTCTGGAGCCATCACATGTTCACCACCGGCCTCGGCACCATGGCCACCAGCGCCTTCGCCCTGTCCACCATGATCATCTCCGTGCCCACCGGCGTGAAGATATTCAACTGGATCGGCACCATGTGGGACGGCCACCTGCGCATGCGCACCCCCATGCTCTTCGCTCTCGGCTTCATCTGGATGTTCATGATCGGCGGCTTCTCCGGCGTCATGCACTCCGCCGCCCCCGCCGACGCCCAGCAGCACGATAGCTACTTCGTCATCGCGCATTTCCACTACGTGCTCATCGGCGGCTCCCTGTTCTCCCTGCTCGCCGCCATCGTCTACTGGTTCCCCCTCATCTTCGGCCGCATCACCAGCGAACTCTGGGGCAAGATCTCCTTCTGGGTCATCTTCGTCGGCTTCAACACCACGTTCTTCCCGATGCACTTCCTCGGGCTCGACGGCATGCCCCGGCGCACCTTCACCTACGACGCCAACATGGGCTGGAACACCCCCAATCTCATCTCCTCCATCGGCGCCTATATCCTCGCCATCGGCGTCGCAATCTACCTCGGCCACCTCTTCTACGCCGCCCGCAAGGGCCCCAAGGCCGGACGCGATCCCTGGGACGCCCGCACGCTCGAATGGTCCCTCACCGCGCCCATCCCCGAATACAATTTCCCTGTCACCCCCGCCGTGCATGACCGCGACACCTGGTGGTACGAGAAGCACCATCAGGAGGAGGTCGCCCGCGAACGCGCCCAACACGGCGCCGAAGAATCCGCCCACGGCGGCATCCACATGCCCTTCCCCTCCTATTACCCCTTCCTCACCTGCGTCGGCCTGCTGGTCGGCGGACTGGGCGTGGCGGCCGTTCCCTTCGGCCACAAGCTCGTCGTCGCAATCATCGGCCTCGCGATCGCCCTGGTCGGCATCTACCTGTGGGCGCTCGAAGGCAACGAGGGCTACCACCTCCATCTCTCCAAGGAGGAACTCGAATCATGAGCAACCACTCCACCGCCGTGACCGCAGACTCGCACCTCGACCCGAGCACCGCGACGGGCATCCCGAACAAGAAGCTCCTCCTGTGGGCTTTCCTTGCCTCGGACTGCATGTTCTTCGGCTGCCTCATCTCGACGCACCTCATCTACCGCCTCAACCCGGCGCCCGATAACATCGACCCCACGAAGGTCTTCAACCTGTGGCTCACCTCGGGCTCCACCTTCGTGCTCCTGATGTCCT
>JAJXVO010000300.1 GCA_021782105.1 bacterium
CTCAGGCGAGGCGCACGAGCGTCTTGCCCTCGTCGACGCCGTCTCCGGGGGTCACGCAGATCTCGGCCACCGTGCCTGCGCGCGGTGCGTAGACGTAGGTGTTCATCTTCATCGCCTCGATCGTGGCCACCTGCTGACCTTCGGTCACGGCCTGTCCGGGCTTCACGTCGATGGAGACGACCTTGCCCGCGAGCGGACTTGGAATGTCGCCGGGGCCCGCGGGCGCGGCGGCGGATTTGACGGGAGCAGAGGGCGCGACGACGCTCGACGAGACCACCGGTACCGATTGGACGGGCGCGGGGGCGGCGGCATGAGCTTCGTCGAGGATTTCCACGAACACTTCGTAGGCTTTTCCTTCGACGGTAACACGGAGCTTTTTCATTATGGGTGATTGGGGAAGACGGTCGGTTGAAAGGGAGGTCAGCGGATTTTGTGAGACTGGTAAATCTGGCGGCGGCCTTCAAAGGCCCACTGGAAGGCCTGGATATCGTGTTGCAGCGACGACGAGGCATCTCGGTAGCCGAGCACACGGGCGCGGCGGCCGAGCACGGTGGCGACGGCGGCCGAGATGACGACCATGAGTTCCGCGGGGGGCGGCGCGGCCTTGGCGGCGCCTGGAGAAGGGGAGGAGGTCATAGTAAACGTGGATTTGGGAGGGGCGGGACGGCCTCACTTGAGGCTGCCCGCCCTCGCGTTGGGCGACTCAGAGCGGGATGTTGCCGTGCTTCTTGGGCGGCCGGGTCTCGCGCTTGGAGAGCGTGTTCCTCAGGGCCATGGCGACGATGCCGCGGGTCTGGGAGGGGAGGATGACATCGGTGATCATGGCCTTGCCGGCAGCCTCGTAGGGAGAACAGAACTTCTCACGATATTCGGCCACGAGTTCCTTTTCCTTCTTCTTCGGATCGGTGGCTGCGGCCACCTCGCGCTTGAACAGGATCTTGACGGCACCGTCGGCGCCCATGACCGCGATCTCCGCGGTCGGCCAGGCAAACACCATGTCGGCGCCCATGTCGGCACTGCACATGGCGAGATACGCGCCGCCGTAGGCCTTGCGCATGATGATCGTGATCTTGGGCACGGTCGACGCGGCGTAGGCGAAGAGAAGCTTCGCACCGTGACGAATGATGCCGCCGCGCTCCTGAGCCATGCCCGGGAGGAATCCGGGAACGTCGACGAGGTTGACGATCGGTATGTTGAAGATGTTGCAGAAACGGATGAACCGCGAGGCCTTGTCCGAGGCGTCGATGTCGAGGGTGCCGGCCTTCACGGCGGGCTGGTTGGCGATGATGCCGACCACGATGCCCTCGATGCGACCCCAGCCGACCACGATGTTTTTCGCGAAATCGCGCTGCACCTCGAGGAAGTCCCCGGCGTCGACCAAGCGGGCGATGACCTTGAGCACGTCGATCGGAGTCTTTGAATCGGCGGGGATCAGCTCGTCCATCGCCGGATCGAGATCCAGGGTGACGTTTGGAGTGGGATGGTGCGGCGGATCCATCACGTTGTTGGACGGGATGAAGGAGAGGATCTTGCGTGCGATCTGAAGCGCGTGCAACTCGTCCTCTGCGACGAAGTGGATATTGCCGGAGACCGTCGCGTGTGCGGCGGCGGAGCCGATGTCGTTCATCGTCACCGTCTGGCCGGTCGCGGCCTTGATCACCTCGGGGCCGCAGATGAACATCTGGGCGTTGGACTTCGTCATGATGATGAAGTCCGTGAGCGCGGGAGAGTAGGCGGCGCCGCCGGCGCAGGGGCCGGCGATGATGGAGATTTGGGGGACGACGCCGGAGAGCAGGACGTTGCGGAAGAAAATCTGGCCGTAGCCGGAGAGGGCGGCATCACCTTCCTGGATACGCGCGCCGCCCGAGTCATTGACGCCGACAACGGGCATGCCGGCCTTGATGGCGTAGTCGAGGAGGTCGCAGACCTTCTTGGCGTGCATGGCGCCGAGGGATCCTCCGCCGACGGTGAAGTCCTGACTGTAGGCCGCGACGGGGTGTCCGTCGATGGTTCCGATGCCGGTGACGACGCCGTCGCCCGGGAATACCTTTTCCTCGAGTCCGAACTCATGGCACTGGTGCTGGGCGTGCATGCCGAACTCCATGAAGGTGCCGGACTCGAAGAAGGCCTCGAGACGTTCGCGGGCCGACATGAGGCCCTTTTTTTTCCGTTCGGCGAGCTTGTCGGCGCCGCCGGCGAGGAGGGCGACCTTGCGCTTCTCCTCGAGCTGTTTGACGAGATCGGGTGAAATGGCCATGGCTGGGTGAATCGGAGGTTACTTGCCCTTGGGCATGCAAAATTCGGTGAGCACGCCAAAGGTGGACTTCGGGTGCAGAAAGGCGACAAGCTTGTCGGCTGCTCCTTCAAAGGGCTGTTCGTGAATCAGCTTCACGCCCGCGCCCGCCGCCTGTTTGAGCTGACCGCCGATATCGGAGGTGGCAAAAGCGATGTGGTGGATGCCTCCCGAGGGGTTCTTCTCGAGAAACTTCGCGATGGGGCTCTCCGGCGAGGTGGGCTCGAGGAGTTCAATATGGACTTCCCCAGCGTGAAAGAAGGCCGTACGGACTTTCTGAGACGGCACTTCTTCGCGGTGTTCACACTTAAGGCCGAGCGCCTTTTCATAATAGGGAATCGTCTCGTCGAGCGATTTGACGGCGATACCGAGGTGGTCGATGCGCGTGATCATGGAGGAAAAAAGAGGTGAAACAGAGGCCAAAAAATGGGCCGTTCGAATAAGACTTTCTCATTATGCGGAAACGTCAAAAAAGGGACTCTGCATCCTTTGCCTAAACATAAGCATCCTTTGGCAAGAATTGCGCAGCGACACAATAGGGTATCCTATAGGCTTGCTGCAAGGTCACACACAGACCCTACGTCATGGCCAACACACCCACTAAAACGCAGCCGCCCGAGGACTCTCTCAACCGCTTGATTTCCGAGTGGAAACGACAGGTTGAGGCCGAACTCAAAGGCGTGCCTTTCGAAAAGAAACTGGTCGCAAAGACCCCCGAGGGAATTGCGCTTCAGCCGCTGTACACCCGGGCTGATCTCGCCTCGATTCCCGACCTTGGGTCGGTACCCGGTGAAGCGCCCTTTCTGCGCGGGACCCGTAATCTCGGCTATAAGGAACACTCATGGGAGGTGTGCCAGGAGGTCCTCGTCAGGGACGTGGCCGAATTCAACGCAGTCTTGCTCGGCGACCTGATGCGGGGGCAGACCAGCATTGTGTTGGAGCCCGATTGCATCGCTCGACGGGGGCAGGACCCCGACGAAGCCTCCGAACCCTGTGGCTGCGGCCTGGGGGTCGCCGACGTCCACGACGCCGAAACCGCATTGCGTTCCATTGATCTGGCCGCGGTGTCGCTGCACTGCAGGACGGGTGCTAATCCGCTGCCTCTGGGCGCGATCCTGCTGGCCGTCCTCGCCAAGCGGGGGACTGAGTTGGCCGGGCTTCGAGGAAGCATCACGGCGGATCCCGTCGCCGAACTGCTCCTGCGCGGCAAACTTCCCGCAGGTCTCGAAGCGGAGTTTGATGCGGTCGCTGCCTGGACGCACGCCGTTGCGAAGAAGGCGCCCCAGGTTCGCACGATTGGCGTCGACGCCGGTCCCTGGCTCGAGGCCGGAGCCTCGACGACCCAGGAGCTCGCCTTCGCGGTTGCGACCGGTCTCGCCAACCTCAGGGCGATGAAGGACCGCGGGATCAAGCCTGAAGTCGCTGCGGCCAAGATGCGTTTTTCGTTCTCGGTCGGATCCCAGTTTTTCACCGAGATCGCGAAGTTCCGCGCATTTCGCCTGCTTTGGTCTCGGATCCTTTCGGCCTACGGAGCGGAAACCGCGGCGGCCTCCACCGCAGTGCATGCCCGGACGGCGGGAATCGACAAGACCCTTCACGACGCTCACGTGAACATGCTTCGCACCACCACTGAGGCCTTGTCCGCGGTGCTCGGAGGCTGCGACAGCCTGCACATCGCCCCCTACGACGAAGTCACCGGGGCGACGGACGAATTCTCGCGGCGCATTGCGCGCAATGTCCACACCCTCCTCGCCGAGGAGTTCAGCTTTACCGAGACCGCCGATCCGGCGGGAGGCTCGTGGTACATCGAAAAATTGACAGATGAACTCGCGCGCAAGGCCTGGGCATTGTTCCAGGAGATCGAGGCGAAGGGCGGAATGATCGCTGCGCTTCGTGCCGGAACGCCGCAGGAGATGGTAGCAGCCGTCGCCTCCGAGAAGGAGGACGCCGTCGCCAAGCGCAGGGTCAGCATCGTCGGCACCAACCTCTTCCCCAATCTCAAGGAGAAGGTGCTCACCATGAAGACATCCGATGCGGCCGCCCATGTGAGCCGTGCCACGGCGATCAAGCGCCGTCGGCCTGCCGCCCCTGAAGGCATCAAGCCCCTGGATGTCGAGGCCCTCACGCTCGCCGCCTCGCGGGGCGCGACGATTG
>JAJXVO010000036.1 GCA_021782105.1 bacterium
CTACGACGACGAGGCGAGAGTCTACAAGGCCACCAACGACCGGAAGGTTGCGCTGTTTCCGGGATCCGTCCTGTTCACGAAGGAGGACAAGCGCCGGTCGCCTGCACGCGAGGAAGGGGAAGCCCGTGAGAAGGGCCCGCGCCTGCCTCGCTGGATCATGGCCTCGGAGATCGTCGAAACCTCGCGCGTCTACGCACGCACCTGTGCGAAGCTGGATCCGCGCTGGGCGATCGACCTGGGGCGTCACCTCCTGAGCGTCAGCCACAGCGAGCCGTTCTGGAGTCCGGAGGGAGGGCGCGTCATGGTGCGACAGCGCACGCGCCTGTACGGCCTCGAGCTGGAGTCCCGCGCGGTGGGCTACGGCAAGATCGATCCGGTGGCGGCCACTGACATCTTCATCCGCGAGGGTCTCGTGAACGACACGGTCACCTGGCCCCTGGAATTTCTGGCGCACAACCGGAAGGTCCGCGAGCGCATCGAGTTTTCGCTCACGCGGCTGCGCGACGCGGGTTATCTCAACCTCGACGAGGCGCTGCGCCGCTTCTACGCGGAGCGCCTGCTGCCCGCAGGCGTGCCGGAGCCGGGGACGGACGGGGTCTCGTCGGTGCCCGAGCTCATCGAACTCGTGCGGCGCCGTCGTACGAAGGAGCCGCGTTTCCTGATGATCGAGCCGGAAGACCTGCGCGACCCGGAGTCGCTCAAGCACGACGCCGAGGCCTTTCCCGAGGCGCTGCCCGTCGAGAACCGGGTGCTGTCGCTCGCGTACGCGTACAAGCCGGGCCAGGACGACGACGGTGTGACGCTCGATGTGAACGTGCGCGATGCGGCATCGCTCACGCCCGCGGCCCTTGACTGGGCGGTGCCGGGCCACGTTGCCGAGAAGGTGGAGCACTATTTGCGCGCGCTGCCCAAGGATCTGCGCCGCGCGTTCATCCCGTTTTCCGAGACGGTGCCGTCGGTGGTGAGCGCCGTGGAATCCTTCGCGCGGCTCCGCGACCATGCGAACACCCTGACCGAGCTCCTGGGCGAACATCTGAGGCAGCGCTTTGGCCTGTCCTTCGACGCCCGCGTCTGGGACGGCAAGCCGCTCCCGCCGCACCTGAGCGTCCGGGTGCGCGTGGTCGACGACGACGGCCGGGAGCTGTGCGCGAGCCGCGACCTCGGCGAGATCAAAGCCGCGCTGGGCGCGCGTCAGAAGGAGGCGTCCGTGCAGACCGTGCGGGAGGATCCTTCGATGTGGAAGCAGGCGCGGACGCGCTGGGAGAGACCCGAGAGCGAGACATGGAGCTTTGGCGATGTTCCCGTCTCGGTCGTCGTGGGGGAACAGGCAGGCCTCGATGTCCTGGCCTATCCCGCGTTGCGGACGGGACAATCGGGCGTGGGGGTGTGGCTGGCGCGCGACGCCGAGGAGGCCGCCGCGCTGACGGCCCGCGGACTCTTTCGCCTGATCGAACTTCAGCTCAGCCGCGATTTGGGCTGGCTCGAGCGGGATCTCAAATCGCTCCGGCAGCTTGGCCCGCTTGCAACGCAGATCGCGCCGATGGACCAGCTGCAGGCCGACGCGTTCGAGACGCTGCGGGCCTGGTTGTGCGATCCCGCGCGGGCGGGGGGGCGCCTCACCCAGGATTCCTTCGCGGCGGCCGTGGATTCGGCGAAGGCGGACCTGCGCGGCCTGGTGCCGGGCCTGGTCGACACGCTTCGCGACGTCGTCGCGAAGCGCCACGAGCTGGTCGTCGCCGCGCAGCCGTATCCAGGCCTGGCCGAGGAGCTGGCGGAACTGGTCCCGGCCGATTTCCTCCGCTCCACGCCGTATCCGAATCTCCAGCACCTGGGGCGCTACCTGAGGGCCAAGCGCCTGCGTCAGGAACGCTGGCGCCAGAATCCGGCAAAAGACGCCGAGCGCGCGCAGCAGGTCGCCCCGCTCGCGGCTCGCGCGGTGCGCCTGGGCCGCGGCCACCCCCTGTATTGGCTGGTCGAGGAACTGCGAGTGAGCCTGTTTGCCCAGGAGCTGGGCACGGCCGAGACCGTGTCGACGGTGAAGCTCGAGCGGCTCTTCGCCGAGGCTCGGCGCGAACCCACTGCCGTCCGTGAGATGGCCACGCCCGCGCGAGCCGCGGCCCAACCCGAGACCGCGCCTGCGGCCCTCCCCGCACCCGGCCCGCAGAAGAAGTCCACCCCGCTCAAGAGTCTGAACAGCCTCGACTCGCTGTTCCGCAAGTGAGCGATTCGGACGATCCCCAAAAGTCGCAGTTAACCGCAGCAGGGAAGGTCCGAGCGCCACTCACCGTGACGAGGTCGATACCCTGTGCTCCTGGGTTCTCCCAGTGCCGCTCGAAGCCGGATGGGCTGCGCCAGATCTCTAAAAAACCACCCATCAGCGACCCGTCTCCACCGGTTCGTCCGGTTTGGCTTCACACTCTCGCGATGGACGCGGCGCGATGTCGACGAACGGCACGCGGGAGGAGTGGCAAAAGGGCTTGTTTTCTTTCGCAGGGCTGATCGACATTGCGGGTGCATGCCTTCGAACACGCAAGAGGAGCTATTCCCGGACATGGACCCTCCGAAGGAGGTGAGGATCACGCTTCAACCTTCGCCAGGAAAGCCCCTGAGCAAGATTCAGAAATCCTTCGAACGGGAGTTGCGCCGGGTCGAATCCCTGCGTGCGGAGTACGATCGGCGCGTGGCCGAATGGGCGAATCTGCTGCGGACCTACGAGAAGGAGATTCATCCGGCCGAACTCGAAATGAATCGCCAACGGCTCCTGTTCACTCGCGCTCTGGCTGGATTCTGGGACCAGCCACGGGGGCTCGGGCGAAAACAAAGGCAGGCCGTACAGCTCATCCTGGTCGACCAAATCGAAGCGGCCCGCGGGGTTGAATCCGAGCTCTTCTCGAAACACCCCTGGGTTGCCGAGCTGCACGGACGCCTGCTCGAGGCGCAACGCCAGCTCTTGGAACAGAACCGGGAGGCGTTTGCAGAGGAATTTCAAGCTCTTGATCCGCAGGAGAAGGCGATGAACGAGGAGGTGTTCAAACAATTCGTGACCTCGATGGGGCTCGATCCGGACGCGTTCTCGGTCGATATGGATTTGGAGGCCCTGATGAAAGAGGTTGGCCGGCAGATGGAGGAAGGGCCTCGCGCATCCGAGCCGTCTCGCTCATCACAATCGGGCGCATCGAATGCGGCCCAGAGGCGCGCCTCCCAAAAGGCCGAGGAGCGGGAGAAGGCCCGGCAACGGTCCATGTCGTCCATCTACAAGGAACTCGCCAAGGCGCTCCACCCCGACCTCGAGTCCGACGCCGAGGTGCGCGTCCGCAAGGAGAAGGTCATGCAGGAGCTGACCGCCGCCTACAGAAACCGTGACCTTCACACGCTGCTGCGCCTCGAGCTGGAATGGCTCCAGGGGGAGGACCGGCGCGTGGCTTCGCTGACGGACGACAAACTCAGGATCTACCTGGAGGTCCTCAGGGAGCAAACCGAGGCGCTGCGCGACGACATCGAGAGTGTCCCGCTCGAGCCGCGCTTTCAGGTCGTCAGCCGATTTGCGAGCCCCTGGAGTTCTACTCCTGCAAACTCAGACAGCATTTTGGAAAGGATCCGGCGCGAGTCCGACCAGATGGAGGCCTGTGCTTCCCGGCTCTTGGGCCCTGGCGGAAAGCAAATGCTCCGGGACCTGGTCAAGCAGAGACAGGAGCTGGATCGCATCCGGGAAGCGCAGGACTGGCCATTCTGACCAGGCCCACGTGGAGGTTTCTGTTGAACGACGAACCCTTGGCGCGGGTGCGCGAGTCCGCGCAAATTTGAGACGGGTAACCTGGTGTCACTGCCGAGCCAAAATTCTGCTTTCGCTTGGGCTGTTGAGTCGCCATCAACGGATGTGACTTATGTCGAACCCCATGGACCAGGCTTCCAAGTGCAACCATGCCCTTGCCTCTGAAAAACTCCGGCGCTTACCCCCTTCGGCGACCGTAGACTTTGATTTGTTCTGCTCGGAACACGACGAGGCGGCGTTGACGCGGCTGATCATCGCGGTGTTGGTGGACCTTTCTCCCACCAAGGGGGGCGGGGTGGTCGACTGGAACGACGAGGTCAGGCTGATCGAGGATGTCGGATTCGATTCCCTGGCGGTGGCCGAGACGATTTTCTTCTTCGAGGATCTGTTTGAGATCAGCATCTCAAACGACGAGATCGCCTCGCTCCAAAACATCGGCGGCTTGCGTGCGTTTGTTGCCAGGAAGGTGAAGGTCGCCGCGGCCTGAAATGATGAATCGGGCTCTCATCACCGGCCTTGGCTGGATATCCAGCATTGGAAACACACAGGCGGCGGTCGGCGAGAACCTGCGTTTGCAGCGTCATGGATTTGAGACCGTGACGTGGCTGGGCAATCCCCGCATCACGACGAAGGTGCTTGGCACGGTGAAGGGGTTCGAAGTCTCCTCGCACGACTGGCGGGACTGGCGTTGGCCCGGGGGCTATGAGATCACACCGGAAATTCTGCGTTCGCTCCCTCCACATGGTCTCTATGCGTTATGCGCCTGCCAGCAGGCGATTCGCGACGCGGGTCTGGTGGCATCGGATCTTGCGGACAAGGAGACCGCGCTGTTCACCGCTTCCGCCGGCTCGCCATTCATGCTGCATCATTTCCTGGGGCAAATGCACCAGGCGAAGGCCGAGCGCGGGAATCCGATGGGCGTGGTGTCGTCGATCAGCGGGACCCTGAATTTCAATCTCGCGACCTTTTTCAAAATTCAGGGCGCGGTGTGTGGTTTCGTATCGGCATGCGCGTCTTCCAGTCACGCACTCGGCTATGCGTTGGACGAGATCCGGCTGGGGCGTCAGAAGCGCGTGCTCGTGGTCGGGGCCGAGGAGGTCCATGCCGAGACCGTCCTGCCCTTCGGAGGAATGAGAGCCCTGACTCCCAACCCTGATCCGGAATCGGCATCGCGACCTTTTGATCGCAGGCGGGACGGGTTTGTGAGCACGGGAGGGGCGGTGGCGCTCATCGTGGAGGAGGTGCAAACGGCCCGCGAGCGAAGTGCGCCCATCTATGCGGAACTCGCGGGGTGGGGGCAGGCAGGCGATGGGCACAACGTGGCCATGTCGCATCCGGAAGGGCGCGGCCTCGCCGAGGCCATGACCCGTGCCTTCAAGGATTCGGGACTGACTCGTGAGCAGGTCGATTATATCAATGCCCATGCCACTTCGACGCCGGTCGGCGATCGGTCGGAAGCGGTTGCGATCGGCAAGGTGTACGAGGGTTCTTCGCGCCGGCCGAAGGTCAGCAGCACAAAGGCGTTGACCGGGCATGGACTGTCGATGTCGGGGGCCCTCGAAACCGCGATCTGTGCGCTGGCCATTCGAGATGGCTTCATTCCCGGCTGCGCACACCTGCAGGAAGTGGATCCTGCCTGCGAGCATCTCGACCTGCCTCGGGAAACCGTGTCGGAGAAGCCCGCAGTCGTGCTCAACAACAGCAGCGGCTTTGGCGGGAGCAATGTGTGCATCGCATTGCGTGCGTGGGGTGGGTGAGACGGGCCCTGCGCCCGTCCCGTTCCCGCGCTCGCGCCACCTCTGCGCGTTTGGGGAGATTGGGAGGAGGGCACATTGCCGGGACACTTGGCCGGTGACGGGCTATCTGCTTGCAGCTCCCTGCCAACTTGACCATTTTCCGCACGATTTTCCGTATGGCAGACTTACTTACCCAACGCCTCAAGTGCATGATCGTCGAAACGCTGCATCTGGAGGACATCCAACCAGAACAGATCGCCGACGATGAGGCGCTGATCGGAACGGGCCTGTCCCTCGATTCGATCGATGCCCTCGAATTGGTTGTCAGACTCGAGAAGGAATTCGGCATCAAGATTGCGACGAGCGAAGAGTCGAAGGCGGCGTTGGCGAGTGTATCCAGCCTGGCTGCATTTGTACGCAAACGTGCAGATCCCGCCAAGATCCCTTGAATGTCATACGGACGCCGCCTAGTGAACTGCGGTGTCCGAGGGCCAGCCCGCCGGCACCCCAGCCGTCGGAAAACCCACACCTCAGCCCCCGGGGAGATCCGTTTCCCCGCGTATTTCGCCCATGCCTTTCCAGCCAGCGACTCCACGTCTTCTCTCCTGCGGGTGCCTCACACCCTTTGGAGATGAATCGGCTACGTACGATGCCTTGATGGCCGGACGTGTGGCGATCCGCGCACAGCCGGTGCTGGGTTCGGGGGGTGGAGATTCGGTGCCTCTGGCTCTTCTGCCGGGAAGACTGCTGGACGAGGAGCTGCTGCCGGCGTGGTTGCCTGCACTTGGAGCCATGGCGGCTCGCGCGGGTTTGGAGGGGTGGGGATGGGGGCGCAGGCCGGTGATCATCACGAGCAGCAACTTTGGTGTCGGCAGTTTGTATGCGCACCGGCATGGCGACAAGGATCCGCGTCACCTCGAGCACGGCACGCCGACGAGCAGTGTGGAGCTGGTGCGTGGGAGCCTGGGTTGGGGGCCGGACATCACCGTGATTTCCCATGCCTGTGTCTCGGCTCATCTCGGTCTGCTTCAGGCCTCCCGGCGCATCGCGGCGGGCGTCGCCGACGAAGTGTTGGTATTCAGCTACGACTTTCTGAGCCCGTTTGTCACGGGCGGCTTCCATGCCCTGAAGATTCTCAACGAAGGGTTCCCGGCGCCCTATCAGGTGCGGGAAACCGGATCGATCGCACTGGGCGACGGAGCGGCATTTGCGGTGCTCACGGCAGCCAGGGGCGACTTCCAACTGATCGCGCAAAACGTATTCAACGAACATCACCATTTCACCGCCAACGATCCAAGCGGGTCGGGCTTCCATCGCGTCCTTCAGGGAATCGTGCCGGCGCTGCAGGGGAGGCGGGTGTGGTTGAAGGGACACGGGACGGGCACGCTCGAGGCAGGGCGCCTCGAGGCGGAGGCGTTTGCGACGCTCTTTCCCGACTCCCCGCTTGTAGGCTGGAAGGGCAGCCTCGGACACACCCTCGGCAGCTGCGGACTGGTTGAGTTGGCGATCGTCGCGCAGAGCATGCGAACGGGGCGCGCGCCAGGGACCGTGGGTACGCGGGCCCCCTGTTTCACCTCCAACGTGGCCACCGAGCCCTTTGCCCTCGGCGCTGCCGATGCCGCGATCTGCGCCGGCAACGCATTTGGCGGGGCCCACGCCGTACTCGCTCTCTCCCATGCATGATCTGTACATCCAGGCTGTGACATCGGAGGAGCCGGGGAGCGAAACACCCGCCACCGCCCGCGAGCGCCTGAAGCCGCTGTTTCCTCCCGGCAGCGCGCGACGCATGACGCATTTGGGAATGTTGATGGGGGCCGTGCTCTCGCCGCTGTCTCCGTGCGAGGACGATGCGATTGTGTATTTGTCCCAGTTCGGCGAGAGCCGGACGCTTGAGGCGTATCTGGACAGTTTCCCGACAGCCAGTCCCCTGCAGTTTCAGACCTCGATCCATCCCAGCGGCGTGCAACAGCTGTTCATCGGGAGGCACATGCCGGTGGGCCAGTTTTATCCCATGGCCGGTGACCGGCAGCTGGTCGCACAGGGGCTGCTGACCGCGGCGCTTACCGGCGCTTCCAGAACCCTGCTTTGCGGGGGCGAAGAGCGGGGAAGCTGGCTGCTCGAATGCGACTGCGCTTCGTCCGAGACTTTTGCCTTCGCGGTCGCCCTGACCTCGGAGCGGGGAGAGGGGGCTGCGCTGGGCAAAATCCGGCTCGAGCGCGGTCCGCTCGAAGAGGGGCTTTCGCTGCGGGCGTGGGCTCGGCTGCTCCATGCGAGATCAGCTTATTCCGGCCCTTCCGGTTCAGGATGGCGGCTAACGTTGGAGTGGTTCTGATGGGAGAGGCGCTTCAAAAAAATCCTCCGCGAAACCCGGGCCCCAGTTGGGGCTATCGGTTCCTGCGTGGCGCGGATCGAGTATTGCCCGAGTTTGTATTCAGGCCCTGTCGGGCGATTGGCACTGCGATCGCCATGACGGCGATGAAGGAACAGAGGCGGCATTCGCGGGATTATTTGAGCCTGGTCCTTCGCCGCCGAGCGGGGTTGCGCGAAGTGTTCCGGCACTTTTTTGCCTTCGAGGAGGCCTTGATGCTCAGGCTGAGAATCCTCAACGGAAAGGCAGTCCCCTGTCACTATGCCTCGGGCTCGGATGCTTTTCTGGAGTGGATAGAAAAGGGAGGGCCGGTGCTTTTGGGAACCCTGCACGTGGGAGTGTCGGACACCCTGGGATTCCAGATCGGCAGCGTTCACAAGCGGGAGATCCACATCGTCCGGCAGCAGGTGACGAACTCCCACGATACGGAGGCGATGCAGGCCATTTTCGGAGCCTACGTTCACTTCATCTGGGTCAACGAACGCGACTCGATGCTCATTGCCCTCAAAGAGGCGGCGGCGTCCGGTCATGCGATTGCGCTTCAATGCGACCGCCTCGACCACAGCGCACGTTCGGAGGCCTTTGATTTCTTGGGAGGGCGCCGCCTGTTCCCATTCACGATCTACCATCTTGCGGTGATCTTCGGCAGGCCCGTCATTTTGAGTGTGGGCACGACGCTTCCGGGAGGGGAGTCGGTGCTTCACGCGTCGCCTCGTTTCGAGATTGTGGAGGGCGAGCCCCGGGAGGAGGCGCTGGCCCGGGGGCGGGCTCATTTTCAGGCCTTCCTGAACGTGGTGGAGGAGATTCTGAGAAAAGATCCGTACCTTTGGTTCAATTTCATCGCCATGAATCCGCTGATTCTCCCCGACCGATCGTCGCGATGAAACGGACCTACTACATCGTCGTTTATTACCTGTCGTGGGTGGCCTTCGCGTTTTTCGGGCTGCTCCTCAATCTCGTCTGCACCCCCTTGCTGCTTGTTCCCCGGAGGGCACGGCTGTCGCCCGTGGTCCGCTCCGCGATCCGCAGGATGTTCGATTTTTGGGTTCGGTGGTTTCACGCGTCCGGGGTACTCCGGCTCACGTGGCACGGATTCGACCGGCCTCTGGAGCCGGGCGTGGTCTACGTCGCCAACCACCCGTCCCTTGTGGATGCGACCTTCCTCATGGCGCGGCTGCCCGACGCGTTCTGCATCTTCAAGCGCAAGCTCATGAACAATCCGGTGGTCGGGCCGGCTGCGTTGATGGCAGGGTATGTGTCGGAAGGGAATCCGGTGGACGCCTTGCGGGCGGCCTCCGCAGCGGTTGCGGCGGGGCAGTCGTTTTTGGTGTTTCCGGAGGGCACGAGGACGAGCCCGGGCGTGGTGCTTGAACCGCTCAAATATGGGTTCGCGCTGGTGGCCCATCGTGCCCACGCGCCCGTGCAATTGATTCTGATTCGCACGAGCGAGGGCTTGGTCCCCCGAGGAAGGCCTTGGTGGGTTCCGCCAAAGCATCTGCCCGGCGCGATCGATGTCTGGCTTGACCAGCGTTGGGCGCACGACCCCAGTCGCTCCCCCAAGGCTCTGGCCGAGTCCGTTGAAAAGCGGATGCACGAGGCGTTGGGCGGGATTGTGCCCAGGAACCTGGAATCATCCGGCTAAATCCCCATGTACCTGCCCGAACCTTCATCATCGCACGCGGGGAGCGCGCGGCATTGATTCGCCCCTGCTATTTTACCGATTCGGATATGACGAATTCCATGACGCATCTGGTGGTGATCCCGTGTTACAACCCGAAGGGTGCTCTGGCGGCCACGGTCAAGGCCGCGCTCGCGCAGTGGAAGTCGGTATGGGTCGTGGATGACGGCGGCACGGACGGGAGCACACAAGAGGTCGAGCGGATGGTGCACAGTGAGCCGGGCCTTCGCGTCCTTCGCCGGCCGATCAACGGAGGCAAGGGTGCGGCGGTGCTGAGTGCCGCGCTCGTGGCGCGAGCGGAGGGATTCACGCACATCCTGGTTTTGGATGCCGATGGCCAGCATCCGGCCGACCGCATCCCGGAGTTCATGCGCTGCTCTCAAGAGGCTCCGTCCAGTCTTGTCGCGGGAGTTCCGGTGTTTGGGCGGGAGGCCCCGAAATTGCGGCTCTACGGACGCAAACTGAGCATCGCCATGGTCTGGTTTGAACTCGGAGGCTCCGTATTGCGGGATCCGCTTTTTGGATTTCGGGTTTATCCGGTGAAGCCGCTGATTGCGGCGATGGACGCGACGTGCTGGGCGCGCCGATACGATTTCGATCCCGAAGTGGCGGTGCGGATGGCCTGGGCGGGCACACCGGTGGTCAACGTCCCCGCAGAGTGCCGGTATTTCAAGCGCGAGCAGGGCGGCATATCCCATTTCCATTACCTGCGTGACAACCTGAGGATGGTCGCTCTGCACGTCAGGCTGGTAACCGGGCTCATATTGAGGAAATTGAAGCTGCACCGATGAAAACACAGGGACGTTTCCGCTCAGCAATCCGTTCATGAAATCCGATTCACCCATGCGCTCATCCGCACCCCTCCCTGCGCGGGCCTGGTGGCTGGTCTTGCTGCTGACGTGGCCGATTGCCGCGGTGCTGCAGGCTGCGCCGCCTTCGAAGCCCGGGCAGGATGTTCGCACGCCTGATGAAATCGCGAAGTGGATGCCGCTGATCGAGCGCCTGGCCTCGAGGCCGGCAATCTATTCGAAATTCACCGAGAAACGGTGGTTTCCCTTCCGGCTGGGGCCCGTGAAACTCGAGGGGGAGATGCGTTTCTCCAAGGCCACCGGGCTGTCGCTGCATTATACCGAACCCATCGAACGCACGGTGATCATCGACTCGGAGGGGTTGCTGCTGCGGGACGGCAAAGGGCATCAGAAGGTGGGGCCCTCCGACGGGCGGATTTCTCAGATCGCCGACGCCATGCTCGCGGTCATGCAGTTCAACGTGAAGCATCTCCTCCAGTATTTTTCCCTGCGGGCCGATCGCGCCGGGGACGACTGGCGATTCGACCTCGTGCCGCGCGAGAGCACGCAGCGCACGATGTTGCATCGTATCACGATCTTTGGAAATGGCGCCAGGATCACGCACCTGATCTTCGAACACAGTCCCCATGAACGCGTGGAAGTGTTCATCAGCCGAACCTCGACGCTGGCTTCGTTTTCGGCGTCGGACCGCAAGGAGTTCTTCCGATGACAAGCGGTCGCGCCGCGACGGCGAACCCGGGCCGAGTCGCGCTGCCTTTCGGGCGCGTCCGGGCGGGGCAAAACTCCTTCGGGCGATGAGCGTGGCACGTCAACGTTTGGTCGCGCGTGTGGTGCTCGCCTGCTTCGTGGTGGCGGGGCTTGCCTGGCTCTGGCACCTGAGTGGGAGCGGGAAGATCTCGACGGACGTGCTGGACCTCATCCCCGCAAAGGACCAGCAACCGGAGTTGGCCATGGTTCGCTCGCTGGCCACGCAGCGCATGGGAAGGGTCGTGCTGGTGACGGTGAAAGTCGGGGTGGGCAAGCGGCGTGCCGAGGCCACCCATGCCTTTGCCGACAGTCTGCGGGGTTCGGGCTGCTTCGAGGAAGTCGTGGTGATGAGCGATGCGTCCCTGAAGGAGACGACGGGGAAGGCGGTTTTTGACGAACGGTTGAACCTTCTGTTCCCGGCGTGGATCGAGCGCGAGGAGGCTGCCTACCGTGCGGCGGGTTCGCCGGGGGCATTTGGCCCCTGGGTTGCAGACCGGGCGGCGGCGACGCTCGAACAGTTCCTCGCGAAACCCGAGGCCCTCGCGTTCCAGGGGGTCCTGCCTTCGGATCCGCTGCTTCTGACTCCCAGCCTGGTCGAGCACCTGCATGCCCCGGCGTCGATGGTGGGGGGCGCCAACAGCGGCGATGGTTTGGTCTGGGCGCTACAGAGGGCCAACCCGCTGGCAGAGGCGGGACAGCTGCCGGTGTTTGCCGCGATTGCGGGAGCCGAGCGCGCGGCACAGCGCGTGGAGCCGAGCGCCTCGGTCCAATGGACGGGCGTCGCTCGGTTTGCCTTTGAGAGTCGGGCCCGAATCAAAAAGGAGCTCACGCTGCTCAACATCGCCTCGCTGATCCTCGTCGGCCTGGTGGGGTCGCTCGGCCTGAGTCAGGCGGTGAAGGCCTTGAACCTCGTGCCGCCGGTCCTGTGCGGCCTGCTGGGAGCCTGGGTGTTCACCACCTTGAGTTTCGAGCACGTGCACGTTCTGGTCTTTGTGATTGGCTCCCT
Source organism: bacterium (assembly GCA_021782105.1). GTDB lineage: Bacteria > Verrucomicrobiota > Verrucomicrobiia > Opitutales > Opitutaceae > MWDT01. Next base: position 12,117 of record JAJXVO010000036.1, read on the forward strand.
CCTGGGCGGAGTCGCCATCGATTACGGTTTCTATCTTTATCTCCAGCCCCCGGCTTTTCCGGGAGAGCCCTATTCAGGCAAGGTGCGCCGGCTTCTCAAACCCCTGTTGTCGAGCGCGCTGACGACGGTGCTGGGATTTTCCTTTCTCCTGGCGTCTGATCTTCCCCTGATTCGGCAGCTCGGTGTTTTTGTGAGTGCCGGCCTGTTGTGCGCGTTGGGGGCCGCGTTGCTGTGGTTTGGGCAGCTGCGCTCGTATCATTTGCCGGCCCGCGCCTTCATCAGCTGGCGTCCGACCCCCAGTCGCGCAACCCGGCGAATTGCCTTCGCGGGAGTGTTTCTTGCCCTGATCGTGGGCCTGGTGGGACCCTGGTTCCTGAGATGGCGCGACAGCATCCAGCAACTCGAGATACCAGCGGTTGCGTTGCATCGGAATGACCGGGAGGTCCGGGCGGCGTTCGGGGAGGGAGCGGGGAGCGCCATCTACCTGACACGAGGGGCGACGCCGGCCGAGGCGCGTGATGCCTGGGCGCGTTTTGATTCCTGGCATACGCGGCATTTCCCCTCGGGTTCGCTGTTTTCCGTTGCCGAGATAGTGCCGCGGTACTCGACCTGGCGCGCGACGCCGGCCCGGATCGCGAAGCTGGGGAATTTTGACCAGGAGCTGCGGGAGGCGCTCGTGCGCCACGGCTTTGACGCGGCGGCCTTCGGCCCCTTTTTCACGGCCTGGGCCGCGTGGCGCTCCCATCCCCTGCAGGGCTACGATGCCATGGTGGGGCGGTTTGCCTCGAAACTGCGGGGACCGGCGACGCTCTTGTTTTCGTTCAAGCCCGGAGCGAGTTGGTACGCCAGCCTCGTCGGGCAGTCTGCTCCGATGGAGCCTCCGAGGGCCCTCCAGACTCTGAGCACCAACCAGCTGGAGACCCTCAATCGCGTGTTCTCGCAATATCGAATCTCAGCGATGCACCTGAGCCTCGCGGGCCTTGCTTTGGTTGGCTTGAGCGTATTCGCGATCTACGGCCTTCGGCGCGGCCTTCGCGTGTTCTCGATCCCCGTGGGTGCCTGCCTGTGCAGTCTGGGCCTCCTGGGTCTGATGGGCCAGACCCTGAACCTGTTCCACCTCCTGGGCGCCTTCCTCGGCGTGTGCTTGAGTCATAACTACGCAATCTTCTCGACGGAAAACAGCCTCAGAGGCGAGGGCATGCCGCCATCGATCCGGCTGTCCGGCCTGACCACGGCACTCTCCTTCGGAGTCCTCGCGTTCAGTCACATCGCCGTGGTGTCGGCGTTGGGCGTCACTGTGGCGCTCGAAGTCACCTTTGCCCTGTTCATCGTGGAATTGCAGTCGTTGCTCACGGAGGCGTCAGCATCCACCCCGGTCAAGGACGCGCCCGACGCGCCACTCACCCGGTGAGCCAGGGCTCGGAGGCCGTTCGCAATTTCGTCCAAACTCACTAAAGTCACACGCCACCCCATGATTCAGCTAGAATCCATCGCGACTGACCTGCGCACCCGAGTTCTGATCGCAAATATCAATCGTTACGATCAGCCCTACCCTGTCTATCCGCTGTCGGTTGCGTATTTGAATGCGGCGTTGATCGATGCGGGGCACGAGTGTCGATGCTGGGATGCGAAGACCGCGGACGAGTCCCTGGAGGAGGCGATTTCATCCTACGAACCCGACTATATTGGCATATCGGTTCGGAACGTGGACAACGTGCAAAGTCACAACCCCCGCTCGTTCATGCGGGAGTTGATCGACACCTGTAAGCGGATCCGAAGCGCCTCCGGTGCGGTGATCGTGCTGGGGGGGAGCGGGTACTCGGTGTTTCCCCGCGAGCTCATGGCGGTGGCGGATGCGGATTACGGCGTGGTGGGTGAGGGGGAGCGGGCGCTCGTGCAGTTGATCGACGCCCGAAGGGCCGGCAGCGACGAACATACGATTCCAGGTTTGGTGTGGAAGACAGCCGAAGGGAAGGTGGGGATGGCGCCGCGTTCTCCGAATGGAGAGATGTTCACCGTGTATCCGGTGCACGATGAGGCGCTCCTTCGGGCGTACACGTCGCGGGGTTCCATCCCTGGAGTGCAGACGCAGCGGGGCTGCCCCCTGCGTTGCACGTACTGCACCTACCCGTTGATCGAAGGCAAAAAAAGCCGATTTCGTGATGGCGGGGAGATTGTCGACGAGATGCGGCGCCTGCTGGCCATGGGCGTAAAATACACGTTCATCGTGGACTCGGTGTTCAATACGAGCCGTGAGCACGCGGTCCAGGTGTGCGAGGCGCTTGCGCGAGCCAATCTCGGAATGGAGTGGGGGTGTTTTCTGCGGCCCCGCAATGTGACCATGGAGCTTTTGTCGCTGATGAAGCGCGCCGGCCTCAAACATGTGGAGTTCGGGTCGGACAGTTTTTCGGACACGACGTTGAAGGGCTACGCAAAGAGTTTCACCTGGGACGAAGTTCTCAACGCGAGCGAGTATGCGCACGCACTGCAGCTCCACTATAGTCACTTCCTGATTTTCGGCGGACCGGGCGAGACGGCCGACTCCGTGGAGGAGACCCTGTCGCGTTCCTCGCTGTTACCGGGTGCCTATTTTTTCGCGACGATCGGAATGCGCATCTATCCGGACACGCCGCTGTGGCGCCACTGCGCGCCCGAATCGCGCGGGGAGACGGCGGCCGACTACCTGCTTGAGCCGCGGTTTTACGTGGAGCCTCCGCTCACGACGCCCTCGCTCCTGGCACGGATCAAGAAACATCAGGAGCGTAACGACAATTGGGTGCTGGGCGACCCGCCTCCGGCGTTTGCCGAGACGATGGACAAGCTGCGGCGCCGGGGCGTCGTCGGTCCGATGTGGGAATACATCGAGCTGCTGCAGCGGATGGCGAGGAATGCCGACGCGGCGGAGTCCTGAAGTCCACTGACATGACGACCGCTGGCGCGCAGTCGGATCTTCTCCTGGCGTGGCGAGCGACGCTCGCCGCGAAGCCGGGTGCCGTCGCGGTCAGTGAAGGACTGCGTTCATGGACCCGTGCCGAGATCGAGGCCGAGGCAAACTCAGTTTGCGCCAGTCTGCCTCCATTGCTCGACTTGCCGCGGCGCAAGGTGGCGATGGCCGAGTTGAACGGAGCCCGATGGCTCGTGGTCTTTCTTGCCCTGCTCCGACGCGGCGCCGTGCCGGTTTTGTTGGACCCTGCGGATTCTCCCGCGCACCTCGCCGAGTCTGCGGAGCATCTCGGTGTGGGGTATCTGTGGAATCAGGGAACCTGGAGTTCGATTGCTTCGCGCCGCTCGACGCCCGCACGGCAGGGGGGACTGGTCAAAGTCACCAGCGGGAGCAGCGGGCGGGTTCGCGGATTTTTTTTTACCGACGCGCAAATCCTGGCCGATGGCCGGAACGTGTGTGAGGGCATGGGCATTCGTCCGGAGGATCGAAATCTGGCGGCCATTCCATTCGGCCATAGCTATGGCCTGGGCAATCTCGTGGTTCCCCTGCTGGCCCAGGGAACCGCGTGTGTCTGTGCCGAAAGCCCTCTGCCCGCCTGTCTGTCCGCGATCTGTCGCCGCCACGCTCCAACGGTTTTCCCTGCGGTGCCCATCCTGCTGAAAACGCTTGCGCGCTCGCTCGAGCCGACCGCGGCGTTTTCCAGTTTGCGATTGGTGATCAGCGCCGGTGCGCCAATTCGCCAGGAGGATGCGTGTGCGTTTCGAAAGCGGTTCGGCCTCGCAGTCCACGTGTTCTACGGCTCATCGGAGACGGGAGGAATCAGCTTCGATGCCTCGGGCTCCCTGGCCGAGTCAGGTGAGGGCGTGGGGACCCCTCTGCCTCGGGTGCACGTATGCCAAAAAACGGGTGGACGCATTGAGATCCGGTCCGAAGCGGTCGTGGGCAGGGGCATCCACAGGCCCGCAGACACGGTGCGTATTCGTCCGGATGGGACGCTGGTGCTCACCGGGCGCGTCGGTCGGATGGTGAAGCTGGGCGGACGCCGACTGGACCTTTCTGGACTGGAAACCGAGATCCAGCGGCTGCCGGGTGTCCGCGGCGTGATTGTCGAACCGCATCCCCAAAGGGAGGATTCGCTGGCCGCGCTGATCGCGACCGATTTGCCCCAGGCCGACATGAGGGCGCTGCTGCGCGCGAGTCTCTCTTCCTGGAAGATCCCCGCGCGTCTCCGCGTGGTGCCGGAATTTCCGCTCACCGGCAGGGGAAAGGTCGATCGTGCTCAGGCGGGACGACTGCTGTCCGAGTGACGGGCATCGAGTACTGTCATCTCGATCTCAACCAAAAGTTCTCTTCGGCAGATGTCGGATCGCAGCACGCTGACATGATCGTCCGGATGCAGGAACTCCTGGTTGAGGCGTTCCATCGCAGGATCGAGGTCCTGTTCCCGGCGAAGATAGACCCGCACATGGCGGGAGCGGCAATTGCCGGCTGACAGATCATCGCCCAGGCCGCAGGGGTGGCCCAGCGCGGTGAGGTTCTCGAGCGTGCAGCTGAGCTGGTTCTGAAAATCGTCCGGATGGACGGAGTGGTGTCCGCGAATCGCCGAGGTGCCGGAAATGAAGACATGGCGTCGCCCGGCGGTGCCGGGCAGGACGCTGGCGCGCGCGAAACTGGGGGAGCGTGGACCGTAGGAATCCGGGTAGCGATACGCCGGCAGCTGCAGGGGGTTCTCCACGTGGTGAGGGGAGCGATTGCTGCCGACGAAGACGACCATCAGGTGCGACGAGGTTGTCCCGACTGCCGAGGCCGAGGGCAGGCGGCGTGGAAAATCCGCACCTAACCGGGACTCGAAGGCGAGCGAGCGACCGCGGCAGAAAGCCCGATAGTTTTCCAGCCCCAGCGAGTTGATCTCGTTGATGGCGGGGACGTAATTCCAGATTCGGCAAGGGCCGTGCTCGCCCGTGTGGGAGAGCATCTCATCGTAGAGTTGAAACGCTTCGTCTTCGAGATGGTCTTCGCGTTCAGCGACTCCAACCCCGAGCAAAAATTCTCCGCTGCGGTACAGGCTGAACCGATTGCCCTGAAGGCACGGCGAGCCCAAGGAGAAGAGCGCTTCGACCGCCTCTCCGAAGAGAACCGGGAGGCCTGTGTCCCAGGCGCGGCCCGATTCACCCCCGAGGGCCACTGTAAAAGGGTGGAGCAATCGGTCGCTACTGCGCATGGGTCCTGTCCAAGGCCGCCTACTGCTTCTCGGAATAGACCTTGTTGAAGCGCTTGTTCAGATCGCTTCGGAGATTTTTCAACCAGCCTCGGGGCAGCTCGACTTTTTCCCGCTCGCCCGAACTGGTGATCTTATAGCCCCAGCAGCTCATATCGATTTTCTTGTCGTCGAAGGAGAAGGTCACTTGGGCTTCGTTATGGCGGTGCTTGAGGTACCCGACGACCTTGTCGTCGGTTTTTTCCTTCACCATCCAGTCGCGGCCGAGAAGGACGGCATACAGGGAATCCCTGACGTCGGAGACGCTGAGGCCGGAGGGAACGGTAATCGTGGCGACGTGTTGAGAGACTTCTTCGGCGGCCGACGCCTTGGAGGCGAGGGAGACAAGGCCGATGAGGCAGCTGGCGACAATGAGGGTGCTACGCAGGACTTGTTTCATGGGAGGCTGGGATGTTGTGCTGAACTTGTAGGGTATTGAATGTCGCTGGCAAGCATGACGTTGGAACTGACCCTGGGCTCCGAGGAAGTCGGGGGGACTAGGGCTGACCGTGGGGCGGACGAGATTGGGGTTTGGCCCTTGGATTTTCGGCTTCGCGGGGCCGCAGCAGCCTGAGCCCGAGAGCGATGATACCCAGGAGTGCGAACGCGAGCAGGCCGGCGCGGACATTGCGGTGGACGATGGCGTCGCCTCCGATGATGGCGAGCGTGGCATACGCACTGGCGACGGTCCAGGAGGCCAGCATGTAGTGCCAAAATGGAGTCTCGGCGGCGCCGAGCAGATAACTCTGGAGTGCGAATGGCGGGCCCGGGGTGATCCGTACCAGGAAGGCAAACGACAGCGTGCGCGAGGGGGGGATGGTCGGGATGCCATAGCCCAGCCAGCTGAGAAGGCGTTTCACCGGCGGGCGGAAAACGAGACGAGCCAGCCAGTAGGCGAGCATCACGTTGAGCGCGATCGACCCGGAGGCCAGTGCGACGGTCTCCGGCAGGCCGAGCGACCGGCCGAAGATGGGCCCCGCAGCCAAATTGAACACGGCAATGGGAAAACCGAACGCGGGCAGCACCGACATCGCGGCAAAGAAGATCCACGGACCACTGCCGCCGAAGTCGGCGACCCACGTGTTCGCCTGGCTCATGGCGTGGAAGGCGATGGCCGCGCCCACGAGAAGCGAGAGGGTCAGCGTCGCCACCAGTCCAAGAAATATGCGGCGGCGCCTGAAGGTGTTCAGATTGAACATCGAGGAATCCGGATTCCCGGGAGTGTCCGAAAATACGAGGACCGGCAGGCCAGTGGTCTCGGGAGCATAGGGCAATGAGGCATGGCGAGCGTGTGGAAGTGCGAGGCGAAACTCCGGGATAGATATCCGTCACCGCAAGGAGAAATTCCTCGCGGCGAATCGCGGCAGGCGGCGTCCAGTGGGGGCCTCTGGGAGAGAACCCCTGCCGATCCGCAATAGGAAGTCGTGCGGCGGCCACGCGAGGATTGCGATTCAACCAAGGCCGCAATTGAGCCACGAAGATATAGCGTGGCAGAGCCGCGACCCAAGGAATTCAGAATCCGGGTCGGCAAACCGACCGAAGGATGGACCACGAAAAACAAAAGACGTCACGAGTCGGAGCGCGCTTCCAGGCGCACCCTCCCCGTCATCGGAGCCCCGGGTTCGTGCGTGTTTTCCTGCGCGATTTGGAGTTCCAACCCTGCGAGGAAAGGAGGAAATCGGGATGGCGGAGGCAGGGATGCGCGGCTAGTCAGGGGTCATGAACGACCGGGAAACGACGGGAATTTCCGAGGGGGAGCGTTACGAGGCGAGCGCGGATCCCGGGCGGCTGGACATCGAGTTTGTCTGCCGCTCGCTGGCGCGGACCTACTGGGCCGGGAACCGGCCGCGGGAGAAGATCGAGGCGTCCTTGCGGGCGTCCCTGTGCTTCGGGCTCTACGACCGGACCGAAGGGCGCCAGGTGGGTTTCGCCCGGGTGGTGACCGACGGGGCGACCTTCTCGTGGATTTGCGACGTGTTCGTGGACGAGTCGCTGCGTGGGTGCGGGCTGGGCAAGGCCCTGATGACCGCGGTCCTTTCGCATCCGACGGTGAAATCGACGCCCTGCGCTCTGGCCACGCGCGACGCGCACGGCCTGTATGAAAAATTCGGATTCAAACGCAGGGTGTTCATGCGCCGTCCCGCGGATGCGGCCTGAAACCTCGGACATCCGAGTTCGGTGGTTGAATTGAACGGAAGCGAAGAACCCGGTGAGGCCGGGTGATGACGGGAAGGGACTCGTTTGCCGAATGCACCGGATCGTCCGGTAGGGCGGTTTGTACTCGTCCCAGTTGCGCGGGCGCACCAACAGGCTCCTCACGCCCAGAGCGACCAACCGCTTGTGTAGCACGAACCCAAACGGACCCGCTTCGTAGCAGCAATGCACTTGGTCTGCCAACGATGTCTGCTTGGCGGCCCACGCGACGAATGCCTCCGGCGTGAAGCGTTGTGGCGGCTGGGGCGAGGCACCGTCGATCTGGCGCACGACCACGTATTGCCGCCAGTGCACATCAACCCCCAGCTTGATCAACCGGTGCGGTTTTACGCCTTGCGTGGCCGTTTTCGTAGCGATGCTCTGCTCTTCGTTAGTTGTCATCTAGGTGGTCAGGTTGCGGCCTCAACGCCCGCCTGACCACCCCATGTCAACTTCCGGATTGTCAAATTCGTCCAACCCTCCCCGTGCCGGATCAGTCGCATCAGCCCCGGGAACCGTCACTCCGACCGCAAACATTCAGGTTTGACCCCCTAGGGTCGGCCTCTTGGGCGAGGCAACCGCCTTTTGCGGATCAAATTCCAAGTTCCGATTTCCTGGCGTCGGATTGAGGAAGCTTTCCAATACGATGAAATGATCGCCATTGGTTGCGATTTGAAAGTTGATCCGTGCGTAACGATCATCGGGCAAGTGTACGAAAAACTGTCTCGTCATGTTTGGAGACCAATGGTTGGCCGTCGCGGACTGGGCAAGTTCGACCGTCGGCAAATAACCGGCGTCCGGTGCTTCAAACTCAAATTCTCCTGATCGCTGAACCAGCCCTCCGCCGGAAACGCTTAATCGGCATCGCCAGTCGTAATGTTCGCCCTTGTTTGGGTTCATACCTTGATTTTTCGCCCAAACTTCAACACGCAGTTGCCCTTTACCCAGCCCAACAACCTGTCCGGTACTCAGGTCAACGTCAGTCGGGGCGCCATCTGCGGACACGACAATCGAACGCGGCCCGGCATGGACCAACGGCACGGTTTCACCAATCTTCCGCAGGACAAAGAGGGCTGGCTTATCTTCCGTTGGTAGCCCGACCTCGGTATCCGCAAGATTACCGTGATTCTCAAAGCCGCCAGATGAACCGAGCATGTCGTTCGATTTTGGCACGCGATAATAACCTTCTTTGGAAACTTCGACGTAAATGCTCATGCCGCGGCCGGTGATGACAAAGCGCCCGTCTTGACCGCTTTCGGTTTCTCCCCTCGTCCCCGAGCTATTTGGATTCGGATTATTCACCATCGAGTAACGAACTCTGGCAGCAGGCACTGGCGTGCCATGTTCATCAACCACCTTGCCGTAGAAGGTCAGCGACCGTTGTAGGAGTGGAGCGAGCTTATCGAGATAACGCTTCTCACTTTCGGCGTCCGGCTGCTGCACGCCTACAGGCGGTGAAGAACGCAAAAGCGAAGAAGAGCGGCTTTGCGGCACTGAGGCATTCTGTGATTGCCTCGAATTGGTGGACACACAGAGGCGTTGACGGAGGAAGGATTGGTCGATTCCGAGGACAGGAGCCTAAAGCTTACCGCAGGAATCGACCAATCCGCC
>JAJXVO010000301.1 GCA_021782105.1 bacterium
GTGCAGGATGTCGAGCAGGGCGATCCGCTTGGAGGTCTGGCGCGCGAGGTGGAGTCGCAGGTCGCTTTCGTCCGCCGGAGTGACCGGGTGGCGGCTCATCGACGGATGGCGGTCGAGGCGATGAATCACCCCTCCCGTGCCGACCCTCGCAAACAGGTTGCCGAACACGCAGTAGCGTCCAAGCGCCGGCGCGCCCACGAGCAGCGGCACCGTGCGCGATCCAAACACCTCCGACCCCACCTCGATCGCCCGTCCGATGCTGCCCACCGTCGGCGACGAGTCGAAGGTCGAGCACACCTTGTAGTGCACATGCGGCGCTCCCAGCGCGCGCAACGCGCCAAAGGCCGGACGCAGTTCCGCCTCCATCGCCTCCGGCGCCAGCGAACGGGTCAAACCGGCGACTCCGACAGCGCGCAGGCCGCGGAAACGCGCGAGCAGGTCCGGAGTCGGCAGGTCGATGAACAGCGCGGTGCGGATCCCCGCCCGAGTGAGGAACTCGAGGGCATCGGTCGAGCCCGTGAAGTCGTCGCCGTAATACGCGAGCAGGAGCTGGGAGTCGTCGACCGGCATGAGTCAGGACGCCCGGCCGAACTTGGCCCGGGATTTTTCGAGCTCCGGATACTTCGCAGCCGCCTGTTCGAGAGTCAGTCCATCGAGCGCCGCCTCCCACCACTTCTGGAGCGCGCGCACGCCTGCGGCCGCGCCGTCCGGATGGGCCTGAATGCCGCCACCCGCCATGTAGAGCAGGTCGAGCGTCCGAGTACGACGGTACGTCTCAGGGGCCTGGCCACCCCACTGGCCCGACGAAACGACCGGCAGGAGCGGACGGCCGAGCGGTTCCGGAGCCAGACACGCCGAAATCGAACGCACCACCGAATCGTCCGGTTCCCAGAATTTGTTCGCGATGCCGTTCACGTGGAGCTGGTCCACTCCCGCCAGGCGCCAGAGCTTCTGGTAGGCGGTGAACTCCATCCCGAGCATCGGATGCCGGTTCAACATTCCCCAGCCGTTGCGATGCCCATGGATCGCGAGCGCGCCCAGATCGCAGACCCTCTTCGCACCGGCAAGGCCGACACTGTTCAGGCTGATCATCGCGCAGGTGCCCCCGGACGCCACGACCTTCTCGTAATGGCGCAACATCGCATCCAGTTCGTCGCTCACATTGAAGGCGTACATGACCTTCCTGCCGGTGCGCTCCGCGTGGGCGTTGATCACCGCCATGATCGCGTCGACGCGCGCGTCGAACGGCGAGTGTGGCGGGTCCGCCATCAGTTCGTCGTCCTTGATGAAATCGATCCCCGCCTCGACGAGTGTCCGCACCATCTCTGCGGTCTGTGCGGGCGAAAGTCCGATGCTCGGCTTGATGATCGTCCCGATCAGCGGCCGTCCGGACACTCCCGTGAGCCTGCGCGTGCCCGCGACCCCAAAGGCCGGACCGCGAAAGTGCGCGGCGAACGACGGCGGCACATCGAAGTCCAGCAGGCGCAACCCCGAGAACTGGGCCAGTTCGTAGAGGTTGCCCTGCAGCGTTGAAACCAGCGTTGGCAGGTTGTACCCGAAATTCTCCACCGACCAGGACACCGCGATCTCCGCCCGTCGATAGACCGCAGCGGCAGGTCGCCCGGTCGGAAGCTACGGAGCCGCCGCCGTCCCCAACTCGGTCAGCGCCTCGACGCGCGCCGCGAAGCGCTGCTTCAGCTCCGCGGTCTCCCCGGGCACCGCCACAAAGGTCCCCGAGGACTGTTCGCCAGCGAGCACTTCCGCAGCGCGAGCCACAGGAAGCGGCGTTTCGACAAGGTAGCGGGCTGTGACGCGATCCATGGATGAGGGGTGAGCCGGGCCGCCTGGCGGGCGGTCGGATTGGGTGTGGTCGGGGATGGATTGAACGGCGGCCGCTAACGGCAGCCACCGTCTCATCCTAGGCGATCTTTCCCGTGATTTCCTCCTCAATGCCGACAAGTTCTCACGGGATCCTAACCCCTGGCACTCGGCACTCGCCGTACACCTCGGCCCAGGACCGCCGCGGATCACCGCAGCGCGGCGTGAAGAATCTCCACGGGATGCAGGGCGATGCGGCCCGTCGCATCCTTGATCTGATGCCTGCAGCTCGTGCCCGGCGCCGCGATCAGGACATCGTCCCCTGCGGAGCGCACCGCCGGAAGAAGCACGAGCTCCCCGATCTGCTGCGAGATGGCGTAGTGCTCCGCTTCGTACCCAAACGATCCCGCCATGCCGCAGCACGCCGAGGGAATCACCTGGACCCGGTGCCCCGTCGGGAGTTCGAGCAGCTTCACGGTGGGGACGAGCGAGGAAAGGGCCTTCTGATGACAATGCCCGTGAAGCTTGATCGTGCGTTCGGCGGGCTGGAATGCCTCGCGCCGGATCCGGCCTGCGTCGGCTTCCCGGGCGAGGAACTCGTCGATCAACATCGTCCTACCCGCCAACGCCCGGGCGGCGGCCTTCAATTCAGGTGGCATCAGGTCGGGATACTCGTCGCGAAACCCGAGGATCGCCGAGGGTTCAATCCCGATGAGTGGAGCAGCGTCCGTCACCACGTCCTTCAGCAGCTCGACGTTCCGGATCGCGAGTTTCCTGGCCTCGCGGACCAGGCCTTTCGAGAAATGGGCGCGGCCGCTCTCGACGTGCCGAGGAATCACGACCTCGTAACCGAGGCGGTTGAGAAGCTCCACCGCCTTGATCCCGATGGGCGTGTCGCTGTAGTTCGTGAACTCGTCGCAGAACAGGTGCACCCGTCCGTTCGGGTAATCGAGCGTCGGCGGGTTTGCGTTGCGCGCATGCCAGGCCGCCAGCGTCGTCGAGTGCAGTCGCGGCAGGCTGCGCTGCGGCGCGAAGCCCGCAAACGCCTTCACGAGGCGCGACAGGCCCGGCGTCGAGACGATGCCGTTGTAGAGCCAGGGCGCAAGTGAGGCCATCCGCATGCTTCGCGCGAACCCCGCCACGAGGCGCGAACGCCGCGGCACACCGTGGGCGTCGTGCGCATGCTGCAGCCACTCCATCTTCAATCGGGCCACGTCGACGTTCGAGGGGCACTCTGATTTGCAGGCCTTGCAGGACAGGCACAGGTCCATGACGACGCCGACTTCCTCGCTGTCCCAGGGATTGGCCGGATCCCGCGGGTGCGTCAGCACATGGCGGAGGATGTTCGCCCGCGCCCGCGTCGAATCCTTCTCGTCATGCGTCGCCATGTAACTCGGGCACATGGTTCCGCCCATCAGGTGCGACTTCCGGCACTCGCCCACGCCGGTGCATTTCTCCGTCGCCGCCAGGACGCCGTCGCTCGACGAAAAATCGAAGAATGTCTCGTACGCGGGATCCGCTTCGCCGGGGCGATGCCGAAGCGAGGTATCCATCGGGGGCGTGTCGATGATCTTGCCCGGATTGAGCAGATTCGCGGGATCGAAGGTTTCCTTCACCCGCCGCATCATCGCATAGCAGGCATCACCGACCATGAATCGGATGAATTCTCCGCGCAGTCGACCGTCGCCGTGTTCTCCCGAGAGCGAACCGCGGTACTTTTTCACCAACGCCGCGATGTCCGTGGCGACGTCACGAAACAGCTTCAGTCCCGCGGGCGACTTCAGGTTGAACAACGGTCGCGTGTGAAGTTCGCCCGCCCCGGCATGGGCGTAGTAGATGCAGTCGAGGCCGTACTTGGTGCGAAGGAGCTGGTCAAACTCCGCGATGTAGGCGGGCAGATCAGCGACGGCCACCGCCGTGTCCTCCACGATTTCCCGGGGCTTGGCAGGTCCACGGACGTTGTTGACCAGCCCCTGCCCCGCCCGGCGCAATTCCCACACCTTGCCGCAGTCGTCGCCCCACAACACCGGAAACGCGGTGCCAAGACCCGCCGCCCTCATCTCCGCCTCGATGGCACCGAGTTCCCGCTCGATCTCGCGACGCTCCTCGCGACGCACCTCCACCACCAGGATCGCCCCGGGATCACCCTGGACAAAGAACCGGTTTTTCGCCTGCTCCAGGTTTGCCTTCGTACACTCCAGGATGTGGCGGTCGATCAGCTCGCATCCAAACGGCCGGTGCGTCATGGCGATCAGGGTGGCCTTCAGCGCCGAGGGCACGTCCGGGAAATGGGCGCACAGCAACGCGCCCGGGGGCGGCAGCGGCTCGCAGTTGAGCTCGAATTCGACGCCGAGGAAGAGCGTGCCCTCGGATCCCGCGATCAGACGGCAGAGGTTGAATGGCTTGCCCGAAGCCGGATCGAACACCGCGCTGTCCATCAGCAGGTCCAACGCGTAGCCGGTGTTGCGACGGGTCACCTCGGGGCGGGGATAGTTTTCCCGAATCAGCGCCCGATTGGCGGCATCGCCCAACAGCTCGCGGATG
>JAJXVO010000302.1 GCA_021782105.1 bacterium
CGACTACGTGAACGGGTCGCCGCACTTGGGCCATGCCTACGAGAAGGTGCTGACCGACGTCATTGCTCGGTTCCGTCGGATGATGGGAGACGAGGTCCGCTTCCTGACCGGGGTCGACGAGCATGGCCAGAAGGTGCAGCAGAGTGCGCGCAAGCGCGGCATCGCGCCGCAGGAGTTCTGCGATCAGGTGTCCCAGGAGTTCCGCACCCTCTGCACGCGTCTTGGCGCCTCGAACGACGATTTCATCCGCACTACGGAGACGCGGCACAAGGACGTGGTTCGGGAGCTTCTCCAGCGGCTTTACGACAAGGGCGAGATCTACCGCGCGGACTACAAGGGCTTCTACAGCACGCGTCAGGAGCAGTTTCTCCAGGAAAAGGACCGCCTGCCCGACGGTTCCTGGCCGGAGATCTTCGGCGAAGTCACGGAAATCACCGAGAGCAACTACTTCTTCAAACTCCGTTCCTACCAGGACTGGCTGATCGATTACCTCAAGACCCACGAGGATTTCGTTTTTCCGCGTTACCGTCAGAAGCAGGTCCTGGAGTTTCTCAAGGAGCCGCTCAACGACCTGTGCATCTCGCGTCCGCGCGAACGCTTGGAGTGGGGCATCCCGCTGCCCTTCGACGAAGCCTACGTCACATACGTCTGGTTCGACGCGCTGCTCAACTATGTCTCGGCGATCTGGAAGGACGGGGCGCCGGATCCGAAGTATTGGCCGGCCGACTTCAACGTCATCGGCAAGGACATCCTGGTGCCGCCGCACGCGGTGTACTGGCCGATTATGCTGAAGGCCTGCGGCATCGAGCCGCCCAAGGCCTTGCTGGCGCACGGTTGGTGGCTGCAGAGCGGTCAGAAAATGTCGAAGAGCACGGGCACGGCGGTCAACCCGCTCGACCTGATCGAGCAGTTTGGCGCCGACGCCTTCCGGTATTTCCTGATCCGCGAGATGAACGTCGGACAGGACAGCGATTTCTCCGCGGACCTATTCCTGATCCGCTACAACAGCGACCTCGGCAATGACCTGGGCAACCTCGTAAATCGCACGCTCAACATGACCAACCGCTTCTCGGGCGGAGTCGTGCCGAAGGCGGAGCTGGTCGAGGAGCCCGAGAAGGAGCTGCATGAACTCTGGGAAAAGACGCGCGCCGAGTTCATTCCCCTGTGCGAGGGCTTTCAGTTTCACGTGGCGCTCGAGCGCACCTTCACGTTCGTCAAGGCCATCAACGCCTACATCGAGAGACGGGCCCCCTGGAAGCTGGGCAAGTCGGCGGATGCGACCGATCAGGCGCGGCTGCGCACCTCGTTGGCGACGATGGCCGAGGCGCTGAGACTTTCGGCCTCGCTGCTGCAGGCCGTGATGCCCGCGTCCACTGCGCGAATACACGAGGCGATCGGCTACTCGTCGGGCAAAGTCTGGCGCGACGAACTGGCCTGGGACGGCCGCACGGCCGGGGGCAAGGTTCAGGCATCGCTGGTTCTCTTCCCGCGGCAACAGCCCGCCGCGCCGAAGCCCGCATGAGGATCCTTCCGGTCGATCCGATCGCCAACGCCTCGCCCGGGGCGTTGGTGGATTTTCTGGCCGAGTGTCGCGGCATTGCAGAGCGCGCGGAGCGTCCGCATCTGGTGAGCATCTCGGTCGCCGTGGACAGTCTTGATCCGCTGGCCGTGCTCGAGTCGATCTTCGAGCCGGGAGAGCTGCATTTCTATGTTGAGAAGCCGTCGGAGCCGTTTGCCGTGGCGGGGGCGGAGGCGGTCCTGAGCTTCAAGGCCTCGGGCCCCGACCGCTTTTCGGAGTGCCAGAAATTCATCGACGAGACGCTGGCGCATTCGCTCGCGGTGGGGGCGGTGGACGGGCCGTTTGGAGGGCCGCAGTTTTTCACCACGTTCACGTTTTTGCCCGACGGGGGCCGCGGTGAGCCGTTTCCCTCCGTCCAGGTGTTCGTGCCTCGCTGGCAGGTGGGGTGCAGGGACGGCGCGACGGTGGCGACGGCGAACCTGCTGGTGGGACCGGGCGACGACGTTCGCCGGTTGGCCGAGCGGGTTTGGCGGGCGCATGCAAAATTCCAGGCCTTCGACTACGACCATGCGGCCTTCCCGGAGCACGGGGGGGCCGCGGTGAGCGGAGTCGAGGAAGTGGGCGGTGAAGGACGGTATCGCGTGGCGGTGGCGCGGGCTCTTGAGCTGATCGGCGCCGGAAAGGTCGAAAAGATCGTTCTGGCGCGGGCGCAGGACCTTCATGGCACGGGGCCGTTTCATCCCTTGCGGGCGCTCAACGGGCTGCGCGAGCGGTTTCGTGACTGCTATGCGTTCTCGGTGGGGAACGGAGCGGGCGTGAGCTTCATTGGGGCGAGCCCTGAGCGGTTGTTGCGGGTGCGCGGCGGACGTCTTGCGACGGAAGCGCTAGCCGGCTCGACGCGTCGCGGGGCGACGGCGAGCGAGGATGCGGCACTGGGGTCGGCATTGCTGCGCGACGAGAAGGAACTGCGCGAGCACCGTGTGGTGGTGGATTCGATTTTCCGGCGGCTGGCGCCGCTGGGCCTGCAGCTCGAGGCGCCGGCGCGTCCGGTGCTTCGGCGGCTGGCTAACGTGCAGCACTTGCACACTCCCATCGAGGCGGCCCTGCCGCCGGGCGTGCGTCTGCTCGACGCGCTCTCGCGGCTGCATCCGACTCCGGCTGTGGGCGGTTCGCCGCGCGAGGCGGCGGTGCCGCTGATCGCAGAGCTTGAGGGATTTTCACGCGGGCTGTACGCGGGTGCGCTGGGTTGGATCGATGCGAGGGGCGACGGCGAGTTTTTCGTCGGCCTGCGCTCGGCGCTGATCGCGGGCTCGGTCACCCGCCTGTACGCAGGCGCGGGTATCGTCGCGGGCTCGGATCCGTCGCGTGAGCACGCCGAGACGGAGCTGAAGATCCGTGCCATGCGGGAGGCACTCGGTGCGTGAGGGGGAGGAAGCGGTGAGCGGGAAGCGTGAAAAAGCTGAAACGCTGAAAATCTGAAGTGCTGAAATTGGTGTCCAGCTGCTGACCGGTGTGGAGTGCGGTGGCAGACCGAAATGGAGAGGTTCCACCTCGCCTTGCGCGGGAGGCGCTGCCTCCCGGCCATTGCCCCGATTGCTCTGTCGGTCTGACATTGCCCTTTGAACGGGCTTCGACTTCGGTGGTCGTGCTGCTTCTTGCATAGACTAAGTGATCAACGATCCACGCATGAATCCCCCGACCGGATACACGCCGCGCGCTCTGATACTGAAGGATTATGATGCCGTGATGGCCCTGTGGCACGCAACGGAGGGCATGGGCCTTGGCGATTCGGACAGCCGTTCGTCGATCGCGGTGTTTCTGGAACGGAATCCGGGTCTCAGCCGCGTGATCGAGGGGCCCGACGGTGGCGTTGTGGGTGCCCTGTTGTGCGGTCACGACGGACGCCGCGGGTACCTGCACCATCTGGCCGTCGCGCGATCTCACCGGCGTCAGGGTCTGGGCGCGCTCCTGGTCGACGCCTGCCTCGCGGATCTGAAGGCGCTGGGCATCCCGAAGTGCAACCTCTTTCTTTTTGCCTACAACCTTCCGGGCCGTGATTTCTGGATTTCCGAGGGATGGAAGGCGCGCGACGATCTGGTTGTGATCCAGAAGACGCTGTGAAGGGAATGGACGGAA
Organism: bacterium; assembly: GCA_021782105.1. Lineage (GTDB taxonomy): Bacteria > Verrucomicrobiota > Verrucomicrobiia > Opitutales > Opitutaceae > MWDT01. Next base: position 3,656 of record JAJXVO010000302.1, read on the forward strand.
GGTTTGAGAGAGACGAAGCGTCGATCGGAGTTTCCGGTTTTCGAATCCAAAAATGTCCTACAGGCGGCTGACCAATTTTGGGGTGAAAAATTCACCTTCGCTTTGCGGACGCCGCTCTCGGCGGCGCCCTCTTCGGGCATGGCGAAGCTTCGAGGCGCTCCGTCATCAAGGCTTCGTCCGCCACCTTCGGGACTAAGCCCGGCTGCTTTCGGATTCCGAAAGCAAAAAGCGGAACCGAGGTTCCGCAGTCCAAAACTGAAGAGGCAAGGGCGCGGGTGTCAGCGGATCGGACGGCGAGGGCGGTGGCCAGACGCCGCCTTCGGTCTGCGAGGCATGATTTCGTCGAACATGCGTTCGAGCTCCTTGCAGGAAACGGTGCCTGATACGGAAATGCTGAGCGGGCCGGTGGCCGGGTCTGTACGGGCGTCAAAGGGCATGATGGCGGGGGCTGGAGGTACATGGGAGCGCTCCGCCTTCCAGCGGCAAGCCCGCAGGCGCGCGGCCGTATCACCCGCAATCGAAAACCGGATACCGGGCTCAGGCTTCGGCGAGGGCGCGTTCGACGGCGACCGAGGCGGCTGCGCCAAGGCGTTTGCGGAAGGCGGCGTCGGCCTTCCGATCCGTATGAACTTCAAGAATGCGCAGGCCCCGGTGGGGCAGCCGCACGATCGCGGTCTCGAACGCGGCCCAGTCCG
>JAJXVO010000303.1 GCA_021782105.1 bacterium
CGGCATCGACGCCTTCCTCTTCTTCTGCTGCTCGCAGCCCTGCTTTTGTCCGCCTGCGCTGGCGTGCGCGCCCCCGTGTCGCTCGCGACCCCGCGCTTCCTGGTCGGAGCCGACATCTCCGCCCTCCGAACCCATGAGGACCACGGCGCCCTCTACACCGAAAACGGCCATCCCATGGATGCCGTCGCGCTCCTCCGAGGCAGCGGCTTCAATTGTTTCCGGCTCCGGCTCTTCGTGAATCCCAACCACGTGGGAGTGGTCGACAACGACCTCCCCTACACGCTCGCCCTCGCACGCCGCATCCGCGACTCGGGCGCCCTACTCCTGCTCGATCTGCATTATTCCGACACCTGGGCCGATCCCTCCAAACAGACCAAGCCCGCCGCCTGGAATCAGCTGCCCTTCGACCAACTCGTCGATCAGGTGCGCACCTACACCCGCGCCGTGCTCTCCCGCTTCGCAGCCGAGGGACTGGCTCCCGCCTACGTTCAGATCGGCAACGAAATCACCAACGGCATGCTCTGGCCCGATGGCCGCGTCGGGTTTGCCAGGGCCAACGACACCGCCGCCTGGAACCGACTCGCCGCCCTGCTGCGCGCGGGCGTCCAGGGCGTCTCGGACGCCTTCCCCTCCGGCGGCGGTCCGAAGATCATTTTCCACATCGAAAGCGCCGGCAATCTCCCGCGCACACAGTGGTGGGTTTCCAGCCTGCTCGAGCGCCACGTGCCCTTCGACATGATCGCCTTCAGCTATTACCCGGAATGGCACGGCAGCCTCGACAACCTGCGCCACGCCCTCGACTGGACCGCCCGGACCACCGGCAAGCCCGTGCTTGTCGCGGAAACCGCGTATCCATGGAGGCCCGACGCTCATTTCTCCGGGATGGGCTCCCGTTATCCGTATCCACCGACTCCCGACGGACAACTCCGCTTCCTCAGGGCCCTCGCCGCGACTGTGCAGTCCGTGCCCGACGGCCGCGGAGCCGGCCTGTTCTACTGGTACCCCGAGGCCGTCCCGACTCCCGGGCTCAACGTCTGGCTCGGCGGCGCCTGCGCGCTCTTCGACAGCCACGGCGAAATCCTTCCCGCCGCGTCGTTCGGCCTGGCCCTCCGTTGAGCCCCCCCCTCCCCTTTTCCCCGCGTTTCCCTCCTACACCAACAAGTAACATGAAAGCCAAATCCCTAAGCTCCACGGGACGCCTTCCCCAGCTGCTCGCCCTGCTCTGCAGCCTTGGCATCCCCGCCCTCGCCCAAACCGCCCCGGCCCCAACGACCCCCGCCCCGTCCCCCGACGAGACGATCACGCTCACCCCGTTCGTCGTGACCTCGAATCAGGACGTCGGCTACCTCGCCCAGAACACCCTGGCGGGCAGCCGACTCAACACGAACCTCATGGACACCGGCGCCGCCGTCTCAGTGCTCACACCCGAATTCCTGCAGGACATCGGGGCGACCAGCATGAAGGACGTGATCCTGTTTTCCAACAACGCCGTGCCCGACTTCGGCGATGCCGCCTCGAACTTCAACGCCAACCCCATGATCGGCAACCCCGAGTGGCAGCTGCGCATCCGCGGCCTGGCGGCAAGCTACGCACGCAACTACTTCGCGTGGTCCACCTCGACCGATTTCTACAACGTCGACCGCATCGACGAGTCCCGCGGACCCAACGCCATCCTCTTCGGTTTCGGCTCCGCCGGCGGCATCGTCAACACCACCACCAAGCAGGCCAGCCTCACGCCCATCCCAAGTGAGTTCAACCTCACCTTCGGCAGCTGGGGCCGCGTCCGCGGAACCCTGGACACCAACGCCGTCGCCGTGAGGGGCAAGCTCGCCATGCGCGTCAATGCGATGTTCGAAAACACCAACACCTGGCGCCAGTTCGAGTTCGATCACGAGAAACGCATCGACTTCGCCGGCAAATACCAGATCTCCCCCACCACCACCCTGCGCGCCGAGTTCGAGGCCGGCAACATCAAGGATAACTGGGCCCGCCCCTGGCTCATGATCGACCAGACCTCCCCCTGGCGCACCGCCGGGAGCCCCACCTACAATTCCGCCCAGTGGAGCAGCACCATCGTCACCCAGACCTGGAGCCCCCACCTCGTCTACACCCAGAACACAGGCAAGCTCGCCGACTGGGAAAACATGCCCTTCAGCTACTCGTCCACCCAGAGCTGGGCCGCCCTCGCGATGACCCCGCAAAATCTCGCGATCATCCCGATGACGGTCAATTCCGCCGGACCCGACGCCACCCGCTACACCCGCTATCACACCTACTCCACCTACCTCGACAGCGCCGTGACCCGCGACCTCAGTTTCCAGGTCGCCTATAATCATCAATCCAACAACTTCCTCGGCTACGACGCCAACGCCGGAAACCTCACGCGCTACGGCTACCAGGGCGACGCCACCGAGCTGTGGGCCGACGCCAGCTCCGTGCTCCCCACGGGGCAGCCCAATCCCTACGCCGGCAGGTTCTACCTCGAGAACAACTGGACCCGCCGCAACGACACCTCGAAGATCGACCAGCTCCAGGCCTCACTCGCCTACCAGCTCAATCTCGGAAAATTCGGCCGCCACCGCATCGCCGCCCTCGTCGAACACGACTGGCGCGATTATCTCAACGAGGAGGACGCCGAGGTCTTCGTGGGCTCCCCCTTCGATCCCGCCGCCGAGTTCGACTCCAATCGCGTGTTCCGCCGCTATTACTTCACCCCAGGCCAGGCCTCCGACATCCACGTGCCCTCCTGGCGCACCCCGCTGGTGAACGTCGTCGATCCGGTCAGCGGCAAGACTCTCACCGCAGGCTGGGCCCCTGATCAGCAGATCAACAATTCCAAGCAGGGTCAGGACACCGCGCTCGCCGCACTCCAGAGCTACTTCCTCGACAACAAGGTCGTGACCATCGTCGGCCTCCGCTTCGATCGCATGGACTATTCGACCCTCCCCACGGTCCGCAACGCCGCCGGCGTCCTCGCCCTCGACCCCACCGCGCGACAGTCGTCCACCTTCAACGCCCACACCCTCTCCGCGGGCGTCGTCTATCATATCATCAAGGACATTTCCCTCTACGCCAATACCTCCGACAGCCGCGACCTGCCCAACGTCGACCAACGCGTGATCGGCTACGGTGTGCCCCCCATGCCCAAGGCCAAGGGCTCCGATTTCGGCGCCAAGTTCAACTTCTTCGGCGGGAAATTGTATGCGACGGTCGACTACTACACGACCAAGCTCCAGAACTCCACCGAGTGGGGCAACATCCAGAGTCAGGTCACTTCGTTCAATACCCGCGTGCTGCAGGCCCTCAATTCCGCCGGCCTCATCACCGCGTCCGACGTGTCCTCCCACACGATCGATGCCAACGCCTACCTCCAGGACCGAGACGCCGACGGCTGGGAGTTCTCCGCCATCGCCAACCCGACCCCCAACTGGCGCATCTCCGCGAATTTCTCCATCAGCCACGTGAAAATGGAGAACATCATGTCCGAGGTGAAATCCTGGTTCGCCACCAACTCCACCTACTGGCTCGCCAAGGCAGCCTCCCAAGGTGGCCCCAACTTCCTGCTCGGCGGCGGCTCCTGGGACACACTCGGCAACAACATCGGCTGGACCAACGACTACATCACCCAGCAGGTCGCCTTCGACGGCCTGCCCGCCCGCGGCGAGCGTGAGTACGGCGCCAACGTCTACACCCGCTACCGCTTCAGCGAAGGCGTCCTCCGCGGCTTCTACATCGGCGGCGGCGGCCGTTACCAAAGCGCCAACATCATCGCCGCTTCCACCTCTGGCCTCGTCAAGGGCCGCAATATCGCCCTCGCCGACGCCATGATGGGCTATGAGACCACCGCCTCCCTCGGCGGCCACCGCCTGCCGCTCGAGTTCCAGCTCAACGTCAGCAACGTCTTCGATTCGCAAAAGTATCAGATCTACACGACCGCCTGGTGGGACAACACCAACACCATCCCGGAACGCATCGGTCTGCAGGAACCCCGCAAGTTCACCTTCAGCGCAACCTTGAAATACTGATCCCTGCCTATAGACGGGACGCCGGAGCCTCGCACTCCCGCGTCCCGTCCCTTTTTTCGCCCCCCTCTTTCGCGTTCGCATGTCCGCCCCGACCACCGACCTGGAGGCCTCCCCTCCCAACCAGGCCCCGCGTCAAGCCAGCGCCACCCGCCCCGAAGACAGGGTCGGCTTCTGGGAAAAGGCAGCCCTCGGTCTCGGTTCGCTCCCGCTCTTCTTCGGCACCGCCGCAGTCAAGGGACTCACGATCCCCGTCTATCAGATGACGCTGAAGCTCAACCCGGTGTTCGTGGGCGCCGCCCTCGCAATCCCGAGCTTCTGG
>JAJXVO010000304.1 GCA_021782105.1 bacterium
CATCTATTTCGACCCGCCCTACGGCATCAAGTTCAACAGCAACTGGCAGGTCTCGACGCTGAGCCGCGACGTCAAGGACGGCAAGCAGACGGACATCTCGCGCGAGCCCGAGCAGGTGAAGGCGTTCCGCGACACCTGGAAGGACGGGATTCACTCATACCTGACCTACCTGCGCGACCGCCTCACCGTGATGCGCGATCTGCTGACCGAAAGCGGGTCCATCTTCGTGCAGATTAGCGACGAGAATGTGCACCGAATTCGCGCTTTACTCGACGAAATATTTGGCGAATCGCAGTATCTTGGCCAGATTGGTTTTGTTAAAACAACGGGACAGACTGACTCTGCGATCGCATCGACTTTTGACTATCTACTTTGGTATTGTCGCGACTATGGTTCAGCCAAGATTCGTCGTCTCCACGAACCGCGGCCTCCGTTTGAGAATCCGCAGGAACGGTACGTCTGCGTCGAGCCTTCTCTCGGCGAGATCATCGATCTCTCCGTTGCCCAGAAGGAAGGCAAGGTGCCGATACCAGATGGCCGAATCCTAAAGCTGATTGATCCAAGTTCTCAAACAGGATCGGATGAGGCAAGAAAAGCATTCATTTTCCGTGGTCACACTTTCAAGCCATCCGGCTCTCTTGGGTGGTCAACTCATGAGGAGGGCCGAGAGCGTGTTGCAAAAGCAGGATATTTCCACATTCAGGGCAAGAGCCTGTGGTGGAAAAGCTATCGGGACATCTTCCCGTATCGACCTCGGAACAACCTGTGGCTCGACACCAGAACAAATGCCTTCGGCGACGAGCGATTCTATGTCGTTCAAACCGGTACGAAAGTGATTCAGCTTTGTACGTTGATGGTTACCGATCCCGGCGACCTCGTGCTCGATCCAACCTGCGGCTCCGGCACCACCGCCTACGTCGCCGAGCAATGGGGCCGCCGCTGGATCACCATCGACACCAGCCGCGTTTCCCTCGCTCTCGCCCGCACCCGCCTCATGGCCGCGCGCTATCCCTGGTACCTCCTCGCCGACAGCACTGCCGGCCGCGCCAGGGAGGCCGAACTCACCGAGCGCCTCCCACCCGAAACCCCGGTCCACAACGACCTCCGCCAGGGCTTCGTCTACGAGCGCGTGCCCCACATCACCTTGAAATCCATCGCCAACAACCCCCTCATCGACGACATCTGGGAAAAATACCAAGCGGTGCTTGAACCCCTGCGCGCCACCCTCAACGCTTCCCTCGGCACCACCCACGAGGAATGGCAGATCCCCCGCGAACTTCGCGCCAATGCGCCCGCCGCCGCGAAGGATGCGCACACGAAATGGTGGCAAGCCCGCATCGCCCGCCAGCGCGAGATCGACGCCTCCATCGCCGCCCGCGCGGACGTCGAATACCTCTACGACAAGCCCTACGTGGACAACGCCCGCATCCGCGTTGCCGGCCCCTTCACCGTCGAAAGCCTTTCCCCCCACCGCGTCCTCCCCGGCAGCGAGGACGACATCGCGGCGGACCTCGACGCCGCCGAGGGCCGCCACAACCAGTCCGATCCCGCCGGCCACGACTTCGCCGCCATCGTCATCGACTACCTCAAATCGGAGGGCGTGAAGCAGCAGGCCAAGGGCGATAAAATCACCTTCGAAAGCATCGCCCCCTGGCCCGGCAACTTCATCGGCGCCACCGGCACCTTCATCGAAGGGGAGGGCGGGCCGGAGCGCCGCGCCGCGATTCTGATTGGCCCGGAATACGGCACCATCGGCCGCCAGGACATCGTCGCCGCCGCCCGCGAGGCCGCGGACGCCCGTTTCGACGTGCTCATCGCCTGCGCCTTCAACTTTGACGCCCACTCCTCGGAAATGGCGAGCCTCGGCAGCCTGCGCATCCTCAAGGCCCGCATCAACCCGGACATGCACATGTCCGCGGAACTGAAGAACACCGGTCGCGGAAACATGTTCGTCGTCTTCGGCGAGCCCGACGTGAAAATCCTCGACGACGGCGGCCCCGAACTCCGCGTGAAGGTGGAGGGCGTGGACGTCTTCGACCCCAACACCGGCGACATCCGCTCCAGCGGCACGGAAGGCATAGCCGCCTGGTTCATCGACACCGACTACAACGAGGAAAGCTTCTTCGTCCGCCACGCCTACTTCCTCGGCGCGGGCGACCCCTACAAAAGCCTGAAGACAGCCCTCCAGGCCGACATCGACGAAGACGCCTGGGCCACCCTCTACGCCGACACCTCCCGCCCATTCCCCCGCCCCACCACCGGCCGCATCGCCGTAAAAGTCATCAACCACTTCGGCGATGAGGTGATGAAAGTGTTCAGGGTGTAACGATGCTCATCCGCAACTACGGCCATTTCTGGCTCCGCTCCGCCGTCGTCTGGGGTTCTGGGGCGAAGGATGGTCACATCAGAGGTGTGATGAAAAACGCTCGTAACTCAACTGTGACGTTCGATGATCAGCAGGGCGTGTACGCCCTGTATGATGATCGATACGACGTCGTCTATGTCGGGCAGGCTGGAACGGGTAACGTCGACGGTCTGTTCGCGCGCTTGCGGGTGCATCACAGAAACGAGATCGCTCGTCGATGGGCGTGGTTCTCATGGTTTGGTACACTTGCTGTCAACGCGCATGGCCAACTGCACGCTGCGAGCGATGCCTGGCGCCCGAAAAGGAATGACGTCCTCGACCAATTCGAGGCCATCCTCATCGCCGTCGCGGACCCGCGCTTGAACCGACAAGGGGGGCGCTTCGGCAAGGGTGTCACACAATATCTCCAATACACCGAAAAGACGCATTCGACCCAGGCGACGCGCGGATGATGCGAAGAGCCTGGAAACAATGGCGGGCTCGCCGATGAACTTCCTCATCGCCGACACCTTCACCGCCTCCTTCAACCGCCTCTCCGGCCAGGACCAGAAGGCGGTGAAGGCCAGCGTCTTCGACCTCCAGATGGACCCGGCCGGCCACGGCCTCCAGCTCCATCGCATCGACAACAGCAAGGACCCGAATTTCTGGTCCGCCCGCGTCAACCGCGACATCCGCCTCATCGTCCACAAGACCCCGAGCAGCATGCTCGTCGCCTACGTCGACCACCACGACAAGGCCTACGCCTGGGCCGAACGCCGCCGCATCGAGGCGCACCCCCGCACCGGCGCCATCCAGATCGTCGAAATCCGCGAGCGCGTGGAGGAAGTCGCGCGTCCGGCAACGCTCGACCTCGTTCTGCCCGAGCGCGCAAACGCCCGGACGGAACAGCCCAAACTCTTCGCCACGCTGGACGACAGCGCGCTCTTGTCGGTCGGAGTTCCCGCCGACTGGCTCGCCGATGTCCGCGCCGCTACCGAGGACGGCTTCTTCACGCTCGTCCCCCATCTCCCCGCCGAGGCTTCCGAAGCCCTCTTGCAATACGCCACCACGGGCGGGTTTTTCGTGCCGCCGCCCGTTGGTCCCGGGCCGCGCGTATTCGCTAGCCGTGCCTTCGACGTGAGCAGCGAACCTCTCTCGCCGACGCCGGCAGCCACTGACGCCGCCGCACTCGCGCATCCCGACACCCTCCGTCGCATCCGCCTCATCGCGGACCAGGAGGAACTGGAACAGGCGCTCGCCTACCCCTGGGAAAAATGGGGCGTCTTCCTCCACCCCTCCCAGCGCGCGCTCGTCGAGCGCTCCTTCTCCGGCCCCGCCCGCGTCGCCGGCTCCGCCGGTACCGGCAAGACCATCGTCGCCATCCACCGCGCCGTCCGCCTGGCGCGCGACAACCCCAGCGCCCGCGTCCTTCTCGCCAGCTTCTCCCAACCCCTCGCGGACGCGATGGCAAAGAAGCTGCTCGTCCTCGCCCCCGAGACCGGCGGTGTCGTCCCCAGGATCGTAACGGTATCGTTCCAGGCCATCGCCGAGCAGATGTTCCAGCTCGAACACGGCCACCGCCCGCGCATCGCTTCCGACGTGGTGCTGCGCCAGCGCCTGAGCGCGGCGGCAAGCGCCACCAGCCTCAAAGGTTTTTCCGACCGCTTCCTCCTCTCCGAGTGGACCAACGTCATCGACGCCTGGGGCATCGCCTCATCGGACGCCTACGCCACCGTCCAGCGCATGGGCCGCAAGAGCCGCCTCGGCCCCAACCAGCGCGCCCGCCTCTGGCCCGTCTTCCAGTCCGTGCGCGAGGCATTGGCGGCCGAGCGCTACACCACGTGGGCCCAGGTCTTCATCGGCCTCGCCGACGCCCTTGCCCAGCGCGCGGCCAAGCCCTTCGACCACATCGTCATCGACGAGGCGCAGGACCTCGCCCCCGCCGAGCTGCGTTTCTTCGCCGCCCTCGCG
>JAJXVO010000305.1 GCA_021782105.1 bacterium
GGGGGGACGGGACTTGGCCTGGCGATTTCGCGGCATCTGGTGCAGCGAATGGGGGGAGCGATTGGATTGCGGAGTGAATTGGAGAAAGGGTCGACCTTTTGGTTTCGAGTGCCGCTTCCTTCCGTGCCTGGGGTGACGAATCCGCATGTGAACGACATGGACCTCGCGGGGAAGCGCCTGTTGATCGTCGATGACAACTACAACAGCCGCCGGCTTGTCGAACATCAAGCGAAGCGATGGGGGTTGGACGTGCGCACGGCAGGCGATGCGGCGTCGGCGTTGGAGCTGGTCGACCGAGAGCAGGCAGCTGGCCGTAAATTTGATCTCGCGTTGCTCGATTCGCAGATGCCTGGGATCGACGGGCTGACGCTCGCGAGGCAGCTCCACGGGGATCCCCGCAGTGCGGCGCTTCCGATAGTGATGATGACGCCGTTGCTCGACCGTATTCCAGTGGAGATACAGAGGGAAAGCGGCATCCTGCACTGCCTCATCAAGCCTGTCAGGATGGGCAATCTTAAGTCGGCTCTGATCTCGTGCATCGACGGGAAGGCGGCAGTGGTGTCCACGCCGCCGTTGGAGGAACTGCGGCCGTTGGACGATCTTTCCGTACTGGTGGTGGAGGACAATCCAGTGAACCAGAAGGTCGCACTTGCGATGCTTAAGAAACTCGGGTGTTCGGCGGACCTTGCCGACAACGGCGTGCAGGGCTTGGAGGCGGTGGGGAAGAAGCGATACGACGCAGTCTTGATGGACACGCAGATGCCGGAGATGGATGGACTCGAGGCCACGAGGCGGGTGAGGGCGCTCGAGGCGGGCGGCGAGTGGCCGGGGCGCAGCCGCCTATGGATTGTGGCGCTTACGGCCAATGCGATGCAGGGGGACCGGGAAAAATGCCTGGAGGCCGGGATGGACGATTATGTGTCCAAGCCGATCCGACTGAACATTCTCAAATCCACGCTATTGAAGGCATCGCAAGTGGGAACGGTCGGCGAGCGCACGTGCTAGCGATGGCTGGCGGCGGGGGCAACAGTGCCTGGAATCGTGAGCGTGATGACCGGACCGGAGTCTGAGTCGGAAGCAGGGGCGGCGACAGGGGAGGCGTCAGACAAGCCGCCATCGGACTTTGAGAGGGGGGCGGGCTGGAGGGGAGAGTCGGAGGCGGGGGTTGGAGCGGGGATGTTGGCCGCGAAGGGGGGGCTATCGGCGGGGATCATGGCAAAGCCCCGATTGAGGAGATCGATCACTCGGGCATCACGGCTGCGGTAATCGGGGCTACCCATGACCACGACGATGACGCGGTGCCCGTTTCGGAGAGCGGTGGCGGTGAGGCAGAAACCGGCGCCGCCTGTGTAGCCGGTTTTCATGCCGTCGACGCCCTCGACGTGTTGGAGGAGATGATTGTGGTTCACCATGACCACCGGTTTTAGGCGTTCGGGCGGGCCGAAACTCCGAATACGGATCGAGGTGTATTTAAGAATATCGGTATTCAGCAGCAGGTAACGGGCGAGGGTGGCCATGTCGCGGGGCGACGTGAGGTCGCTGTCGGCGAAACGGCGGTCCCGAGGTGGCAGGCCATGTGGCGATCGGAAGGTTGTGCGGGTCATGCCGAGGGCGCGTGCCTTCTCGTTCATCAACTGGACAAAGGCCTCGATTGAGCCCGCAGAGGCGTTTGCGAGGGCATACGCGGCGTCGTTGGCGGACTGGATCAGCATTGCGTAGAGGAGTTCCCCGACGGGGAAGACCTCTCCCTCTTTGAGCCACACCCGCGTGCCACCGATGTGCGAATCGGCTGCGGTCACCTTCACGGGCGTCTGGAGATTGATGGTGCCTTTGCGGATGAGATCCTGGAGGACGGCGAAAGTCATCAACTTGGTCATGCTTGCCGGAGGAGAAACGACGTCGGCATTGTCGTTGATCAGCACATTGCCGGTCTCGGCATCGACTACGATGGCACCGCGAAAGGCTTCTTTTGGGGCCTGGACTCGGGTGCGATGGCGCGTGGCTGCGTTGGATTGAGACGCCAGGGTGAAGCAAGCGCCAAGGGTGAAAAGGGCGAGGAGGGAGCGCAGAAAAGTCATGGCGGCGAAGAATGAAATTTTGTCGATCAGAGCCAGAAGAAACGGAGTGGTCACGTGTCGGTTTTTGGTCGAAACGGCTGCGCGGGCCGTTTCAGATGAGCGCTCGTCCATGAAACGCTCTCGATGGGTACTTTGGGTGGCGGCTACCGCAGGAGCCGTGTTGCTGATCGCATTTGGTCTGGCCTTCACGACGCCCGTTCAGACTTGGGCCGTCAGGCGGATGCTGGCCGAGCATCCACAGCTTGGACTGAGCGTGCAGCGGGTATCAGCAGGCCTAGGGAGGGTGCGTCTCGAAGGGGTGCGCTGCGAGAGACCTGGATTGACGGTCGTGATGCCCCGGGTGGATGCGGAGGTATCTGCGTGGCGGGCGCTCACGGGCAGACTGGAAATAGAGCAACTTGAGGCGAAGGGGTGGACAATCGATTTGCGCGGTGGCGGCGGCATTCTGGGGGCGAGGGCGGTGCGTGAGGCAATGACAGGCGGCGGGTGGCCGTCGCTTATCTCGTCCATCTACGCGGCTGAGCCGCAGCCGGCGCCTGCTTCGGAGGAGGCTCATACCGGGATCGTATCGGATATTCGACTACCCATCGCGATGACGGTCGCCGGCGTCGACCTCGAGGGGACGGCGACGCTCCCGACGGAGGGCAATGGGGCGCCAGCGCACGCGAAGATCACGGTTCGGGGCGGCGGGCTTGCGCCGGGGCGCGACGCGCGCTTTGACGTGACTGTGGCGGGCGACCTGCCCAAGGAATCGCCGGTGCGGAGGATCGATGGGACTGGCATGATTTCCGGCAGACTGGAGTCGGAGAGGGGATTTTCCCAGGTGTCGGTGATGTTTTCAGCGGAGGCGGTCAGCGGCAAAATGGCCAAGCCCGCGAATCTTTCGCTGCAGGCCAACCTGATCAAGTCAGCCGGCGGCGAGAGCTACCGTCTCGAATTGAGTTCGGGGGGGAAGACCCTGGTCGAGACGCATTCACAGATGGGGGCGAACAGCGGGACCATTGCCGGAGCCTGGATTCTGAATCTTTCGGATGCGGCGCTCACTCCCTTTGCGTTTGGGCGTGCGCTGCCGCGGTTTTCGGTTTCAGGGCGGGGCAAATTTGTCGCGTCGACAAACGGCCAGGGTTTCGAGATGGAGGGGGCCCTGTCGGGGCGTGCTGACCGTCTCACCCGGGTGGCCCCACAGCTGGGAGCCCTGGGGGCGATCGGGTTTGGGGGCGCCTTTGAGGTGGATCGAAAGGGCAGGAGCCTGCGTGTGACGAAGTTGCGGGTGGAGATCGACCAGGAGGAGAGTCCGGTGGTCGAAGTGGAGGCGTTGCAGGGCTTCGAGTTCGACGCGGCCAGCGCCCAGATCAAGGTTGCCGATCCGTCGAAGGACGTGGCGCGTGTGGAGCTGGAGGGGCTGCCGCTGGAGTGGATTTCGCCGTATCTGGGAAACGTGGAGCTCGATGGAGAAGGGGTGCGCGGCGAGCTGATTTTGGCGGCCCACGGCGGAGGATTTACACTGACCTCGACGAAGCCGATCGAGATTCGGAGGGTGGATGCGTCGTTAGGCGGGCGCGAGCTTGTCCGCAACCTGGGAGTGAGCGCCAGGGTTGCAGCTGACTATACGCCGGCAGGTTGGCAGGCAGACGTGTCCGATCTTCGGATACAGGATGCGTCGGGCCAGGTGGCTGCGGCGCGTCTGCGAGCCGGCGGGCTCGCCGAATCGGCTGGCACGGTCAAGGTCCAGGGGCAATGGACTCTGGCGTTGCCGGCCTGTTTTGCCCAGCCCGGGCTGGCGGGGTATGCGGCGTTCAAGGAGGGCTCCCTCGATGGGGATCTCCAGGGCAGTTTCGGCACGACGAAGGATCTTCTGCTGCGCGTATCGACGCGGGGCGTGGTGGCCGCCGCGCCGGTCCGTCGCGAACTTTCCGACCTGGCGCTGGAGGTGCGGGGAACGATCGACGCATCGGGAGCGGTCACGCTTCGAGCGCCGCTGACGCTCGACAACCTTGAGTTTGGCACGAAATCCGATCTTGCCGTGGATGCTTCGGCGAAGCGGGACGGAAAGAGCTACAAGGCTACGATCAAGGTGGCGGGTGGAACACTGTATGCAGACGACCTTGAGGGGATGCTCGCGCCGTTCATGACCGGGGGCGCGGCCTCTTCGGCCGACCCGGTCGGAGGATCCAAAGCCCCGGTGCTGCTCCCGTGGGGAAACATGCGGGGAACCTGTGCAGTG
>JAJXVO010000306.1 GCA_021782105.1 bacterium
TCTGCCCGAGGTCGACCAGTGGCTCAAGGGCCAGACCGCCATCATCACCGGCGGCACCAACCCGACTGGCGTCGCCAAGATCCTCAAGGACTTCTTCAAGGATTCCCAGAAGATCGTCGTCAAGGGTGGCATTTTCGAGAAGAAGGCCGTCGATGGCACCGTCATCGATCAGCTCGCGGACATCCCGCCTGTCAATGTGCTCAAGTCGCAGTTGCTCGGTCTGATGAAGATCAAGCCCCAGCAGCTCGCCGCCCTCATCAAGGCCTACGCCGACAAGAAGGAGAAGGAAGGCGCCGCCGCCTGATCTCGCTCCCAATCTGTCGTCCCAAATTCAACCACTTTTGCCCGTTCCGCGGGCAAATCACCACCATCCAACGAAACCGTTAGGGCTGAGTTCCAGCCTTAAACCCCCCCGATTCCCGGGGGACTAACCGTTCAAGGAAATATCATGTCGCTCACGAAAGACCAAGTCATCGAATGGCTCTCCAGCCAGTCCGTTCTCCAGCTCAACGAGCTCGTCAAAGAGCTTGAGACCAAGTGGGGCGTATCCGCCGCCGCCGTCGCCGCCGCTCCCGCTGCGGGTGCCGCTGCTCCCGCAGCCGCTGCCATCGAGCAGACCGAGTTCACCGTCGTGCTGAAGGAAGCCGGCGCGAACAAGATCGGCGTCATCAAGGAAGTCCGTGCCATCACGGGTCTGGGCCTCAAGGAGGCCAAGGACCTCGTCGAAGGCGCTCCGAAGCCCGTCAAGGAGAACGCTCCCAAGGCCGAGGCCGAGGAAATCAAGAAGAAGCTCGAGGCCGCTGGCGCCAAGGTCGAGCTCAAGTAAGCTCACGCTTGGAGCTCTGCTTCACAGACACACCGTTCTTTACGGGACAGGCCGCGCTCATGCGGGGCCTGTCCTTTGCCTTTCTCCTCGCCGTTCTTTGTTAGCCCCCTGCCGCCGACTCCGTCGCTTGCACAGGGGCTATTGTCGACTCGTCTTATATTAACCTTCGGGAACTCCCATGGCCGACCGCAATCACGCCGAACGTATCAACTTCGGTAAGCTCAAAGAAGTCATCTCGCCGCCCAATCTGATCGAGCTGCAGATCAACTCGTATCTCGATTACCTGCAGAAGGGCCTGCCCGAGAAGCAGCGCAAGAACCAGGGCCTTGAGGCCGTGTTTCGCGAGGTTTTTCCCATTCAGAGCTACGACGGCCGTCTCGTTCTCGAGTACGTGTCCTACACGATTGGAGACCCCAAGAGCTCCGAGATCCAATGTCTGCGCGATGGCATCACCTATTCGGTGCCGCTGTACGTGAAGCTCCGCCTGCGCGAGGAGGACTTCATCAAGGACGAGGATATTTACATGGGTGAGATTCCCATGGTGACCGAGCGCGGCTCGTTCATCATCAACGGCGCCGAGCGCGTCGTCGTCTCCCAGCTCCATCGTTCTCCCGGCATCGCCTTCGAGGTCGCTCCGCACCCGAACGGCAAGCTGCTCCACTCTTTCCGCATCATTCCCGATCGCGGCACCTGGCTCGAAGTGCAGTTCGACAACAACGACCTGCTCTACGTCTACCTCGATCGCCGCCGCCGCCGCCGGAAGTTCCTGATCACGACACTGCTGCGCTCGATCGGATACTCCAGCGATCTGGATATCATCAATCTGTTTTATGAGATCAAGGACCTGAAGGTCGCCAAGGCCCTCGAACTCGAGAACGTCTCCACCCTCGTCCTCGTCGAGGACGCCATCGACGCCCAAAAAGGCGTGGTCCTCGCCCGTGCCTTCGAGCCGCTGACCAAGCAGATCGTCCGCACCTTCGAAAAACACGAGATCGCCACCCTGCGCATCATCGACACCGCGGTCGACGAGGGTGCCATCATCCGCGCGCTCAAGAAGGACCCGACCCGCAACGAGGAAGAGGCCCTTAAAGAAATCTACAAGCGTCTGCGCCCCGGCGAGCCTCCGACCACCGCCAACGCCAAGGCCCTGCTCAAGCGCCTGTTCTTCGATCCCAAGCGTTACGACCTCTCCCGTGTCGGCCGCTACAAGATCAACCAGAAGCTCGGCATCAAGACCGACCTCGAGCAGCGCATCCTCCAGAGCGAGGACGTCGTCGCCGCCACCAAGTACCTCGTTCGCCTCAAGAAGGGCGAGGGCGTGGTCGACGATATCGATCACCTCGGCTCCCGCCGCGTCCGCACCGTGGGCGAACTGCTCGCCAACCAGTGCCGCGTCGGCCTGTCCCGCACCGAGCGTCTCGTGCGCGAGCGCATGACGATGTACGACCAGAGCGTCGATTCGATCACGCCGCAGAAGCTGATCAACCCGAAGGCTCTCACGACCGTGATCCGCGACTTCTTCGCCCGAAGCCAGCTGTCGCAGTTCATGGACCAGATCAACCCGCTGGCCGAGGTCACGCACAAGCGCCGTCTGTCGGCTCTCGGGCCTGGAGGTCTGAATCGCGATCGCGCCGGATTCGAAGTTCGTGACGTTCATCCGTCCCACTACGGCCGCATCTGCCCGATCGAGACGCCTGAAGGTCCCAACATCGGCCTCATCAATTCCCTGTCCACCTACGCCCGGGTCAACGAATTCGGCTTCATCGAGACGCCGTATCGGCCGGTCAAGGACGGCAAGGTGTCGGACAAGATCGACTACCTCACCGCCGACCAGGAGGAGGGCAAGATCATCGCCCAGGCCAATTCCGAGCTCGACGACAAGAGTCATCTCGTGGGCAAGGTCACCGTCCGAAAGGACGGCGAGTTCCTCGAAGTCGCCCCCGGCGATGTCGATTACATGGACGTCTCTCCCAAGCAGGTCATTTCGGTGGCCGCCGGGCTGATCCCCTTCCTCGAGCACGACGACGCCAATCGCGCACTCATGGGCTCCAACATGCAACGCCAGGGTGTTCCGCTCCTCCAGAGCGAAGCGCCCTTCGTGGGCACGGGGCTTGAGGAGCGCATCGCACGCGACTCCAAGATCGTGGTCGTCGCCGACGAGGCCGGCATTGTCGCCAGCGCCGACTCGAAGCGCATCGTCGTCACCAAGGACGGCGAGATGCCCCGCAACTTCGACAAGCATCCGAAGACCGACGCGAAGAATCACATCTACGTCTACGAGCTGCGCAAGTTCATGCGCTCGAACGCGGGCACCTGCTTCAACCAGAAGCCCATCGTCAAACGCGGCCAGAAGGTGAAAGCCGGCGACGTCCTCGCCGACGGTCCCTGCACCGACGGCGGCGAGATGGCCCTCGGTCGCAACATCCTCGTGGCGTTCATGCCCTGGAACGGCTACAACTTCGAGGACGCCATTCTCATCTCCGAGAAGGTCCTCAAGGAGGACATCTACACCTCCATCCACATCCAGGAATTCGAGTGCACCGCGCGTGACACCAAGCTCGGGCCTGAGGAAATCACCCGCGACATCCCGAATGTCGGCGAGGAGGCCCTCAAGAACCTCGATCACAACGGCGTCATCCGCATCGGTGCGGAGGTGAAACCCGGCGACATCCTCGTCGGCAAAATCACCCCCAAGTCCGAGACCGAACTCGCCCCCGAGGAAAAGCTGCTTCGCGCCATCTTCGGTGAGAAGGCCGCCGACGTGAAGGACACCTCCCTGGTCGTCCCCTCCGGCGTCACCGGCATCATCATGGACGTGAAGGTTTCGAGCCGGGTGGACAACCAGCCCGACAAGCTCTCGCCCTCCGACCGCCGCCGCCAGATCAAGCAGGTCCAGGAGGAATACAAGACGCAGATGGACAAGCTGCGCGAGGGCCTCACCGAGGCTCTCTCCAACATCCTGCTCGGCGAAAAGATTCCGCTCGACGTGATCAACGGTCAGAGCGGGGAAATCATCATCCCCGCCAATCGCAAGATCACCAAGACCCTCCTGCGCAAGCTCGCCGCCGTCTCCAAGCATGTCGAGATCGACCCGTCCCCGGTTCGCATCAAGATCATGGAGATCATCGGCAGCTACCAGTCGAAGTTCGACGAGCTCGAGACCGACCGTGAGCGCAAGATCGCTTCGATCGAGGCGGGCGACGACAACGGCAACGGCGCCATCAAGCAGGTCAAGGTCTACGTCGCCACCAAGGAGAAGCTCCACGTCGGCGACAAGATGGCCGGCCGCCACGGCAACAAGGGTGTGGTCGCGAAGATCGTGCCCGAGGAAGACATGCCCTTCCTGCCCGACGGCACGCCCGTCCAGATCTGCCTCAACCCCCTCGGCGTGCCTTCGCGCA
>JAJXVO010000307.1 GCA_021782105.1 bacterium
GCTCGCTCTCAGAAACCACCCGAGCCTGCCGCTGTCCACGCGGCGGCGGTTGCAGGCCCTGGCCAACGAGATGGGATACCGGCCCGACCCGCACCTGCGCGCGCTCGTCGCCTACCGGCAACGCCAGCGTCCAGCCGGCAGGGCGGCCACCCTCGCCTACCTGACCCACTGGTCCACGCGCTGGGGTTGGAAACAATCGCCGGCCCACGCGGAGTTCCATGCGGGCGCCGCCGGGCGCGCCGCTGCGCTCGGCTACACGCTCGACCATTTCTGGCTCGGTGAAAAGGGCCTCTCCCCCCGTGCCCTCAGCCGCATGCTCCAATCCCGAGGAATCACCGGGGTCGTGGTCGCCTCGCACGATCCCGCCAGGGAATCCGAACTGCAGCTCGAATGGGAGCGGTTCTGCGCGGTGAAGATCGACTTCTTTCCGCACCTCCCGCGCCTGCACACCGTCACCAACGATCAGCGCGCCATCATCCAGCTCGCCGTCCAGCGCGTGGCCGCCGCGGGCTACAGGCGAATCGGTTTCGTGATGCCGCGCTGGTGGGACCGCTTTGTCGATCAGGCCTGGTCCGCGGGCTTCCTCGCCGAACAGCAGAATCTCCCAGCCAGCGACCACGTACCGATACTCGCCTACTCCACCCCGGAACCCTCGCGGGTCGCTCCCGGCGACCACGCGCCCGTGCCCACCCGCGAGCTCGAAACCTGGCTCGTACGATACCGCCCCGAGGCAATCATCAGCTGGGGCCCTTTCGTCAGGCCACGGCTTTCGGCGCTCGGGATCCGCGTGCCGCACGACCTCGCCTACGTGGATATCTTCCGCACCGACGCGGAACCCGGGATCGCAGGCATCCGCCAAAATTGCCGCCGCGTCGGCGAACTCGCCATCGAACTGCTGGCCGGCCAGCTGATGCAATACTGGTTTGGCGTGCCCGATTTCCCCACGACCACGCTCGTGGAAGGCACCTGGTTCGACGGTCCTTCGCTCCCCCTTCGTCGTCCGCCCCGGCGCCGGCCCCTTCGAGACGATCTATAGCGAGACCAACGGAGCGGTTGCGAGGCAACGTTCCGCCGCAAAACGGTAGCGGGACCCTGACCTAACCAGCCCCATGCGCCCTCTCTTCGCCCTGCTGCTCCTCCCCATCGCCCTGGCCCCCTTCGCCCGCGCCGACGTCCAGGTCTCCATCGACACCACCGCCTACGTCCGACCCCTGAGCAGTCAGCAATTTGGGCTCAATGTGGCCATGTGGGATCATACGCTCTCGCAGGACACCGCCGATTTCCAGGACCTCGGCGTGCTGACCCTTCGCTTTCCCGGCGGCTCGCCATCCGACACCTACCACTGGCAGACCAACATGACCCAAGACCAGAGCTGGAACGGCCCCTGGTTCTCGGACTACCTCGAGTTCGGGAAGCTGATCCAGCAGCTCCACGCCCGGGCCATGATCACCGTCAACTACGGCAGCGGCACGCCCGAGGAGGCCGCCGCCTGGGTCCAGGCCGCGAACATCCAGAACCACTTCGGCTTCAAATACTGGGAGGTCGGCAACGAGTGCTACGGCAGCTGGGAGGAGGACAAGCAGTCCACGCCCCACGACCCCGTCGTCTATGCCACCCGCTTCGCCGATTACTACGCGAAGATGAAGGCCGTCGATCCCACCATCCGCATCGGCGCCGTCATCGCCGCTCGCGGTTCGTACTACACGATGACGCCCCTGGACGATTCCTACACGGGCTCCCATTCCGTCGTGAATCCGCGCACCAACGTCTCCCACAGAGGTTGGACGCCCGTGATGCTCACCACGCTCAAGTCCCTTGGCGTCACCCCCTATTTCGTCATCTTCCACCGCTACCTGCTCACCCCGGGCCAGGAGACCGACACCGATCTGCTCAACTCCTCCGCATCCTGGGCCAACGACGCCACCGAGATCCGCCAGGAGCTCTCCGACTACCTCGGAAAAGCCGGCGACAACGTCGAGATGATCACCACGGAGAACAATTCCGTGTCCTACGGCGCCGGCAAGCAGACCGCCAGCCTCGTCACCGCCCTGTTCTGCGCCGACAGCTTCGGCAGCATGATCCAGACCTCGTTCAACGGCGACTACTGGTGGGAGTACCTGAACAGCAACAGCGCCACCGGCAACAACAGCGCCTCGCTGTACGGCTGGCGCAACTACGGCGCCGACGCCATCGTCACCCCGGTCAACAACGTCAACGAGAAGCTCCCCGCCTACTACGCCATCAAGATGATCTCCAAGTTCGCCCGCCCGAGCGACGAGGTCGTCAAGGCGACGAGCGACAATCCCCTGCTCTCCTGCTATGCCGTCCGCCACACCGATGGTTCGGTCGGGCTGCTCGTCGTGAACAAGAGCCCCGACACGACCGAGACCGCCGACTTCTCCATCGCTCACTTCAATCCCGGCGCGACCGCCACGACCTACACGTATGGGATTCCCCAGGACAATGCCGCGCGCGACGGCACCGGCAACACAGACGTCGCCTCCGGCGTCATGGCGATCCCGGGCGCTGTCTTCTCCGCATCCTTCGACCCCTATTCCATCAAGGTCATCGACATTCCCCCGGCCGTCGCCCCCTCGGGCAATTCGCGCCTGACCGCGCTCTCCGCGCGCGGCTACGTGGGCAGCTCCACGGACACGAACCCCTCGCTGACGATCGGCTATGCCGTGTCCGGCACCAAGTCGCTGCTGCTGCGCGGCATCGGCCCCACCCTCGCAACCCAAAGCGTGAATGGCGTGCTGGCCGACCCCAAGATGGTCGTGTACAAGATCCAGTACAACGTCCCCAGCGTGATCGGCCAGAACGACAACTGGGGCGGGGATCCCGCGCTCGCCGCTCTCTTCACCAAACTCGGCGAATTCTCGCTCGATCCGGCCTCCAAGGACGCCGCCCTGCAGCTCGCCGCACCCGGCGGTCTCGGCACCGCCGAAATCACCAGCGCCGACGGCACGCCCGGCGTCGCACTCGGCGAGATCTACTCGGCCGACTCCACGCAATCGTCATACCTCTCCGGACTCTCGGCTCGCGCCATCGTGGGCACAGGCGACAACGTCCTGGTCGGAGGCTTCATCATCACCGGCTCCTCGCCGATGACGGTCCTCATCCGCGGCATCGGGCCCACGCTTTCCAACCAAGGCATCACCAACCCGCTCGCCGACCCGAAGCTCACCTTGTTCGATGTGAGCGGGAACATCATCAGCGAGAACGACGACTGGGGTGGCTCGCAGCCGCTCGTCGACGCCTTCACAAAGACCGGCGAATTTTCGCTGGATCCCTTGTCCAAGGACGCCGCAATCCTCATCACTCTGCCTCCCGGTATCTACACCGCCCAAGTCTCCCCCGCCGGCGGCACCGCGCAGGTCCCCGCCGCAGGCACGCCCTCCGGCGTCGCCCTCGTCGAAATCTACCAGGTGAAATAGCCGGAGGTCAGAGGGCTGATACCAGCACTCAGAGAACCAAACCACATTTCAGGGATCGGTCTGGATATCCCGGCCGAATTGAACCACAGAGGCACAGAGGGCACAGAAAGAGACAACTTTGGTGATGATCTCGCAGTCTCTCTCATTCGCCTTCGAGGGAATGCAAGGGGCCGTCTAACCCTCTGTTTTTCGGCTCTGTGCCCTCTGTGCCTCCGTGGTTCAACCGACCTCCGCCCTCCGATCTCCGACCTCTGACCTCTGTCCTCTGACTTCTGACCTCTGTCTTCCGGCCTCTGACCTCTGACTTCGGTCCTCCGACCTCCGCCCTCTCACACATCCGCGTTCTGGAGTCCTCCGAAGAAGCGCTGATAGACGACGAGGTATCCGAGCTGGAAGCACGCCGCGACGAGGAACGGTGCCGTGAGCCAGCCGTGATGCAGCAGGACGCCCGCAATCGCGGGTCCGATCGCACGCGGCACCTGGATAGACACGTTGTTGACGGTCGCCGCAAGGCCCTGCCGATGCTGCCGGGTCAATCCCATGGTGAGTGCCTGGCGAACCCCGATCGTCCCCTGGTTAAATGCCGCCCGGATCGCCCAGAGCGCCGCCGCCAGCCCGAAGACCGGCATGAACGGTGTCGACACCATCAGCACCAGGCCCACGCCACGCATGACCACCACGGTTTTCACCACACCCAATCGACCCGAAACCTTCGCCGCGATCAGGCCACCAAAGGCCGCGAGCACGAATCCCGCGCTCAACGCCAGGCCGATC
>JAJXVO010000037.1 GCA_021782105.1 bacterium
TTCGCCGCAGAGGCGCCGGCCGAGTCCGACTGGATCGCGCTTTCGGGGCGGGTAGACAGGCCGGAACTCTGGTGGCCCCACGATCATGGCGGGCAGCCGCTCTACACGCATGTGGTCAGCCTCGTGGACGCGGCCGGCCGGGTGTGCGACGAGCGGCGGCTGCGCACGGGCATCCGGCGCGTGCGCCTCGTGATGGCCCCGGGGCAATGGGAAAGGCCTGCGGGCGGGGAATTCCCCAAATCGCGGACGACGCCCCCGTTCACCCTCGAGGTGAATGGCCGGCGGATCTTCGCGAAGGGCGCCAATTGGGTCGCTCCGGACATTTTCTACGGCGCGGTGGGCCGCGCCGAGGTCGAGCCGCTGCTGCGACTGGCCCGCGACTCCCACTTCAATCTCATCCGCTGCTGGGGCGGGGCGCCGGTGATGAAGGACACGTTCTTCGATCTCGCGGACGAGCTCGGCCTGCTGGTGTGGCAGGAATTCACCCTCGCGTGCAACGCGTATCCGGACGCTCCGGACTACCTCGCCGTCACCGACCGCGAGTCGCGTTTCATCCTGCGCCGCCTTCGGCACCATCCCTGCATCGCGCTGTGGTGCGGGGGCAACGAATTGTTCAACAAGTGGTCGGGCATGGACGACCAGTCGCTCGCGCTGCGGACGCTTGATCGAAACTGCCTGGAGCTCGACCCGCTCACCCCCTTCCTGCCGACCTCGCCGGTGGACGGCGTGGCCCACGGCCACTACATCTTCCGCGACGCCACGACGGGACGGGAGGTGTGGGAGCTGTTCCAGTCCTCCCGATACAACGCCTACCCAGAGTTTGGCGTGCCGGGCGCGGCCAACCTCGACGTCATTCGTGCGGTGATTCCGGAGTCCGAGCTTTGGCCGCCGACCCCGAAGGGGGCCTGGAGGCACCATCATGCGTTCGCGAGCTGGACGGACCAGCATCACCTCTGTCTCGACACCCTCCAGTGGTACTTCGGTGCGATCGCCTCGCTCGAGCAGCTCGTGGAGTTGAGCCAATGGACGCAGGGCGAGGGGCTGCGCGGCGTTTTCGAGGAGGCGCGTCGGCAAAAGCCGCGCTGCTCGATGGCGCTGGCCTGGTGTTTCAACGAACCGTGGCCGGCCGCCGCAAACCTGAGCCTGGTGTGCTGGCCGGCGTCGCCGAAGGCCTCGCTCGCGCCCGTGGGGCAGGCCTGCCGACCCGTGCTGGCGAGTGCGCGCATCGCACGGTTCCAGTGGCGGGCGGGCGAGCTCTTCGAGGCGGAGCTGTGGCTCCTCAACGATTCGCCCGATCCCGCGGGTGGCGCGCAGATCGAGGCGGTGCTCGAGGCGGATGGGAAACAGACCCGGCTTCTTCGCTGGGACTGCCCCGCGGCGCCCGCCAACGAAAATGTACGGGGACCCTCGGTGCGGGTCGTGCTGCCGGATCTTCAAGCCGACCGCTTCAGGCTTCGGCTCGGCGTGGCTGGGCATCCGGACTGGGACTCCAGTTATCTGCTGTCGTTTAGGGCGCGCGAGGCCGCGCCGACTGCGGATGCGGGCACGGCGGCCGGCCGGCCCCTGAATTTCTAGCTGCGAAATTCGCCGCGCACGGTCCATGCGGCGAGCGCGCACCCGAGGACGGTCAACATCAGGGCGGTGAGCGGAAAGGAGAAGCCCGCGATGGACACCGGCACCTTCAGCAGATCGCCTCCCCAGCGCACGAATGCGTCGAGGGCGGGCGCGGCGAAGATGGCAACAAGCAGCGAGGACAGGGCCGCGGAGCCGCCCACCAGGATGGCGCGGCGGCGCCGGTGTGTCGTCCGCCGCGCCGGCGGCAGGTCCGCCAGCACCCGGGCCGTGAAGCCCGCGTCATCGATATAAGTCCGCTCATCGTCCCGGAGCAGGCGGCCGAGCTTCGCATCGTCATCGAGATTCATCGTGATAAGGGGTTCAGGAGGTGGACGAATAGGCGTCGAGCAGACCACGGAGGCGCTGCTTGGCGCGAAGCACCAGGGATTTGACCGTGCCGAGCGGGCAGCCCATGACGCGGGCGGCCTCCTCGTGCGACAGGCCCTCGCCATAACAAAGCTGCAGGGCGGTTCGTTCCTCGGCGCGAAGCTCCGCCAGCGCCTCGCCCAGGTCGTGCCGCAGGTCGGAGGCGGGCACCGGACTTTCGGCGTCCGTTTGGAGCAGGGCGAGGTCCGGCCCGACGGGCTGCTCGCGTCGCGCCCGCAGCGACTGCCGAAACCGGTTGTACGCGATGCCAAACAGCCAGGTCTTGAACGGTGCGTCGCCCCGAAAGGACGACAGGTTCCGGTAGGCCTCGATGAAGGACTCCTGCGCGAGATCGTCGGCGAAGGCGTGGTCCCCGCGCACGAGACGTCGCAGGAAGGCGCGCAGCGCGGACTGGTGGAGCTTCACCAGCTCCGCGAAGGCGTGCCGGTCGTCCTGCACCAGCACGCGGGCGATCAGCTCGGCCTCGCGTGTATCCACAAAGTGGTGATTCAGGGCTTTCGGGTGTCGTGCGCCCCGTTCCGGCGGTTGAGCGCCCAGTTGATGAGCAAAGCCACGCCGATCAGCCCGGGAATGGCGGCCAGCCACGCCACGCCGTGGGCGATGGAGGCGTCCGGAGGGAATGGAAACCCATGGAAGAACAGGGCCATTCCGATCGCGACGGCGATCAGGATCATGCCGGCCTTGCGATCGTCGGTTGGGCCTTCATCGGATTTTGGCTGCGCCAGCAGTTCGGGCGGCAGCGCCTGCCCTTTTTCGAGCGCGAATCGCACGGTCTCGTGGCGGAGCCGCTGTTCTTGGAAGTTCTTGATCGCCTTGATGGCGAGGATGCAGATGACGAAGATGAACGGCGCCACCGAGGCGACGATCGGCAGGAGATCGTGAAGCGTGGCGACGGGATCGAGCGCGAAGGCGAGAGGGAGGGAGTGCATGTGGGTGAGGGAGTGATGTGACACCCCTTGGTGGCGCCCAGGGGCCCGATTGGATTCAAGCCGTCGACCGTTCGCCGCGCAATTTTCTTAACCTGCCGCCCCTGAGTAGGATCGGCTCAAAATTTCCGATCCGGAACCTGGGGGCGGGTCATGCAAGTTCCTCGTTCACGGCCGAGGCGAGGCGGCGCAGTCCTTCCGCGATACGATCTTCCGGCGTGTTGGTGAAATTCAGGCGCATGGCGGAGTCGCCGCCGCCGTCGAAATGGAAGGCGGTGCCGGGCACGAAGGCGACTTCGCGGGCGGCGGCCTTCTCGAAGAGTGCGCGCGAGGACACGCCCTTGGGAAGCGTGGCCCACAGGAACATGCCGCCCTCGGGGCGGTTGCAGTGCGTGCCCGCGGGCATCGTCGCGCGGAATCCGTCGACCATCGCGGCGGCCCGCTTCCCGTAGACGGCCCGCAGGCGTGCCAGGTGTGCGGTGAAGTCGGTGGTGCTCAGGTAGCGGTGCAGCAGGCGTTGGGCGAAGATGTCGGTGTGAAGGTCGGCCGCCTGTTTCATGACGACGAGCTTGCGGATGACCTCGCGCGGCGCGCAGATCCAGCCCAGGCGCAGACCGGGGGCGACAACCTTCGAGAAGGAGCCGAGCATCAGCGTGGAGGGATTGAAGCTCTTGAGGGGCGGCAGTTCGGTCCCCGCGTAACGAAGTTCTCCATACGGATCGTCCTCGACGAGGGCGGTGCCGGCCTCGGCGGAGGCCCGCGCCGCGGCCTTTCGGGCGGCCAGGCTGAAGCAGGCCCCGGAGGGATTTTGGAAATTGGGCACGGTGTAGAACAGCCGCACGCGGCCCGGCTCGAGGGCGGCCTCGATCGCGGCGGGGTCGGGGCCCTCTTCGCCTGCGGCCAGCGGCGCAAACTCGGGTTCATAGACCGAAAAGGCCTGGAGCGCCCCGAGGTAGCCGGGCTGCTCCACCAGCACGGGGGAGCCCGGGTCGATGAACACCTTGGCGATGAGGTCCAGACCCTGCTGGGAACCCGTCGTGACGAGGATCTCCTCGGGGCTCACGCCCAAGCCGAAGCGTGAGGCGTAACGCTGCGCGATCCATTCGCGCAAGGGGAGAAATCCTTCGGTCGTGCTGTATTGAAGGGCCGCACGGCCCTGTCCGGTGAGCACGGCCTGCGCGGCTTCGGCCACCTCGTCGACCGGAAACAGATCCGGGCTGGGAAGACCGCCCGCAAACGAGATGACCGCGGGGTTCTCGGTGACCTTCAATATCTCGCGGATGAACGAGGTCTTCACGCACGTGGTGCGGTGCGCGAAGGTAAACGGGGCACGGGCGGGCTTCAGTGAGGCGAGGGACATGACGGAAATGGGGAAAGGAGGGAAGGCCATCCCCTGGAATTAACGGAACGCCGCAGCGTACGCGCCAGGGGCGCCGGACGGGCGCGCGGACGACCGGGGCTAACAGGTGAACCTCGTCGGCGGCTGGAACAGCGGCCCCAGCTTCCGGAACTCGTCGATCAGATCGAAGATGCTCGGAGGTTTCAGCAGGTAGGCATCCGTGCCCAGTTCGCGGCTGCGCTCCATGTCCGACTTCTGGTCGGAGGAAGTGAGCACGATCACACGCAGGCTCCTGAGCTGGTCGTTTTCGCGGATCTGGCGGAGCACCTCGTGTCCGTCGATCTTGGGCATCTTCAGATCGAGCAGCACCAGATAGGGCGGGCAGCCCGCACCGGGATCCATGGGCTTTCGGCGCATGAGCAGGTCGAGCGCCTCCTCTCCGTCGACGGCGAGCTGGACCGGCAGGCCGAGTTGAAGCTCGGCGAGTGCGGCCATCGTGAGCTCGGCTCCGATGGGGTCGTCGTCTACGAGGAGTATGCTGGGCTGCATGGGGCGAATCAGGGGGCAGGACGCGAAGGTTTCAGGGTAAAGTAGAAAGTGGCGCCGTTGTCGACTTTTCCCGCAGCCCAGACGGAGCCGCCGTGGCGGGTGACGATGCGCTTGACGTTGGCGAGGCCGACACCGGTGCCCTCGAAGTCCCGGATGTTGTGGAGCCTCTGGAACACCCGGAAGAGCTTGTCGGCGTACTGGGGGTTGAAGCCCGCGCCGTTGTCCCGGACGTAGAAGGTGATGAGGTCGGAGGCGGGCTGAGCGGGTTCGGCGCCGATCTCGATGACGGCCGTCTCGCGGCGTCGGGTGAACTTGAGCGCGTTGGAGAGCAGGTTGGCGATCACCTGGCGCAGGAGGGTGCGGTCGCCAAGCACGGGGGGCAGGGGCTGGATGCGCCACTGGATGTCGCGGCCCTGGGCCTCGTGTGCGAGCTCGTGGCGCGCCTCCTCGATGAGTTGCGCCAGGTCGACGGGCTGCAGGCTCATCTCCGCGCGGCCCACGCGCGAGAATGTGAGCAGGTCGTCGATCAGCGCGGCCATGCGCTTGGCCTCGCCGACTACGATGTCGAGATAGCGGTCGGCGTCCTTGTCGGTGTTGCCGCGGAGCCTGCGCTGGAGCAGCTCGATGAAGCCGGTGATGTTGCGAAGGGGGGCGCGGAGGTCGTGAGAAACTGAATACGAGAAGGACTCGAGTTCCTGGTTGGCGACGAGAAGATTGGCGTTGGCCTCCTGGAGCCGGGCGGCGGAGCGGTCGAGGTCGGAGGCGAGGCGCTCCACCTCGGAGACGCGCTGCATGAGCTCGTTGGTGCGTTCCCCGACCCGCCGCTCGAGCTCGGAGCTGAGGTGCCGGAAGCGTTCTTCGCTCGCGCGCAGTTCGGCGGTCTTGCCGAGGGTCTCGACCATCTGCCGCGCCAGCAGCTGGTTGGTCTCGTTGAGCTCCCGGGTGCGCTCGTGGACCAGCTGTTCGAGGCGCGCCTTGTGGCGCCGTTCGGTGTAGGCAGGCAGGAAGATGGCCAGGGCGAGCAGGCTCAGACCTCCGACGATGTAGGCGGCGTAGGCCCCGGGGGTCCGGAACCAGGGGGGGCGGATGGTGAACTCGAGGCGCGATTCGGCCCCGGCGAGGTTGCCCACGCGCGGCCGAACCCGGAACACATAGTGTCCCTCGCGCAGACGCGTGAAGGCCACGGAGCCGGCCGTTCCGTTGGGCACCCAGTCGCGGCCAAGTCCCTGGAGCATGAATTCGAAATTGACCTGCTGCCCCTGCGGATTGCCCGGGGCGAGGAAGTGAATCGACAGGGAGTTGTCGGCGTAGCCGAGGGACGGGAGGCTGACCCCCGGAGAAAAGAGCGTCCGGTCGCTCTCGGGCAGGTCGACGCGGGTGATGACCACATGAACGGGGCTCGCCGGAGGCTGTGGCATCGAGGGGTCGTAACGCGCGAAGCGCCGGCTGTCGTGCATCCACACCACCCCGTGATCCTCGCAAAAGAAGTTGGTCGGCCGAAACTCCGGGGGCAGGTATTCGACGGGGCGGCGGGAGCCCGGGGCGATGTCGATGATGCGGACGTGGTCTGTGCCCGCCGTCCAGAGCCGGCCGAGAGAGTCTTCCGCGGGCCGGCCAGCGCTCGATGCGAGGAAGGGGTAGCGCCGGATGAGCGCCTTGTCGTCGGTGAAGCGCCCGCTTGCCGGGTCGTAACCCAGCACGCGGTTGGCGCAGTTGAGCTCCACCTTGCCATCGATCAGGTACAGGGACGCCCAGCTGTCGGGAATGCCCTTGCTGGCGTCGAAGATCTCGGGCTGCAGGGGCTCGTGCGCCGGGTCGAGCCGTCCGATTTTGCCCGTACCCAGCTCGTACCAGATCGCGCCATCCTTGTCCTGGACCGTTCCGTAGGGGTCGCCCTGCGAGGGCACCGGGATGCGGTGGACTTCGACGGGATTTTTGCCGAGGTCCAGCCAGCCGACTTCGCCCCTGGCCACGTAGACCGATCGCCGGTGGTCGGGCATCCATCCTGCGATCCGACCGTCGACAATACCGTCGATGACTCGGAGCCAACCCGAGGACGTGTGCCGATAGAACCCCTTGCGGGTCGAGGCGATCAGGTTTCCATCAACGGAGCTGAGCGCGAAGATGAGCGGGTCGGGCGGGGAATCGTCCTGAAACCCCTCCAGGCGCATGCGCGGGCTGTAGAGGCCGCGGAGCACGCGTCCACCCGCGAGCAACCAGAGTTTTCCGTTCAGGCGCTGGGGCTCAACATAACTCAGATTGGTGGGGATCAGGCTCTCGAAGTGGGAGATGCGCGAGGGGAACTCGATGCGGGCGATGCCATCGTTGAGCAGCGCCCACAGCACGCCGTTTTCGGCATACACGAGGCGAAGCACCCGCCCCAGGCGGTGGTCGAGGGACCGGTCGAGCACTTGGACGATGCGCCCATGCCGGTCGAAAAATACGATGCCGACCGTGTCGACGGCGGCGGCGTAGAAGCCGCCGTAGGTCGCACAGAGGTCGTTGATGCGGTGCCCGCCTGCCAGCAGTCCCGATTGCACGAAGGGGTGCGCGTGCCGGCCGTCGAAGACCTGGATGCCGTCGCCGATGGTCCCCACCAGGGCGCTGTGCGCGCCATAGTCCACCGCACACACCATCGCGGCGTTCAGGTCGGTCTTTTCCGGCGGCACAACCACCTCGATCCTTGAATCCTGAAGTTGATACAGGGCGCCGTCGGCGTAGTCGCTGACGAAGACATGGCCCGCCGTGTTGAAGATGCGTCCGATCGTGTTGACGCTGCCGAGCACCCGCGGCGCGGTGCCCGGATTCCAGGCGATGACCGCGCCACTGTTGCTGTGCCAGTACCACTGGGCGCCGACCTTCTCGGCGACTTGAAATTCCGGCCACTGCTGGCCCTGCGAGGGAGGCATCGGCGAGGCTTGGGTGAATTTCCATTTCCCGTCGGATTCGAAGTCGATCCGCGCGAATCCGTCGGGCACGCCCGCGTACAGACTGCCATGCTCGCCAATCGCCACGCTTTGGATGATGTAGCGCTGGTCGCCCGGGGCCTGCCTGACCGTCTCCCAGCGGACGCCGTCGCCGGTGATGATCTCGCGTTGCGCGGCGACTAGCACGCGACCGTCGGGCAGGAGATGCAGGTCTGTGGGTGCCGAGTCCGCGCCGATCGCCCCCGGACCGAATACGGTGAATGAAGGGCTTCCGGTCTCCACGGTCCCGGGCGGAGCCGACTTCAGGAATGTTTGCCCTGTGAGGCGCGCCGGTGACGCGAGTAGGCTGCACGCGATGGCCAGCCAAACCAGTGCCAGGAGCGGCTGTGGTCCCAATCGGACGCCGGAGGGTCCCGAGGGGTCGGGGAGGAGGTCCACGCCTTGATTCAAGGGGCTTGCGCCGCAGTGGCAAGCCGGCGGCGGACGGCGCTAGACGTTCAGTACCCGATCGGAACCTCGGTCGTGTTCACCAGGAAGAACCATTCGCTGCGGTAGATGTAGGGGAGGCAGTGCGGGGAGCTTTCATGCTGCGCCTCCTCCGGCACGTCCGATGCGCGGACAAGCCGGAGCGATGGGGTCAATTCGATTTCGGAAAAGGGAATCTCGGGCATGGCAAGCAGGCGCTCCGCCGCGGCTTCGATCCGGGTTTCAAGGCTCGTCCGCTTGGTGGAGGTGATAGTGCTCATGCGCGCGATGGGTCGGGGCCTCGGAGGCCCGTGGAAGTCCCTGTATCGGGCGCTCCGGGGAGCTAGGCAAGCCGGGCTCGCATGCCCGGGAAATCTTCCCGGATGAGTCCCTGGTTTGAGTCTAACAATTTAGACACAATCGGGTTTAGGTGGCCTGCAGACGGCAATTTGCGCTGCCAGCTTGAGCGTTGGAGCAGGGCGGGCGATGGTATCGGCATGGATCCGCTGGCGCGCAGGAAGCAGGGAGAGGACGAGGCCTCGGGTGGGAGGACTGGGCTGGAGGAGGGCCTGGTGCTCTTCGATGCGGAGTGTCCGATGTGCCGAGCCTGTGTGGGATTCTTTGGTCGGCGCGATCGGCGTGAGCGCCTTCGTTTTGTGCCGCTGGAGACCGCGGAGGGCCGCGAGGCTTCGGCTCGGGCCGCGGTGGATCCGAGGGGGCCGGGCAGTCTGGTCTTCGTGGACGCCGCCGGCTGCCTCAAGGAGAGCGCCGCGGTGCTGGGCATGCTTTCGAGGCTGGGGGGTGTGTGGGGTGCGATGGCCTGGGCTGGGAAAGGGGTTCCCAGGAGCGTCGCGGATCGCGCCTATCGCTGGGTTGCGGCCCGTCGCCGCCGGTGGCAGTCCCCGCCTTCGGGTTCCGGCAAAAACCGGAAACGCTGAGGGCCGCCCTGCTGCGGGCGGCCCTTGAGCAGCAAACCAAATGCTCGGGTTAAACGGTGCCGCGGCGCGCCTCCAGGGCGGTGCGAATCTCGTTCATCTTTGGGCGGGTCAACGGAAAGCGGAAGACCGCATAGAGCGCGATCAACAGGCCGAAGACCGGAATTGCCGAGAGCATGAAGCGAATCATGAAGATCGTCTGGGCCGACTGGATCGGAAGGTCGGCATTGAAATGCGTGAACGAGAGGAGGAAGCCGGAGGTTCCTCCCCCGAGGGCCATGCCGACCTTGGAAATCCACGACTGGCACGATGAGAATGAGCCTTCGCGGCGCTTGCCGGTCTCCAACTCGTCGTAGTCCATCACGTCGGCCAGAGTGGAGCCGTAGATCGTCCAGAATCCTGCGCCGGTGAAGGCCACGCAGCCCGAGGCGAGCAGCTGCATCCAGGGATGATTGGGGTTATAGAACCACCAGTCGCCGACGAAGGCGCCGATCGCCATCATGAAGACTAGACCCAGCGCGTGCCGTTTCCCGAAGCGGTGGGCGAACCGGTTGAAGAACGGAATGCCAAGAAAGCCCAGGGCGAAGCTCGAGAAGCCCATGGCCGTGTTCCATCGGTCCGCCACCGGCTGGTTGCCCTGGCACACGTAATAGACGGTGTTGTAGTACCCGAGAATGCCGACCATCGCCGTGCTCGTCGCGTAGGCCAGAACCATGGTGAGGATGTAGCGGAACGGCTTGCACTTGATTGTCTTTACCAAAGTTTCGAGGAAGGAGACGCGCTCCTGTTTTGCCGAGACGACGTAGTCGTAGTAGCGCTCGCGAACCAGGGTGGCCACGCCGATCGCGGCCAGGATCATGATGAAGCCAAGGATGATCGTAAGGGTCTTCGCCCCGAGCAGGACATTGGGTTTTCCCGAGGGATCGTTGAAGATCGAGAGCGTCGTGAACTGGAGCGCGAAGAACATCGTCAGCTCCGGAAGCTTTTGAACGGCATTCTTGATCGACATGACGCTCGTGCGCTCGTTGTAGCTCGGCGTCATCTCCGAGCCGAGGCTGACCCACGGCATGTTGAAGCAGCTCATGATCGGGATATAGAGCGCCGTCGTCGCGAGCATGTACCAGAAGTAGTACGGGATCGCCCAGCTATGCCCAAACAGGTGGAAGCTGCTGTGGCCCCATCCCGGCTGGACCCAAAAGAGACAGGGCAGGCCGATACCCGCTAGGATACCTCCTATCAGGATGAAGGGGCGCCTGCGCCCAAACCGTGTTCGTGTATTATCGGAGAGCCAGCCGAAGATCGGATCCGAAGCAGCGTCGAACAGGCGCTGGACCATCTGCGCGGTCGAAACCCAGCGCGGGTCCATGTGCAGGTACATGTTGAAAACTTTGAATGCGAGCGACTGCGACAGCCAATGGCCCCACATGTCGATGAAGGAGCCGAGCCCGTAGCCGATTTTCTGCGGCATGGGGACCTTGTCGCTGACGACGCTCGTCTGGGCGGGGGGGGAGGAATCTGCGGTTTGCATTCGGGGGAAGGGGGAGGCGTCACGAGCGCCGGATCAGCGTGCGCTGGGTCCGGGTGGCATCTAGATGCGAACCGGTGGGGGCGCAAGGGGCGGGCGATGTAAATTCGATTTCACGTTAAATTCAAAAGACTCGGCTTGGGAAGGGGAATTTTCTCCCGAACTGCAAGGAGGTGATTCGCAGCGGGAAGCAGCGAAAGGGAAGGGAGGGCTACTTTAAGCGCGTCCTAGCGGGTCCGCACGACGTGCAGCGCGGGCCCCTCGATCTCGAGCACCTCGCCGGGGCGGGTTGGCATCTCGAGGGTCGCCTTGCCGCAGCGCACCTGCAGCGGATTGCCCCGCAGCGAGCGGATCGAAGCGCTTGCGAGCACGCCGTGCGCCCACACGAGGCCGACCTCGAAGGATCCCCGTGCCCGGAGTCCGGATACAGATCCGTCGGGCCAGGCCGCCGGCAGAGCGGGAAGCAGCTCGAGGCCGTCCATCCTGCTGTGCAGCAGCATCTCGCCGATGCCCGCGGTGCCCCCGAAGTTGCCGTCGATCTGAAACGGGGGGCAGGCGTCAAAGAGATTTGGATACGTGCCGCTGCCGCTCCCCGCGGGCCGGAGCAGGTCCATCAACAGGAGGTTGGCGTGGTCGCCGTCGTGCAGGCGCGCCCAGAAGGCGATCTTCCAGGCGAGGCTCCAGCCGGTGCCGTTGTCGCCTCGCGACTCCAGAAGCTTCCTGGCGGCCTGAGCCAGCGCGGGCGTGCGCCGTAGGCCGATCTCGTCGCCGGGGTACAGCGCGAACAGCGGGGAGACGTGGCGGTGGTGCGGGTTGGCCTCCTTGAAGGGCTGCGCCCATTCCATGAGGCGGCCGTCGGGCCCGATCTGGGGCCCCTGCAGACGGGAGAGGGCTGACGCGACGGAGCGCGTAAAGGCGTCGTCGATGCCGAGCACGCGGGCCGCCGAGAGCACGTTGGTGAACAGGTCCCAGGCGATCTCCTGGTCCATCGCGGGGCCCATGCAGAACTGCGCGTGGGTGCCGTCGGGCAGGATGAAGGTGTTTTCGGGGGAGTTGGCGGGCCCCGACACGAGCTTGCCGGTCCTGGGGTCGGTCACCAGCCAGTCGAGCACGAACTCGGCCGAGCCCTTCATCGTGGGCCAATACCGGCGAAGTTCGGCGGTGTCTCCAGTATAACAATACCGATCCCAGAGGTGGCGGGTCAGCCAGGGTCCCGCCATCGGGAACAGCCCCCAGCTCGCCTCCCAGCCCGGCGCGGTGAAGCCCCAGATGTTGTGGATCGTGTGCACGGTCCAACCGCGCGCATGGTACTGCACCCAGGCCGTCCGTGCCCCGGGCTTGCGCATGCCCTCGATCAGGTCGACGAGCGGGTCGATGCATTCGTCGAGGTTGGCGGGATCGGCGGGCCAGTAGTTCATCTCGACGTTGATGTTCGTGTGGTAGTCGCCGCCCCAGGGCGTGGCGATCGTGTCGGCCCACAGCCCCTGCAGGTTCGCCGCGAGCCCGCCTGGGCGCGAAGAGGAGATGAGCAGGTAGCGTCCGAACTGAAAGTACAGGGCGGCCAGGGAGGGGTCGGGCTTGCCCGACGCGTTCGCCTCGATCCGCCGGTCGGTGGGGAGCTGCGCACCGGGGCCGGCGGGCAGGTCCAGGTGGACCCGGTCGAACAGCGCCTGGTAGTCGGCGCGCTGGGCCCGCTGGAGCTCGGCAAAGGGTTTGGCCGCGGCTGCGGCCAGGCACGCCGTGTTGGCGGCCTGGGGATGCTTCAGACGATAGTCCGTCGCCGCCGTGATGAGGATCACGACCTGGTCGGCGCCCTCCACACGCAACGCCGCGGCCCCGTCGTCGTGCACCGCGGAGACCCGCCCGCCCGTGGCGAGAATGCGCAGGCGTGCGGCGATGCGTTCGCCGACGTCGGCATGGCCGTTGCTCAAGCGGCCCGCGAGCACCAGGGTGTCGGAGCCGACCGTGGTCGCCACGGCCTTCTCCTGGCGGGTGAGCCGGGCGGTGAAGGAGAGTGCGCCGGGCTTGTCGGCCGAAAAACGCAGCACGATCACCTGGTCGGGATAACTTGCAAAACACTCGCGGGTGAAGCGCACTCCGCCCTGCTCGAAGGCCACGCCTGCGGTCGCGGTTCGCAGGTCGAGCCAGCGGCGGTATCCGGACAGCGCGCCGGCGGGCAGGTTGAAATCGAGCAGCAGATCGCCGAGCACCTGGTAGTCGCCGAAGTCGGCGGTGTTTGCGTAGGTGAGGCCGTGCTGGGTCTCGAGCGTGAGCTTCTGGGCCTCGGCGTACTTGCCTGCGAAGAGCAGGCTGCGGATCCGGGCCAGGGCCGGGTACGAAGCCGGGTTGTTGGCGTCGTACGGGCCTCCCGCCCAGACGCTGTCCTCATTGAGCACGATGCGTTCGCGCGCCACCCCTCCCGGGATGAGCGCGCCCAGCCGCCCGTTGCCCAGGGGGAGCCCCTCGGTGATGGGATCGCCACCGGGTTGCGTGTACCAGAGCCTGAGGGCGGGCTCACCCGCGCGCAGGGCGGAAATCGGAAGGACGAGGGCGACTAGGAGCAGAAGACGATTCATGGGCGCGGGTCCGGGGTCGGGCGTCGAGGATGGTGGTGTCCGGGTTGGATGCATCCCTCATAGGGTCTAGCGTTAAATGGCAAGGAGATGTTTTTCCTTTGTATAGTCGTAACTGGGTTCCGGCGAGTCGCGTCTATGGCGTGACATTCCCATGATGACGCCCGACGAATTGATTTGGCGACTGAGGCTGAGATTGCTCCACCATCGCAGGGAGTGGCACAACCGGAGGTTCCCCCCCGCGCTGCATCTGAGGGAGGAGGGGGCGTTCTCGGTTTTCGAATACAAGGGTTTGAGAATGCGCTGTCTACGCGGCGACAGCCGGCAGGGAGTCGAGCAGGGCGCATGCAACCTGCTGCTTTCGGGGCCCTCGATTTCGAGCCTCACCGAACCGATGCGACTGAGGAGTCTTCCGGTGATCGGCGTCAACGGCTCTCCTGAGCTGTTTGCCCGTGTCGGGCTCGGCGTCGACTATTACATCGTCGACGATCTGTCGTTTCTGGAGGGGAGCCTCGGGCGCTACCTCGCGTATGCGCGGCTCGCACGTCATGTCATTATCAACCACGGCATTGCCTACGAACTGCTGCGGCGTGGCGTGGTGCTGGATAACGCGATCCTCGTCGATTCGATCAATGCGCCGTTTCGCGTGCAGGCTCCGTCGCGCGCGCAACGGGGCGTTGTGTTCTCGAGGCGTTTTTCCGACGGGTTGAAGTCGTATGGAACCGTTGCCTACGTCGCGCTTCAGTCCGCCTACTGCCTGGGCTTTCGCGACATTCGGATCTTTGGCATGGATTTGAGCAGCGCCCCGCGTTTTTACGCGGAGGAGAAGGCAGCCGACAACCACCTGGACCGCGATTATCGGGACCTGATCCTGCGTCCGATGGAGGCGGTCGGTGAGATGGTGCGACGGGGCGAATGGCGGGTGGTCAACTGTTCGCCGGAGTCGCGCCTGCCCGAGCGTGTGCTGCAGCGGTGCGAACCCAACGAGGTTCTCGGCTGCCGTCCGGCGCAGGCTGTCGGGTGGGACAATTTGGAGGAGGCCCGCGCTCCGCTCATCGGCGGCGAAGCCGTTGCAGGAGGGGC
The DNA here is from genome assembly GCA_021782105.1 of bacterium. Taxonomy (GTDB): domain Bacteria; phylum Verrucomicrobiota; class Verrucomicrobiia; order Opitutales; family Opitutaceae; genus MWDT01. The sequence goes on from JAJXVO010000037.1 coordinate 14,324, forward strand.
TATCCGCCGCGCCGAGCCCTTGACCGCAAGCGGAATCGTTGCGGTGGACGCGGCGTAAATCTACCGAAGAACGCGCGTGGATTGGGCTTTGTGGCGGCCGGACCGGCCGAATAAGGTGGAGGGCATCATACCCCCATGGTTCGGTCACCTTCAGACTGCGTCGGCCAGGCGATTAGTCTGGTCGCTCGCACCTTTCAACCCAGCGCGTTCGCGGCGATCCTCACGCCGGTTCCCCTGGCGGCTTCCCACATGGGCCGCGATCTTGCGGCTATATCGGGGCGCGATGGATCGCTGCTGGCCCTCGCCGCAGCCCTTGCTTCGGGGGTGGTGGTCGCGCTCTGGAGGCTGGCGACCGAGCGTCGCAGAACGGCGCGCCTGCAGTGGTCGGATGACCTGCCCGCGACGGTGCTGGTGCTGGATCTTACAGCCCTCGAAGCGGCCTTTGCCGAACTGCGCGGCCGCGCGGTGACCGATTGCGTGGCGTACCTGGGCGGGCGGCCCGACGAGGTCGCTCGGCTGGCGCGTCTCGTGAAGGTTCGCCACGCCTCCGATTCGGCCTTGCGCGACCTGGGCGTGCGGAACGCCGCGGAGCTTCAGGACCGCCTGGGGCGTCTGGACCGGGCCCCCCACGCCGACGCCCTGCGCTTTCTCATCGAGTCCGTGTGGGCCGGCCGCGAGCTGGTCGAGAACGAGTATTCGTATCTCCAGGACGGGGGAGGCGAACGCACTTGCCTGATGCGTGCGAGAATACCCGGCGGAGGTCGGGATTGGTCTGCCATCGTGTTCATGCTCGTGGATCTCACGACCTCGATGACCCGTGCTGGGGGCCGGATGGAGAGCCAGGAGCTTGTCCAGCGCACCCTCGGCCAGGCGAACATCCTGGTGTGGTGGGCTAAGGTGCGCCGCGAGGGCGACCGGCTCCACTGGAAGGTGCATGTTCCCGGGCGCACCGATGGCTGCGAGCTGTACAAGCTGGCGCGCGCGGTGGAACGAGGAGGGCTGTGGAATAGCGGCGACACCCTCGACTCCGAAGAGATGGAAGTGACGTCGCGACGGGCGATTCTCGGAGGAAGGCGGCGCTATCAGCACGAATTCCGTGTTCAGGGGCCGGACCGGCTTCACTGGCTCGCTGAGGACGTGGCCATCCAGCGCCTGGGCGACGACGAATGGAGCCTGATGGGGGTCGTGACCGACGTCTCCGCGCGCCACGAAGCGGACGACGCCCTCCGTCGGAGCGAGGCGCTAATCCGGCAGATTTTGGAGCGGGCGGACTGCATGCTCTGGCAGGGCCGCGTGAGTGCGAAGCCCGACGGGGGGTTCGACTGGGCCTGCGATGCGCCCCTTTCGCAGCTGCTGCGCAGGCTGTTTGGGCGCAGCGAGCCGATCAAGGACGGGCTGATCTACCGCGAGTCCGCCGAGTTTCCGGACAAGGCCGAAATAGATCGCCTGAGCGGTCAGGCGTTGCGCGAGGGCTGGCCCGGTTTTGAACAGACCATCCGCATTGTCCGCGAGGGAAAGACCTACTGGCTGCACGAGCAGGTCTCGATCCGCAGAATCGCGCCGGGCGTGTGGGATCTGATCGGCGTTGCGATCGACGTGACCGACCGACACCTGGCCGAGGAGGATCGGCGCGCCTCCGACGCGCGCCTGCGCCAGATCCTTGGTCAGATCGACTGCCTGATCTGGCAGGCGGACGTCGCTGGCAGCCCGGAGCAGGCGCTCGCCTGGACCATGTATGTGCCGCCGTCGAATCTCTACAGGAAGATCTTCGATCGCGATCCCCTGAACAACGGCGAGGCGGAGCTGTGGTCGGTCGTCCAGGTGCCCGAGATGGCCGAAATGAACGCGCGTGCACGGGATGCGATGCGCATGGGGCTGTCGAGTTATGAGCAGGAGTTTCGTGTCATGGGTTCGAGGCGGACCTTCCGGCTTCATGAGACTGTCTCGATCAGGCGGGTCGGGCCCGCGGCGTGGAAAGCGGCGGGGATTGTCACCGACATCACCGATCGCTGGGAGGCGGAGCGCGCGCTGGCCGAGGAGAAGGAGCGTCTGGCCGTGACGCTGGAGGCGATGGAGGAGGCGGTGGTGAACGCGGATGGCGAGGGGCGCATCGTGTTTTTCAACCGTTCGGCCTCGCGCCTGTTGGGACGGCTCCCGGGACAATTGATGGGGAAGCCGTTCGACACGGTGTTTCACTGGGTGAATCCGCGCGGAGAGGGTCTTGCGGGGATCTCGTTCAAGGAGGCTGCCGCGTGCACACGCCCGCTTGAGCTGCCCGACAATACGGCGTTGAAGACCGACCACTCGGGCGTGCTCCCCGTGGAAGGATGTTTTGCTCCGATGCGCTCCTCCGATGGCCGCACCTCGGGCGTGGTGCTGGTCGTGCGCGACGTGAGCGAGCGCCAGCGACTCGAAGGGGAGATGCTTCGCGCCTCGAAACTCGAATCGGTGGGCCTTCTCGCCGGCGGAATCGCGCATGATTTCAACAACATCCTCACGGCGATCCTGGCCAACCTCTCCCTTGCGCTTGTCGATGCGGCACTCGAAGACGAGGTGTTGCGCAGCCTGCGCGAGGCCGAAAGGGCGGCGATGCGCGCCCGTGAACTGACCCAGCAGCTGCTCACCTTCGCAAAGGGGGGAGATCCGGTGCGGACCGCGGTCCAGCTTTCGGACATCCTTGTCGAGATCGCCGAATTCGCGCTGCGCGGTTCGAGCGTGAAGTGCGAATTCGAGCTCGATCCCGGCCTTTGGCTGGCGCACGCCGACCGCGGCCAACTCGGCCAGGTCGTGCAAAACCTAGTGATCAACGCCGCGCAGGCGATGCGCAGCGGAACGATTCGGATCCGCGCTGGCAACGAACTCGTCGAGTCGGGCTCCGCGGAAGCCCTCCAACCGGGGCCTTACGTCTGGATCGAGGTCGATGACAATGGCCCTGGCATTTCTCCGGAAAACCTTTCCAAGATCTTCGATCCGTATTTCACGACCAAATCCAACGGCAGCGGCCTGGGCCTTGCCACTGTCTATGCAGTCGTGCGACGGCACGGCGGTGCTGTCGAGGTGAAGTCCGAGTTGGGCCGTGGAGCCTGTTTCAGGATACGCCTTCCCGCCAATCCCGCGGCGAATGCGCCGGCCCGGGAGTCCAAACCGAAGCCTGCGCCTGCGAACCTCGCTGGGCGCGTGCTCGTCATGGACGACGAGGAGGCGATCCGGAAGGTCGCCGAAAAGATGCTCAGGCGCCTCGGGCTTGACGTCGAGGTCAGCTGCGACGGTGCGGAGGCCATTGAATGCGTGGCCCGGGCCCTCGGGCGGGGACGTCCCTTCGATTGTGTCATCCTCGACCTGACCGTGCCGGGAGGCATGGGAGGCGAGCAGGCGCTCCTGGAGATGCGAAAGATCATGCCCGGCATCCGGGCGATCGTGTCCAGCGGTTATTCGGACAGCAACATTCTGGCCCGTCCCGGCGACATCCACGCGCAGGGCGTCGTCGCGAAGCCGTATTCGATGGAGGATTTTGCACGTGTGCTCGAGAAGGTTCTAAAGGGAGAAGCCCCCTGCTGAGGCTGCGGTTTGGCCTGCACTTGTGGCTGGAGTGCGGACCGGGAACCGACGATTCTGGCCGTCACCATGAGCACCGATCCGTCCATGATGGCGCGCATCCTTGGCGAGTCGCGCACGATTGCCGTCGTGGGGTTGTCGGCAGACCCCGACAAGCCCAGTCACGAAGTGGCTTCCTATTTGCAGGCCCAGGGCTACCGCATTGTGCCGGTGAATCCGAAGGGTGGCGTCATCCTCGGCGAACAGGTTTATCCCGAGCTTGCCGCAGTGCCCTTCCCGATCGACGTGGTCGATGTCTTTCGGCCGCCGGCCGCGTGTCCCGATGTGGCTCGGCAGGCGGTTGCGATCAAGGCGCGGGTGCTGTGGCTGCAGCTGGGCATCGCCAGCGTCGAAGCCGAGCGCATCGCCAATGAGGGAGGCCTCGAAGTCGTGATGGACCGGTGCATGCTCATCGAGCATCGCCGACTCCCGGGTGCATGAGCGGATGTACCGGAGTTGCATCGCGGAGGCGCCGGGTTAGCGTTGGCGGAGCAGCCTCATGACGCTTTCCACCGGCCTCGCGCTTCTCGCTCTCCTTGTCGTTGTCAACGGCCTCCTCGCGATGGCCGAGACGGCCGTGTTGTCCGCCCGCAAGGGGCCTTTGCGCAAGGCGGTGAAACAGGGGCTTCCCGGGGCCTCCCAGGCGCTGAGCCTGGCGGAGAATCCGACGCGCTTCCTGGTGCTGGTTCAATTTTGGCTGACGCTGAGCGGCACCATCGCGGGCGTGCTGGGGGGCGCGGAACTGGGCGACGACGTGCGCCGACTCCTGGTGTCCTCGGGCTGCTCCCAGGTGTGGTCCGGGCCGCTTGCGTTTGGCCTGGTCGCGCTCGGCCTTGCCGGCCTGATGATTCTGTTCGGAGAACTCGTGCCCAAGCGCATCGCCGCGGCGAACCCGGAGCGCACGGCGGCCCGGCTCGCCGGCGCGATGCGACTGCTGGCGTGGCTCGCGGCGCCGGTCATCTCCTTCCTGAGCCTGGCAACGGACAGTCTTGCGCGGACGGTGGGCGTGAAACCCCGGTCGACGGCCGAGTCGGTCGGTGAAGACGCGGTGAGGGCGCTCGTCGAGCAGGGCCTGCACGCGGGCGTGATCCAGCGAGCGGAAAAGGAGATGGTCGACCGGGTGCTCGCCCTCGACAACCTCCCGGCCACGGCGATCATGACGCCGCGGCCCAGGATCGTGTTTTTGAACATCGAGGATACGGACGAGGCGAACTGGCGAAAGATCGTCGCGAGCGGGCATTCCTATTTTCCCGTGTACCACGGGAACCGCGATCAGGTCCTGGGACTGGTCGCCGTGAAGGCCCTGTGGGCCAATTCCGCGATCGGCATCCCTGCGCGTCTGCGCGACCTGATCGTGCCGCACCTGGCGGTGCCCGAGCGCATGACGGCAATCCAGTTGCTGGAGCAGTTCAAGAAATCGGGCAAACACATCGCCGTGGTGGTCGACGAGTTTGGGGCGGTGAAGGGCATCGTGACGCTGATCGACGTGCTCGAGGCGATCGTGGGCGATCTCCCCGAGGCGGGCGCCAAGGATCAGCCTTCGGCCCGACAGCGCGGCGGTTCGTGGCTGGTGGACGCCCTGCTGCCCGTGGGGGATCTGGGATCGCTGCTGAAGATTGCCCAGCCTTTCCCCGACGAACACGGGGCGGAGTTCAAGACGGTGGGCGGCTTTGTCCTGGCCCAGTTCGGGCGCATCCCGCACGAGGGCGAGAGCTTTGACTGGGCCGGCTGGCGCTTTGAGATCCTGGACATGGACCGCCTCCGCATCGACAAGGTGCTGATCACGCGGCTGGGAGGGTCGGGATCCGAATCTTCCGCGCCCGTGCAGAAAAGCGAAACCCCGCGGGCCTGAACGGCGCGCGGGGTTGTGGGAGGGTCAGAGGCGGGGCGTTTACTTCCCGCGGCTTTCGATCACTCGCAGCACGTCCTCGGCCTGCTTGTCCGTGGCGGCCGCGTAGTCGGCCCACACGATCTTTCCGCCCTCGATCAGGTACGCCTGGCGGGTGTCGA
>JAJXVO010000308.1 GCA_021782105.1 bacterium
CCGACCTGCGCATTGTCGCCGAGGACGGCTTCGCATTCGCGCTGCATCACTTCACCGGCTCCAAGCAGCACAACATCCTCATGCGCCAGCGCGCCCTTGAGCGGGGCTGGAGCCTGAGCGAGTGGGGGCTCAGCCCGGTGGGCGGCCCCGAGCCCACGGCGCGTATCCCAAGCGTGGAGACTGAGGAAGAGCTGTTCGGGGCGCTCGGACTGGCCTTCATCCCGCCCGAACTTCGGGAGGGCATGGCTGAAATCGAAGCAGCCGAACGGGGTCCGCTCCCGAGACTTGTCGAGGAACGCGACCTGCGCGGGGCCTTTCACAATCACACGAGCGAATCCGATGGCACCGCCACACTGCGGGAGATGGCCGAGGAGGCGAAGGGACTCGGCTGGGAGTACCTCGGCATTGCCGACCATTCGAAATCGAGCGTTCAGGCCAGGGGCCTCGACGAGGCCAGGCTCGAGCGTCAGGTGACCACGATTCGCGCCTGGAATGCGAAACCCGGCTCGGGCATCCACCTGTTCGCAGGGACGGAGTGCGACATCCTGCCCGACGGCAGGCTCGATTTTGACGACTCCGTGCTCGCGACGCTCGATTACGTCGTGGCTTCGGTGCACAGCGGATTTACGCAGGACGAGGAAACCATGACCCGCCGCATTATCCGGGCGCTGGAGAACCCTTGGGTCACCATGCTTGGGCACGTCACAGGCAGGCTGCTGCTGCGCCGTGAGCCCTATGCGGTGAACCTGACCCGGGTGATCGATGCGGCGATCGCGAACGGAGTGATCCTTGAATTGAACGCCGATCCCCACCGCCTGGACCTCGACTGGCGCCACTGGAGGAGCGCGGCCGATCGCGGGCTGCTGTGTTCCATCAATCCCGACGCCCATGAGACGCGGGCCCTCGGCTACGTTCGGGCGGGGGTGTTGGCGGCGCGCAAAGGCTGGCTCACGCGGGAACAGGTTCTGAATACGAGGTCCCTTTCGGAGGTCTCGGCCTATCTGACCGGGCGCCGGACTCGGGCGGAGGCAAACATTCGGCGGCTTTGACAGCGCGGCGCCGTTCCCTCTAGCTGGCGGTTTTCACCGTTCACCATGTCCCAAGTACGCGTTCGCTTTGCTCCGAGTCCGACCGGCTTCTTCCACATTGGAAGCGCCCGCACCGCGCTGTTTAACTGGCTCTACGCCCGGCACACCGGCGGCGTGTTCGTGCTCCGCATCGAGGACACCGACCAGGCTCGCAACAGCGAGGAGTTCCTCAACGTGATCTACGACAGCCTGACCTGGCTGGGCATGACCTGGGACGAGGGCCCCAAGGTGGGCGGCGCCTTCGGCCCGTACCGCCAGAGCGAGCGCGCGCACATTTACGCGGAATATCTCGAAAAGCTGAAGGCTTCGGGTCGGACCTATGAAAAGGACGGTGCGCTGTTCTTCAAAATCTCCGGCGAACCGCAGATCATCGACGACGCCATCCGCGGCCGCGTCGAGCGCGTCGAGGAGAAGGACTTTGTGATCGTGCGGTCCGACAAGACGCCGGTGTTCCACTTTGTGAACGTGGTCGACGACATCACGATGGCGATCACGCACGTCATCCGCGGCGAGGATCACCTCTCCAACACGAGCAAACACACGGAGCTCTTCAAGGCCCTTGGAGCCCCGCTGCCCGTGTACGCCCACATACCGCTCATCCTTAAGCAGAACGGTCCCGGAAAGATGTCCAAGCGGGACCAGGGGGCGCTCGTCGAAGAGTATCAGCGCCGTTCCTACATTCCCGAGGCCCTCGTCAACTTCCTGTCCCTGCTCGGTTGGAATCCGAAGGACGACTCGGAAAAGATGCCGATCGCCGAGATCATCCGTCGATTCGATCTGCCGGGGGTGAATCAGAGCAATGCCCGCTTTGACGACAAGAAATTGGCGCACATGAACATGGCGTACATGCTGGAGATGCCGGCGGCCCGTTTCTGCGAACTCGCCCGCGCCCATTTTCGCAGGCACCAGCTCGCCGCAGGGGATTGGCCGGACGGCGCCTATTTCGGCGAGGTCATGGCTTTGGCACAGCCGAAGATCAAGGCGATCGACGAACTACCCGGCTACACGGTCTACTTCTTCGCCGAAGACTATCCGATCGATCCCAAGGTGCGTGAAAAGGTGCTGGCCAAGGGCGAGCCGGCTGCACGCCTGAAGGAGCTGATCGAGGTGCTGCGCACGGCGGATTTCTCGAGCGATGCCGCGGTGGAGTCGGCCATCAAGACGCTTGCCGCCTCGACCAATCTCGGGTTCGGCGACTACCAGTCCGTGGCGCGACTGGCCGTCTCTGGGACGAACGTCGGTCCGAGCATCACGGGCATGTTTCGGGTGCTGGGGAAGGATCGGGTGCTGGCCCGCATGGAGCGGTTTCTGGCGGGTCTTTGAGGGCTGGTGCGTCCGAATCGAAGCCGCGGACTGCAACGTGTTGCCTTCGTGGGCGGCGCCGAGCTTGTGCGCTTGCACCGCGGCGGCGGATACCTTGAATGACGCTCGATTTCAGCCACCGAGCCCCGCCCACCGTGCAGATCGTCGTTGTTCAAGTGCAGGTAAAACCCGACTTCGTCGAGGCGTTCGTCGCCGCTACGGAGGCCAATGCCGCGGCCAGCCGGCGCGAGGCTGGCATCGTGCGGTTCGACCTTCACCGCCAGATTGACGACCCTCTGCGCTTTCTGCTGGTGGAGGTTTACCGGACTCCCGAGGCGATCGCGGCGCACAAGGAGACGGACCATTACCGGATCTGGCGCGATACCGTGGGTCCGATGATGGCCCAGCCGCGCTTACGGACCGAATACACCAACGTCTCTCCCCGGGACGATGCCTGGTGACCTGAATTTTCCGCCAGACCAAACTGCTCCCCAACGAATCCCCACCATGCGTTTTGAATTTTCGACGGCTTCGCAAATTGTTTTTGGACCAGGTACGCTGGCAGAGGCGGGCAAGCTCGCCAAGGTGTGGGGGAGGCGGGCGGTCGTGATCGTGGGCAAGAGGCCGCAGCGGGCGCAGCGCGTGCTCGATCTGTTGGAGGAAAATCGGGTCGTCACCTCGACGGTGGCGGTGGTTCAGGAGCCGACGGTGGACGATGTCGTCAGCGGCGCGGCCGCGGCGCGGCGTTTTGGGGCCGAGATGGTAATCGGCGTGGGCGGCGGGAGCGTGATGGATGCGGCCAAGGCTATTTCGGCGCTGATGACGAATGAGGATTCCGTGTTCGACTACCTCGAGGTCGTCGGCAAGGGCCAGCCCTTCGAACTGCCTCCCGCGCCGTGGATGGCGGTCCCCACCACATCGGGCACGGGCGCCGAAGTGACGAAAAATGCGGTGCTGCGGGTGCCGGAGCGGGGCGTGAAGGTGAGCCTGCGCAGTCCGTACCTGTTCGCGCGTGTGGCGCTGGTGGATCCGGAGCTCACCCTCGACATGGCGCCTGCGCTGACGACGAGCACCGGCCTGGATGCGATTTCGCAGTTGATCGAAGCCTATACCTCCAGCCGGGCCAATCCCACCTGCGACGCGCTTTGTGCGGCGGGAATCTCCAAGGCGGTGCGCGCGCTGCCCGAGGCGGTGCGGGACCCGAAGAGTCTGCAGGCTCGAATCGACCTTTCACTGGCGGGGCTTTGGAGCGGCATCGCGCTCGCCAATGCCGGACTCGGAGCGGTGCACGGGTTGGCGGCGCCGATCGGTGGCCAGTACCGCGCCGCTCATGGTGCCGTGTGCGGCGCCCTTCTGGCTCCGGTCATGGAAATGAACATCAGTGCCCTCCGCTCACGCGGGGCCGACAATCCGGCGCTCGGCCGTTATGCCGATGTGGCGCGCTGGGTGACCGGGCACACGGATGCGACACCGGAAGACGGTGCCGCCTGGATACGTCAATTCGTAGGCTCTCTTGGAAATCCCCGGCTTTCCGCGCTCAAAATCACCAACGACAAATTCACTGAGATCGCGGCGAAGGCCGCTGAGGCGAGCAGCATGAAGGCGAATCCCATCGCATTGACCGCCGACGAACTCTGTCAGGTGCTCACGAATTCCTACTGAGCGCGGAGCGCTTGCCCGCCGGGGTGCGGGCGCTAGGCTTCCTTCATGCGCCCGACTCGGATCCGACTCCGTCTGCTGACGTTCAACATCGCGCATGGCCGGGGACTCAGCCCG
>JAJXVO010000309.1 GCA_021782105.1 bacterium
GGTCAACGTCGTCGGCCTGCTGGCGTACGCCTTCATCGGTATCGGGAAATTCGCGACGGTCATGCTGCCCTGGCATTTCACCCATCACACCACCGGGCTGCTGACCGACGAAAACATCTACGCGGTCATCATCCTCACGCTGACCTCCATCTACGCCATCAAGGGCGGGATGCTGTCGGTGGTGAGCACGGAGGTGATGCAGTTTACCATCCTCACGGTGACCTCCATCGTGATCGGCGTGGTGGCGATGATGAAGGTCTCCCCCGACATGATCGCCCACGTCCTGCCCGCCGGCTGGAGCAACCCCTTCTTCGGCCTGCATCTGGACCTTAACTGGAAGGGCATCCTCGACAAGGCCAACGACGCGATCAAGGAGGACGGCAATTCGCTGTTTGGCGTGATCTTTGGCATGATGTTCTTCAAGGGCGTGCTGGCCAGTCTCGCCGGCCCGGCGCCCACCTACGACCTTCAGCGTGTGCTCGCGACCCGCAATCCCCGCGAAGCCTGCATGATGAACGGCTTCGTCAACGTGGTCCTGTACTTCCCGCGTTACCTGATGGTCGCGGGCCTCACCGTGCTCGCGCTCGCCTTCTGCATGCCCGAGCTGCGGGCGATGCCGAAGCCCGATTTCGAAAAAATCCTCCCGATGGTGCTCTCGCAGGACGTGCCCGCCGGCGTCGTCGGCCTGCTGCTCGCCGGCCTGCTCGCCGCATTCATGTCCAATTTTGCCGCCACGATCAACGCCGCCCCGGCGTACATCGTGAACGACATCTACAAGCGTTTCATCAATCCCAACTCCACCCCGGCGCGCCAGGTGCGGCTCAGCCGCATCTCCTCGATCGCCGTGCTCATCGTCGGCCTCGCCCTCGGGCTCATGACCACCCGCATCACGAGCATCATGATGTGGCTGGTCGGCGCGCTGTACGGCGGTTTCGTCATGGCCAACGTGTTGAAATGGTATTGGTGGCGGTTCAACGGCTTTGGCTACTTCTGGGGCATGGTCGGCGGAATCCTCGGCGCCATCATCGTCCCCCCCATCGCCGACTGGGTCGCGGGTTACAGCCTCAATGCGCTTTACTCCTTCCCGATCATCTTCGGCTTGTCCGTGATCGGCTGCATCGCCGGCACCTTCTTGAGCGAGCCGGAGGACGACGAGACGCTGATGGCGTTCTACAAGAACGTGAGACCCTGGGGATTCTGGGGGCCGATCCGCGAGAAGGTTCAGCGCGAGGATCCGACCTTTCAGCCTAATACGCACTGTGCTCGCGACCTGACCAATGTCGGCGTGGGCATCCTCTGGCAGGTGGGCCTGGCTGCACTTCCGATCTACATCGTGCTGCGCGATTGGCCGGCAGCAGGCTGGGTCTTCGCCCTGGTCGCGGTCACTTCGGTCATCATCAAATTCAACTGGTTCGACAAGCTGAAGGAGATCTGAGGGAAAGAAGCGAGGAGTGGGAAGCGAGGAGAGAGAATGATGTGAGCGCGGCCCACGCCTGCGGGCCGGTGCCGTTCGTTATGGAGTGCGAGATTCCATCTCGCTCTGCGCCGGGGGTCCACCTCCCGGCTCCTCCGGAACGAAAGGTAGAACCTCTCGTCGAGGGCGGCGAGGATCGCCGCACTCCAAATCGACCCTCCCATCGCTGAAATCATTCCCGCTCCTCGCTTCCCGCTTCTTCCCAAGTCAATGCATTTTGCTGAAGCTTGCACTCATTTGGAACACGGCGCTGATGATCGCAAAGGCGATGAAGCCGACGAAGATGAACACGGCCGCCATCACCGCGCTGGCGAGCACCCGCGTGATGCCCTGGAGTTCACGGGAGAGCAGCAGGCGGTAGTTTTTGGCGATGTCCTTGAGGCTCGGGACGACGTTGCCGGTGTTCTCGCCGACCGCCAGGCGATCGAGCACGAGATCCGGAAAACACTTTGTCCGCGCGAGCGCCAGCGAAAGCGCCTCGCCTTCGAGCACGCGCGTGATCGCGATGCCAAAGGCGCTGCGATGAACCAGATTTGAGATCTGCCGCTCCGTCATCTTGAGCGCCTCGGCCGTGGTGATGCCGTTTTCGAGCAGCACCGAAAGGGTCTGGCTGATGGCGAGTACGGTCTGCGAGGTGATGAAGGGGCCGAGGAAGGGCACCCGAAGCAGCCAGGCGTCGCTCTTCAGCCGTCCGGGCTCTGTCGCGCGCCAGCGCCAGAAGGAGATCACGGCGAAGACGCCCACGCCCACGATGATGAGGCCGTAGTGCAGGGCAAATTGGGAGAGCCCCACGAGAATCTGCGTGGAGATCGGCAGCTTGCCGCCCAGCGAGGTGAGCAGCGTCTGCATCCGCGGCAGCAGGAAGAACAGGAAGAACAGGATGACGCCGCCGGCCACCAGGAACATGAACGCCGGGTAGGCCAGCTCCGAGAGCAGCTGGCGCTGGAGCTCCCGTTGTTCGGTAAGGTGGGCGATGAGGCGCACCAGGGTGTCGTTGAGCGATCCCGTGGTCTCGCCTGCGGCGATCAGGTTCACCGTGGAGGTGTCGAAGACGGCCGGATACGCAGCCATCGCACCAGAAAGGGCGGCGCCCTCCGAGATGCGTTCCCACAGGCCCTGGCAGAGCACGCGCAGCGCCGGATCCTTCAGGCGGACCGAGAGCAGGCGCACCGCCTCGCTCGCGCTCAGACCGCTTGCGGTGAGGTCGTGCAGGGCCTCGAGGAAGGGCAGGCGCTCCCGACGTTTGGGAACGGCCTCGCCGGAGGATGAGGAGATCGCCGCCGCCGCGGCGCGAGGCTTGTCCACGGCCTCGCCGGAGCGCGGCCGGGGGGAGGCCCCCGAGGGATTCTCCTCCGAAATCGACGAGACCCGCAGCCCCCGCGCGCCGAGCAGGCGCAGGGCGTCGCGGCGGCTCGCCGCCTCGATGGAGGCCCGGACGGCGGCGCCCGCCTTGTCGCGGGCAGAGTAGGTGAACGACGGCATGGCTCGCGGCTTACTTGTCGTTCACGGTGATGACACGCAGCACCTCTTCGAGCGTCGTGTGGCCCGCGCGCACCTTCTCCCAGCCGCTCTGTGCGAGCGTGCGCATGCCGTGGTCGCGGGCGCAGTTCGCCAGGGCGCGCGTGCTCTCGCGCCGCAGGATGAGGTCGTGCAGCGCCTCGTTGGGCCGGAAAATCTCGAACAGGCCGATGCGCCCGCGGTAGCCCGTGTTGCGGCAGCGGTCGCACCCGACCGGCGACCTCAGCGCATCGACGCCCACCGCCTCCGCGGGGTCCACCCCGAGGATGGCAAGCGTATCCAAAAGTTTGGTGCGATTCACCGGCTCGCTCCGGCAGCACTCCGGACAGAGGCGGCGCACGAGGCGCTGCGCGATGACCAGCTCGATCGCCGACGCCACCAGGAAGGGCTCGATGCCCATGTCGATCAGACGCGTGATCGCGCCCGGCGCGTCGTTTGTGTGAAGGGTTGAAAACACCAGATGGCCCGTCAGCGAGGCCCGGATCGCGATGTCCGCCGTCTCGCGGTCGCGGATTTCGCCGACCATGATCACATCGGGGTCCTGGCGCAGGACGTGGCGCAGGGCGCTCGCGAAGGAGAGCCCGATCTCGGGCCGCACCTGCATCTGGTTCGCGCCCGCCACCTCGTACTCGATCGGATCCTCGATCGTGATGATCCGCAAGTCGGTGGAATTGATTTTTCGGAGAAAGGCGTTGAGCGAGGTGCTCTTTCCCGAGCCCGTGGGGCCCGTGACCAGGATGATGCCGTGAGGGTAGTCGAGGATCTCGGTGATCTGCCGCTGCTCCTCGGCGTTCATGCCCAGCCTGTCCATCGAGTACGCCTCCTTCTTGGTGTTCAGCAGGCGGAGGGAAATGGATTCGGCGTAGATCGTCGGGATGGTCGAGACGCGGATGTCGAGGTTGTTGCCCTCGCCCCTGAAGTTGATGCGTCCGTCCTGCGGCAGGCGTTTTTCGGAGATGTTGAGCCGCGCCATGATCTTGAGGCGCGAGATGATGGCGTCCTGGTAACGGCGCAGATTCTCGGGCACGGGCACGGGCACCAGCAGTCCGTCGACGCGGTAGCGGATGCAAAGCTGGTTTTCCTGGGGCTCGAAATGGATGTCGGTCGCGTGGTCCGCGATCGCCTGGGAGATAACGTCGCTGACGAAGCGCACAACCGCGGCGTCCGTTTCGA
>JAJXVO010000310.1 GCA_021782105.1 bacterium
AGCTTTTCCTCTGAAAAAACTAGTTCCCGCCAAACTCCAGCCTCCCGCGCAGCGGGAGCGAAGGCTGGTGGGCCCACTGGGATTCGAACCCAGAACCAAGGGATTATGAGTCCCCTGCTCTAACCATTGAGCTATAGGCCCCCTCTGGAATTTTCGACGGTGTCGGGGAGGGGGCCAAAGGCAAGCACGGGAACGGCCGGTTCAGAGGCGGCGAATATTTTCGGGCAAATGGTCCGCCGCGAGCTCGGCCAGCCCGGCGGTATTCAGGCGCGCGGAGACCACCACCACGCGGTCGTCCTTGCAGACGGCAAGGCAGACAGGCACGACGCGGGCGCTCCCGCGGGTGGCCGGGGTGTACGCGACGACAAGCTGTCTGCGCTGCCGGACGCAGAGCATCCGGGTCCAGCCGCGGCGGGCCATCGCGGCGTCGGCGGCCGCCAGGCGAAGGTCCGAAACGTCGAGCGCCTTGACCTCGTAAACGCCCACCGCCACCGAATGCACGGCGGCCAGCCCGGCCCGGACGTCCGCACGGGCCTCGGGAATGTGCGAGGCGACCATCCGTACCAGGGTCGTCGATACGACCCCCAGGCTGAGCTGGACCTGCGTGTGCGCGGCGCGGCCCGCAACCAGGTCGTCGCGCAAGCCCGCGACCTCGGAGGGAAGCAGGAACAACGAGGCCACCCACACCCCCGCCGCAATGATCAGGCCGAGCAGGGCGATGGCGGTGATCGCGAGGACTTTTCGGAGCGTTGTCATCGAGGTCGGGGAGATCGTTTGTGAGGCGACGAGGCAAACGAAGCGTGCTCAGGCGTGTTTCGGCGCCGTGAGCGAGGGCATGCCGGGGATTTGGAAATGCGCCACGATCCGGCCGAGCTGGTCGGGCTTGAGGTCGCCCACTACGTTCACGAACACGGCGTTCTGGTCGGGCTGGATGACGGTGATGACAAAGCCCTCGATCGTGTCGTCGGCCCGGCACTTCATGCGGATGTCGACGTCCTCGCCGTTGGGCTGGCGGACGCTGACGACCTTGCGCCAGTCCTTCAGGCTTTCGCGGACGCGCCGGATGTGTTCGATGGCCTCGGCGCGGTTTCCGGCGTCGAGTTTGACCACGTTGACGCGCACGCACTGCAGGTGGCGGAGGAGTTCGGCGGTTTCGTGGTCGGACTTGTCGGTCGCCTGGGCGGCGACGACGAGCAGCGAGTGGGGCACGTTGATGTCGACGACCTGACCGCTGGAGGAGGCGGGCATGTCGTCGAAGGTGACGAGCGCGTCGGAGGCGCGGGCGGTGGCGCACAGGAGGAGGCCGGCGGCGAGGACAGTGGTGGGGAGGAGGCGGGACAGGTTCATGTTGGAGGGATCTGAGGTTGGTCGGCGGAATGCCGTGTTTTGCCCATGAACCCACGCACGGCGAGGAAAGTTGCGGAATAATCGACGCGGGTTGCGGCTGCTCAGGAGTCCCGAAAAGGTCAGGGCCGCCGCATCGTCCGCTTGAAGGCGGAGGAGATGGGCGGCCCTGGAAAGGCGGCGTCCGGATTACTTGCGGATCAGGGTCGGCTCGGCGCCGAGGGTTCCGACGAGCTCGTTGAGGTAGGCGGGCGACTGCACGCGGGCGAGGGTCACCCGCGCCTCGGCGAGGCGGTTGGCGATGCCCAGGCGGGCGGCCTCGTCGGCGTAGTTCGCCTTGTTGAGGAAGCGGTTCAGATAGGTGATGTGCCGGCGCCACGCGTCCACGTCGATCGTCTGCTTGGCCGCGAGGCGGGCCTTGTACCAGTCGCTGTCGAGCAGGTTTTCACGCGTGAAGAGCGCGCGGATCGCAGGGTCCGACAGGCCGCGGCCCTCGAACTGGTCGTCGCGCATGATGTGTAGCAGCGCGCGGAGCGGGGGGCAGGCCAGCTCGATCGAGCCGTCGTTGAAGTAGTGCTGTGCGACGCGGCGCTGGGTCGCGACGATGTTGTCCACGCTGTCCGCGAAGCAATTCGCGTCCTGGAGCTCCGGGCGGAGCATCTCGTCGGTGAAGACGGAGTGCGGCTGGTTGAAGATGCGCCCGCAGAAGTGAGTGACGAACTCGCGCGTGATGCGGTAGCCGAGGCGGCTGGCGAGCACGGTGCGGCCCTTGTGCGCGAGGTCCATGCAGCGCTCGAGGTAGCCGTTCTCGATCAGGTACTGCGGATCGCGCTCGGGGATCGTCATGCGGCTCCAGACCTCGGGCACGAGCAGGCTGATGTCGTGGTCGACGCGGACCTTGGGGCCCACGTTGCCGGCGGAGGAGATGAAGCCCGCGTAGCCGGTGACGACATACGAGACGAACGCGCCGTTGAGGTCGTAAATGGGGGGCAGGGCGTTGAAGGGGCCCTTGGTGAGGGCGCCCTCGGAGCCGGCGCCCGTGGTGGAGGGCGACTTGCCCGTCATGGAGCAGATGAACTCCATGAACAGCTCGGGGAGCTCCATGTAGTGGAGCGGATTATACGAGGCAATCGGACGGATGCCGGCGGCGGCGTCGGCGGGGTTGTTGCGGCGTCCGGCGAGCACCGCGTTGACGGGGGTCGGCGCGGGGCTGGAGAGCGGCACGCGGCGCCACAGGTGCATGCCGATGTGCGCGGAACGGGTCTCTAGCGGGGCGAGCAGGTCCGGGCGCACCTGGAGGTAGCGAGGGTTCTTGGAGGGCTTGCCGTCGATCACGCGCGGGGCGGCGGAGCACACGAAGTAGGCTGGCTCGGTCTGGGCGGCCATCTCGCGCACGAGGGTCTGCATCGGCTCGGTGAAGGCGTCGAAGCTGACGGCCTCCTCGACCATCTCGCGCGCCTGGTCGGCGGTGAGCGGCTCGTAGTTGGAGAAGAAGTTGCCGGGCTTGGCGAAGTCGTGCTCGGTCTGGTGGTCGTAGCCGCGATTGATGGCGTCGTCCGGACGCTGGAAGAGCCGGTACTCGCAGTTCTGGACGAGTTTGACGGAACCCTTGGGCTGATGGCTGTTGAGGCCGGTCAGCTGGGAGGCGGGCACGACGACGGAGGCGGAGATGTCGTCCTCCATCTGCACCTTCTGCGCGGGGTTGAAATCCTTGCGCAGGCTGAAGGTGCGCCAGGAGCCGTCCTTGCTGAAGCCAACGCGCAGGATCTGCGCGTTGAGCTTGCGGCCGTCGTAGCGCAGCTCGTTGGCGGGGCACCCGTCGATGACGTCGACGCTGAAATGCTCGCGCCAGTGTTCGCCCCAGCTGGGCTCGTAGAAGCGCTTGAGCACGAAGACCAGCTCCTTGACGTGGGGGGGGATGGTGCCGAGCCAGGTGTTGTACTCGTCGGTGTAGTCGCGCACCGAGGGGGTGAGCAGCTTGATGACGGAGCCCAGCGAGCGTTTTTCGCTCAGGATCAGGCGGGTGTCGGTGCCGCGGCGCTCGGGGCTGCGGAAGCGCTGGGAGTAGTCGCGGCGGAGCAGGGCGTCGACGGCGTCGAAGTCCTTCTCGATGTCGGCGACGAAGACAGGCCCGGAGAGGATGGCGTCGGTGATGGGCTTGGAAATCTCCGACTTGCCGCCGCCGGACACGGTGCAGGGCTTGTGGCAGTAGGTGGTCTCGGGAACCGTGCCGACGAGACGCCAGCCGAGGTTGCCGCGGGGCTTCTCCAACCGGATGCGATAGCCGTTGGGCAGCATGTAAACGTGTCCGACGCGCAGGCGCAGCGACACGGTCTTGTCGCCCTGCTGCCAGGAGGCGCGCTGGCGCTCGAGGTTGAACGAGGTGTTGTGCGGCACGTAAACCAGCTCGGGGCAGGTGCGGTCGCGATAGCAGCCCTCGGGCATCCGCTCCGCCGAGCCTTCGAGCAGGGGCAGCGAGTCCTCGAGCGTGTGGACCTCGCGCGAAAGCGTCTGGATGCGATCGGCGGTGATCTCGCCGGCGAGATCGTAGCTCGGGAACACCAGGGCGCCGCCGGCGTGCTCCTCCTCGGCGATGCCGTAGAGGTTGGCCGAGTAGCTGATCTGGGTCTTCACCTCCTTCTTGCAGTAGCCGAAGTAGTTGTCGGAGATGATCGTGACGATCACGCCGGAGGTGTCGCGCGCGGTGATCTTGAAGGCGGAGCCGTCGTTGTAGCGCTCGGCGGGATCCTTCCAGCACATGCCGTCGCGGCGCTGGGCCTCGGTGGCGTGGTCGTAATCGGGCAGCCCGAGCTCCTTCTT
>JAJXVO010000311.1 GCA_021782105.1 bacterium
CTTCAGGATTTTCACAGCCTCCTGAACCGATGCCAGTGGCAGCCCGGTCTGAAGCGCGATATCCGGCAGCGTCTGGGTGAGAAAACCGCGATCATCGAGGGAGCCCACGAGATAGCGGATCGCCTCGAGAATCTGGGGTTCCAGGTCTGCCAGCTCCGCCTGCCGGACCAGGTGTTCCTGGAGCGAGATCTCGCTGACGAGCGAATCGAAGAAATGCTGCCGCTTCTCTGCGTCCTCGGAAGTGTAGGGCTGTGCACCACCGGCCTGTGCCATGTGGTCGCGCCAGTCCTCGTCGAGTTTTCCGAGCACCTCGAACTCCTTGGTAAAATCCAGTTCCTCGCGGCGTTCGTCCTCGGCCTGGTCCCGTTCCGAGAGATCGGACTTTTCCTTCGGGGCCTGCTCCTCACTGTCGAGGCTTACGCTCTCCATCGGCAGCTCCTCGAGGATGGGATTACTCTGCAATTCCTCCTGGATGACCGAGCGTAGATCGAGTGCGGCCACCTGAAGAATTTTCAGCGACTGGCGCAACTGAGGCGCCAGCACAAGCTGCTGGGACTGACGCTGCTGAAGGTTCTGACTGAATCCGGGACCGCTCATGAAAGTCTGGCTTTCTGGTGGTGTCCGACGAGTTCCGAGACCGTCGCCGCCTTGTGGGTGCCGGGCAAGGTCGATGGCAGGCTCCCGAGACGCAGCCCCGGCTTCTCGTTGGTCGGATTGCAGACTTCGCCGTAAGGGTAAAGTTTGGGATCCGTCCCCATCCCGCCCCCGGCGATCTTCCGGGTTAACTCGTAGGAGATGACGTTGGAAAACGATTTAGATGCGGCCACGGCATCAAAATTGCTGCATAGCCTCGGTGAGGCAAGCGCGGAGATCCCGCGAAGGCGCGGTAGAAGGGGATCTCACTCCACGTCATGAGGTATTCAAAAAAAGGATTCAGCGCGGCTTATGCGATGCCCTCGTGGAGCGCGACGATTCCGAATGAGAGCGCTCGGACAGAGATGGATGAAAAGCCGGCGGCGCCTATCTCCGCGGCGAGGCGCGGCCGGTCGGGGAAGCTTTCTATGGTGCGATTGAGGTATTCATAAGCGCCCTTGTCCCCGGTGATCAGCGCCGCGAGACGCGGCAGAATATGGCGCAGATAAAATAGATAGAACGGTTTGAACCAGGGGTGAGGCTGCGAAAATTCCAGCACCCACAACCGACCTCCCTTGCGGAGGACGCGGCGCATCTCGCGCAGGGCCACGGCCCGATCGGACATGTTGCGCAGACCGAAGGCGATGGTGACGCCGTCCACCGAGGCATCGGGGAGGGGGAGCGCCATGCCGTCGCCCACCTGGAAGTGCACGCGTTCGTAGCGGCCTGCAGCCCGTTGGCGTTTGAGTTTTGCCTGGTCCAGCATCGGTTCGCAAAAATCCATGCCCAGGATTGCCACCCCGCGAGGGAGGGCACGGGCGAGTGCGAAGGCGACGTCGCCGCTTCCGGTCGCCAGATCCAGCATATCGGCCGGTTTGGCTCGTCCCACCGCCCATACCAGGCGCTTCCGCCACCAGAGGTCCAGGCCGCCGCTCAAAGCATGATTTGCCAGGTCATAGCGCCCAGCTATGCGCGAGAACATGGAGTTTACGGCGTTCGGATCGGGCATGCCTTGTCGAAAGCCTCTGCCTCGGTTTTGCGCAAGTTCGGAAAGGAAAATCAACAACTTACGTAAAAATACTCAGGTTTTTACTGCGACTTCTTATTGACCTAATCTATAATCCGCAAATAACTTAAGGCGTTTCAAAGCTTCAGTAAAAGGAACCATATGTCCACTAACCTCACGAAACGCGAGATCGTCCTCGATATCTACAAGAAAACGAACTTCCCACAGAAGCAAATTGTGGAGACCGTCCAACTCACCCTCGACATCATCCAGAAGGCTCTGGCCGATGGCAGGAACGTCGAACTTCGTAACTTCGGAGTGCTCGAAGTGCAGCGACGCAAGTCGCGCATCGGCCGCAATCCGAACAAACCCGAAGCCGAGGTTGTTATTCCCGAGCGTGCCGTTGTGAAATTCAAGGCTGGCAAGATCCTTAAGCAACAGTTGACCAAGATTGACTTGGGACGGCTGTAAAAAGCTTAGCTCCCTCGAGCTGAACCGGGCCCTCCAAGGCCCGGTTCTGTTTTTTGGGGAGTTTGGGATGGCACAGGGAGGAGGAAATTCGCAAGGTTTCGTCCTTCTATGCCTACGTTCCAGACCCTGCCCGGATTCCGCGAGTTTTATCCCGACGCCCTGGCGCAGCGCAACCACCTGTTCAAGGTGTGGCGCCAGACTGCGGTCACATTTGGCTTCCAGGAATACGACGCGCCGGTCCTCGAACCTCTGGATCTGTACCGCACCAAGTCGGGACCGGAGATTGAACAGCAACTGTTTAGTTTCACCGACAAGGGGGGGCGTGAGGTTGCGCTCCGGCCTGAGATGACGCCGACGGTGTGTCGGCTGGTCGGAGAGCAGGCCGCCACCCTGAAACGTCCCATCAAGTGGTTTTCGATCGCTGAGTTCTATCGCTACGAGCGAATGCAGAAGGGGCGTGGACGCTGCTTCTTCCAGTTCAACGCGGATGTGTTTGGAGAGACGGGCATCGAGGCGGAAACCGAGCTCATCGCTCTTCTCATTCAAGCGCTTTGCGCGTTCGGACTTGCAGAACCCGATTTTTATATACGTCTGAGCGATAGAAATCTGTGGTTCTATTACCTGGAAGCGCTGGGGTTGGACGAACCCAGGGCTCGGGCGATTCTCGGCGCCGTCGATAAGTTCGAGAAAATTGGGGACAAGGCATTTGAGGAGTACCAGACGCAGTTTGGTGCGCTCGAGGCTGTCCTGAAGGAGCGCATCCTCGCCCTGCTGTCGATCAAGTCGATGGCCTCGCTCGAAGCTCTGATGGCTCCGCTCCATAACGAGAAAGTGCAAGGAAGAATCGGCGAATGGAAGCGACTGATTGGCAATCTCACCGCCATGGGATTGGGGGGCTTTGTCGAGGTGGACCTCGGGGTGGTTAGGGGACTCGCTTATTACACCGGTTTTGTGTTTGAGGCCTTTGACCGAAAGGGGGAGCTGCGGGCTCTGGCGGGGGGCGGGCGTTACGACAATCTTGTGGGTAAGCTCGGGTATTCTGAGCTGCCGGCCGTCGGATTCGCGATTGGGGACATGACGTTCGCGCTGCTGCTTGAGCAGCGCGGCCTGATGCCATCCTACGTGAACGCCCCTGACGTATACTTTGTGCTCGGTGGCGAGGCGGAGCGGATGGCGGCGTTTCCGGCCCTGCAGGCACTTAGGGCTTCGGGAATTCGAGTGGAGTATCCGATGCGGCCGCTGGCCTTTGGCAAACAATTCAAAGCGGCGACCGAGTCGGGTGCGCGCTTTGCCGTGATCTATGGCCAGGACGAGGTGGCCCGTGGAACTGCGAAACTTCGCGACCTGCAGAGTCGTGAGGAGCGGGAAATCGGGCTGGGCGATCTTGTCGACGCGCTTCGCTCGGCGCTTCGGGCGTAGCCGAGCGGGAGAACTTCAGAGCAGTGGAGCCAGCAGCCGGCTGAGTTCCTCGGCGACGTTGCCGAACATCCGTGCACGCCGGCTTCGGCCCGCGGCGGGCGCTTGGCAGCGTGAGAGGAGTTGGAGCGCCCATTGCTTCATCGCTTGTGCGTCGCTTTCCGAATACACCATCACACCGATCTCGAAATTTACGAACAGGCTGCGCAGGTCGAAGTTTGCGGAGCCTAGCAGGCCGTAGCGATCGTCGACGATCATGGCCTTGCTGTGCAGCATGCCAGGTCCAAAGAGCCGCACGTGCGCGCCCGCGGCCTGGAGTTCCCTCAGGTAATGTTTGCGGGCAAAATCAGTGACGGGGTGATTGGAGTGCGCAGGCACGATGAGCACGACCTCGCGTCCGGCGCGTGCTTTCACGATCAGCGAACGGAGGAGCACCTCGTCGGGAATGAAATAGGGGGTCACGATCCAAATGCTCCGCTCGGCTTCCTGGATCAGGGAGAGGATGGCCTCGTAGAGGGGGTCGCCGACGATATCGGGTCCGCTGGCGACGACCTGGAGGGCGCTGGAGCCGGCGGGGTGGAGGGAGGGGGGCGGGAGCGGTTCGCGGAGTTTTTCGACGGGGACGCCG
>JAJXVO010000038.1 GCA_021782105.1 bacterium
TGTGGGAGGGTCAGAGGCGGGGGCGTTTACTTCCCGCGGCTTTCGATCACTCGCAGCACGTCCTCGGCCTGCTTGTCCGTGGCGGCCGCGTAGTCGGCCCACACGATCTTTCCGCCCTCGATCAGGTACGCCTGGCGGGTGTCGAGATTCGTCATGAAAATCTTAGGCACGCCGAAGGCCTTGGAGACCGTGTGGTCGGGATCGGCGATGAGGGTGAAGGGGAAGTGGAATTTCTCCTTGAATGTCTTTTGGGCCTTCACCGTGTCGGCGCTGACGCCGAGAATGGCGACGCCGAGTTTTGTGAGCTGGACGTTGGCGTCGCGCAGGGAGCATCCCTGTTTGGTGCAGCCGGGCGTTTCGGCTTTGGGGAAGAAATAGACCAGGGTGTACTTGTGGCTGTTGTAGACTTCTGAGAAGGGAAGGGTCGTGCCGTTTTCGGTGACACCCGAGATTTGAGGGGCTGGATCGCCGACCTGGGCGGGCGCAGCTTTGGAGGCGGTGGAGATCATAGGAAGAAGAGCGCTGATGAGGAAGAGGCGGAGCTTCATCCCCCAAGGTAAGCCAAGTCCTGACCTTTCTCAACCGAAGCTGACTACGAGAGCCCTGCGCCGGCCGCGCTTCACAGGCGCCCGAGCGCCGAGAGCAGCAGCGTGGAGGCCGCCACGACCGCCGTTTCCGTCCGGAGCACGCGCGGGCCGAGGTGGTGCAGGGAGAATCCCGCCTCCCGCAGCAGGCTGCGCTCCTCGGCCGACCAGCCGCGCTCGGGACCGATCGCCAGCGAAACCGGGGGTGCGGGCGGATTGGCGGTGAGCGGGTAGGATGCTTCGTAATTGTCCAGCGCCAGGCGGCTTCCGTCCGCCGGCAACTCCGTGAGCAGGGCGCGCAGCTCCAGCGTCCATCGCACGGCGGGCAGGCGCGTGCAAAAGGCCTGTTCGGCGCCGGCGATCAGGTGGCGTCGCCACTCTCCGGACGACCATAGCGTGCTTTGTGCGTAGCCGGGCTCGCCCCTGGCGGCGGGGAAAAAGTCGATTGCGCACACGCCCAGCGCCGTGGCCTCTGCGAGAATCTTTCGCGCGGTCTGGGGGCGGGGCAGCCCGATGAGCAGCCGGAGCGGCGCGAGGGCAGGGGGCTGGACACCCCACTCGAACGCGAACTCGAGCGTCGAGCCACCGACCTTCAAAAGCGTGCCTTTCCCCCGGGGGCCGTCGATCAACCCCGCGTCGAAACGATCGCCGAGCCCGCGGCGCAACACGGTCAGCAGGTGCCGCGCCCGCGGGTCTTCAATCGGCAGCGGACGCTGGAGTTCGTCAGGTTCGAAGAGGATGAGATTCACCGCGCCTCACCTCGCGAGGATCTGGTCGATGGCGGCGAGCTCCTCGGCGCTGAAACTCGTGTCCTTGAGCGCCTCCAGGTTCTCCTCGATCTGGGAGACCTTGCTGGCGCCGATGATCGCGAAGGCGCTGGCCGGAGCGCGCAAGGTCCAGGCGAGCGCCATTTGGGCGAGCGACTGGCCGCGCTTTCGGGCCAGCGCGTCGAGGCCGCGTATCTTCGCGAGCTTGTCCTCGGTGATGTCCGAGGGTTTGAGGAAGCGGGCGTCGCGCGCGGCGCGGGAGTCGGCGGCGATGCCGCCGAGGTAGCGGTTGGTGAGCACGCCTTGGGCCAGAGGGCAGAAGGCGATGCCTCCAACCCCGGAGCTCTCCAGCGCGGGCAGGAGCGCTCCTTCGATCTGACGATCCATCATGTGATACCGATGCTGGTGGATCAGGCAGGGAACGCCCATTTCGCGCAGGAGCGCGATCGCCTGGGCGGCGCGGGTCGCGTCGTAATAATTGGACAGGCCGACGTAGAGGGCCTTGCCGGTGCGGACTGCGTGGGCGAGCGCTCCCATCGATTCCTCGAGCGGCGTGTTGGGGTCGGGCCGGTGGTGGTAGAAAATGTCGACGTACTCCAGGCCCATGCGCTTGAGGCTCTGGTCCAGGCTGGAAAGCAGATATTTGCGGGAGCCCCACTCGCCGTAGGGGCCGGGCCACATGTAATAGCCCGCCTTCGTGGCGATCACCATCTCGTCGCGGTGTGCCGCCAGATCCTCGCGCAGCGTCCGGCCGAAGACGGTTTCGGCCGAGCCCGCCGGAGGACCGTAGTTGTTCGCGAGGTCAAAATGGGTGATGCCCAGGTCGAAGGCGCGCAACGTCATCGACCGGCAGACCTGATAATCGTTCTCGGCGCCGAAATTGTGCCAGTAGCCGAGGGCGAGCTGAGAGAGCTTCAAACCGCTGCGTCCGCAGGCCTTGAACGTCGAGGCATGGTCGTAGCGGGCCGGATTGGGAGTGTAGGACATGATGAGGGGGAGCGGGCCGCCTTATTCGAACCAGACGATCCGGCCGCACTGATCGCAGGTGATGAGTTTGGTGTCGCGGGAGCGGACGGCGGACTCGACTTCGCTGCTGACCTTCAGGTGACAGCCGCCACAGGTGCTGGAGCGCACGGGGACGCAAGCGGGAAAGTTGCGGCTCGCGACACGGTCGTACAGGCGAAGTGAAATTTCGTCGAGGGGCACGCGGGCCTCGGCGAGCGAGGCCTGGGCCTCGGTGAGCTCGGAGCGCAGGCGCGTCTCGAGCTCGCGCAGCTGGCGGATACGGGACTCGTGGCCGGCGATGTGCTCGCGCAGCACGGCTTCCGCCGCCGCGAATTTCTTGCGCGCCTCGTCGATCGAGTAGAGGACGCCGATCTCCTTTTCCTCGAGTTCGCCGATCTGCCCCTGCTTGGTCTCGATCTCGTGTCCAAGCGCCTGATACTCGTCGTTCTTTCTGACCTCGAGCTGCTGCGTCCGATAGCGCGCGAGTTGCTGTTCGACGGAGGCGATTTCCGTCTCGAGGATCTTTTTCTGGGTCTCGCACTCCATCAGCTCGGTGCGCGCCGAGTTTATGGCGGCCTTCTCCGAGGCGATCTTTGCTTCGACTCCGGCAATCTCCCTGGGCACCGACTGGAGCTGGCTTTCGAGGTCCCGGCGGTGCCGGTCGCGGTCTTGAAGGATCAGGAGCTTTTCGAGGACCGGGGTGAGCATGGCCGAATCGGCTACTTGCTCGGCGCGTGGCACACAACACCTAATCCCGGATCGAGTACAGATAGGGAAGAGGGGCGAGCGGGACGGCCCTGCGCGCCTAGATGTAGTACATCTCGTCGGGCACGCCCGCCGAAAGCTTGTCGAGCGTGTAGGTCTGCAGTTTTGCCTCGAGCGCGAGGCGCACGTCGGCCCAGACCTGGCTCATGCGCCGGCTCGATTGGCCGCGGTTCACTTCGGAGTAGTCGAGCAGCTGGCCTTCGACGAGTTTGACGATCTCCAGAAGCGTGATCTGCTCGGGCGGGCGGGCGAGGGCATAACCGCCCTGTTTTCCGCGCCGGCTCGTGATCAGGCCGCCATCCCGCAGCTCGGAAAGGATCTGCGCGAGGTAGTTTGCAGGCACCGATTCAGCCTGTGCGAGGGTTTCCACGTGGGCCAGTTCGCCCGTGCCGTGAAGGCGGGCAATCTGGGCCAAAACCCGGCACGCATAATTCACTTTTACTGAGAGCTTCACTTAAGAAACTAGGTAAAGGGGGAATATTCACGCTGCAACGCTGTATTAAGTTATAGTAACGCAAGGGATAAGGGCGAGGTTTATGCATTAGCGAAGCTTCTCCTGCTTTGGCGCGAAACGTGTGCTTTTGAGCCGTTGGGGCATCGGAAAAAAACCCTCGCATCGGGGGGCATTTTTCGGTGCACTTTCCCCTTCATAATTTCACCTGAATATCGCTTTTCATGTCCGACCTCTCCGACCAGCAACACCTCATCCAAAACCAAGCCGGAGCCGAGGCCTACGACGCATCTAAGATCCAGAAGTTGGAAGGTCTTGAGGGCGTTCGAAAGCGCCCCGACATGTACATCGGCGACACGAATGAGCGCGGCCTCCACCACTGCGTGTTCGAGATCGTCGATAACTGCATTGATGAAGCCCTTGCCGGTTTCGCGCATGCGGTGCAGGTGACCGTCCATCTCGACGGATCCTGTTCGATCGAGGACGACGGCCGCGGCATTCCGGTCGACCCGCATCCGCAGTACAAGATTCCGGCGTTGGAGCTGGTGCTGACCAACCTCCATGCGGGCGGAAAATTCGGCAAGGGGGCCTATCAGGTGTCCGGCGGCCTCCACGGCGTCGGCGCGAAGTGCGTGAACGCCGTCTCCGAGTGGTTCGTCGCCGAGGTTCGCCGCAACGGCAAAGTCTACCAGATGCGCTTCGCGCAGGGTAAGACCACTCAGAAAATGGCCGTAATCGGCGACACCAGGAAGACCGGCACCAAGATCACCTTCAAGCCCGACCCCGAGATCTTCCAGGGAACCCGCGAGTTTCAATACGAGATCCTCGCCAAACGCTTGCGCGAACTCGCCTTCCTCAACCCGGGGGTCCGCATCGAGCTGCACGACGAGCGCGCACAGAAGAACGACGTGTTCTATTTCAAGGACGGCATCACGGAGTTCGTCAAATATCTCAATCAGAACAAAAACGTCCTGCACGAAAAGCCTATCACTTTTTCGGATACCGCATTCGACGAGAACGATCCGTCGAAGCCGGGCACCGTCGTCGATGTGGCGCTCCAGTACAACGACACCTACAACGACCAGGTCTTCGCCTACGCCAACTCGATCTACAACATCGAGGGCGGCACCCACCTGTCCGGATTTCGCACGGCCCTCACCCGCGTGGTCAACGCCTTCGCCAAGGCCAACAATCTGATCAAGGAGAAAGACCCGGCCATCACCGGCGACGATGTGCGCGAGGGCCTCGTGGCTGTCATCTCCGTAAAAGTCCCCGAGCCCCGCTTCGAGGGCCAGACCAAGACTAAGCTCTCCAATTCCGAGGTCGACGGCATCGTCCAGAAGATAGTCGGCGAAAAACTGCGCTTCTACCTGGAATCGAACGTGGCTCTCGCCAAGCGAATGATCGACAAGACGATCAACGCCGCCCGAGCCCGCGAGGCCGCGCGCAAGGCCCGCGAGACCGTTCGCAAGGGAGCCCTCTCCGGCGGCGGTCTCCCCGGCAAGCTCGCCGACTGCTCCGAACGCGATCCCGCGCTGACCGAAATCTACATCGTCGAGGGCGACTCCGCCGGAGGCTCCGCCAAGCAGGGCCGCGACCGCCGCATTCAGGCCATCCTTCCCTTGCGCGGCAAGGTGATCAACGTGGAGAAGGCCCGCCTCGACAAGGTCCTCTCCAACGAGGAAATCCGCACGCTCATCACCGCCTTCGGCTGCGGCATCGGCGAGGGCGACGAGAACGTGGGTGGCTTCAACGCCGAAAAGGCTCGCTACCACAAGATCATCATCATGACGGACGCCGACGTCGACGGCTCCCACATCCGCACTTTGCTGCTTACTTTCATCTACCGCCAAATGCGCGGCCTGATCGAGCGCGGCTACGTCTACATCGCCCAGCCCCCGCTCTATAGGATCAAGCGCAAGAAGCGCGAGCAGTACATCGACAACGACGAACAGCTCAACCGCATCCTGCTCGAGCTCGGTTCCGAGGATGTCACCCTCACGCGTCTGCGCGACCAGCACGCCTTTGCGCCCGCCCAGGTCGACAAGATCGTCGAGACCCTCGCCGCGCTGGAAAAACTCGGTTTGGGCGTCACCCGCTACGGCGCCGACCTCAACGCCTACCTCGACCAGCACGACCTCGCCTCCCATGCGCTGCCGCGCTACGTCGCCCGGATCCGAGAGGGCAACAAGGAGGCTTTCGAGTTTCTGATGAACGAAGACGCCCGCGCCGCCTTCGTCCAGTACCACGGCCTCGACGCCGATCTGTTCGAACAGCCCGACAACGTCGCTGCCGGCCCCGCCGCTCCCACCACCCCCGCCGCAGCGCCCAAGCGCATCACCATCCACGAGATCTTCGAGGCCTCCGAGATGACCAAGCTCCTCAAGATCATCGCCGACGCCGGACTCGACATCAACCACTTCAGCCCCACCGAGCAGCCCCGCTATGTCGTCACCGAGAACCCCGGTGCGAAAAACGAGCTGAGCACCGAACTCGGCTCCCCGCTCGCGATCCTCTCCCATATCCGAAGCCTCGGTCGCAAGGGGCTGACGATTCAGCGCTACAAGGGTCTCGGTGAAATGAATCCGAAGCAGCTCTTCGAGACCACCATGGATCCCGAGAAACGCCGCCTGCTGCGCGTCACCATCAACGACGCCGCCAAGGCCGACTCCCTGTTCACCCTGCTCATGGGCGACGAGGTGCCGCCGCGCCGCCAGTTCATCGAGGACAACGCTTTGAACGTGTCCTATCTCGACGTGTGATCTGAGTCCCGGATAGCGCGAGGCGAAGGTCGCAAGACCTCCCGCCTCCTCCGCCGCCCCCTCTGCCATTCCTCCCCGCCCGTCCCTCCCGGCCCCCTTTCCAATGTATTCCGCCAACGAGAAGGTTTCCTCGGCGAACATCACCGATATCATGCAGACGGCCTACATCGATTATTCGATGTCGGTCATCATCTCGCGCGCCCTCCCCGACGCGCGCGATGGTCTGAAACCCGTGCAGCGCCGCATTCTCTACGCGATGCTCCGCGAGGGGCTGCTGCACAGCCGCTCCTTCGACAAGTGCGCAGGCGTCGTCGGCGAAGTGCTCAAGAATTACCATCCCCACGGCGATTCCTCGGTCTACGACACGCTCGCCCGTCTCGCACAGAACTGGGTCATGCGCTATCCGCTCATCGATCCTCAGGGCAACTTCGGCTCCATCGACGGCGACCCCCCCGCCGCCTACCGCTACACCGAATGCCGCCTCAATCTGGTCGCCGAGGACCTGCTCCGCGACATCGAGGAGGAGACAGTCGACTTCGCCCCCAATTACAAGGAGTCGACCACCGAGCCCACCGTCCTTCCCGCCGCCCTGCCCAACCTGCTGATGAACGGCTCGACGGGCATCGCCGTCGGCATGGCCACCAACATTCCGCCGCACAATCTCGGCGAGATCATCGACGCCACCTGCGCCATCATCGACAAGCCCTCCATCTCCGTCGACGAGCTGTGCACCATCGTCCGCGGCCCCGATTTTCCGACCGGCGGCACCATCGCCGGCCGCGCCGGCATCGAGAGCTACCTGCGCACAGGCAAGGGCATCGTCCGCATCCGCGGCAAGGCCCTCACCGAGGAGACCAAGACGGGCATGGAGCAGATCGTCATCACCGAGATCCCCTACAACGTCAACCGCGCCCGCCTCGTCACGCGTATCGCGGAACTGGTGACGGAGAAGGAGATCGACGGCATCCGCGACGTCCGCGACGAGTCCGACGAGAACACGCGCGTCGTCATCGAGCTCAAACGCGGCGAGCAGTCCAAGGTCGTCATCAACCAGCTTTTCCAGAAGACCGAACTCGAAACCTCCTTCGGCGTCACCCTGCTGGCCCTCGACAAGAAGCGGCCCAAGCAGATGAACATCAAGGAGCTCATCGAGTGCTACATCGAGCACCGCCGCGACGTCGTCACGCGCCGCACCCGCTTCCGCCTGCGCCAGGCCGAGGACCGCGCCCACATCCTCGAGGGCTACAAGATCGCCCTCGACAACCTCGACGACTTCGTGCGCATCATCCGCGCCTCCTCCAGCCGCGACGAGGCCCGCGAAAGGCTGATGGCCAAGTACCCGCTTTCCGAGCGCCAGGCCAACGCCATCCTCGAACTTCGACTCTACCAGCTCACCGGCTTGGAGCGCGGCAAGATCGAGGCCGAGTACATGGAGCTGCTCAAGCTCATCGAGGAACTCCGCAGCATCCTCGAGAGCGACCCCAAGCTGCTCGCCCTCATCAAGACCGAACTCGCCGAGATGCGCGCCAAGTACGCCGACCCGCGCAAGACCGAGATCATCGGGGCCGCCGGCGAATTTCGCATGGAGGACGTCATCCCCAACGAGGGCTGCGTCATCACCGTCTCCCACCAGGGCTTCATCAAGCGCACCCCCGTCGCCGAATACCGCAGCCAGAAGCGCGGCGGCAAGGGCGTGATCGGAACCGAGACCTACGACGAGGACTTCGTCGAGCACCTGTTCACCGCGTCGACCCACGACTTCATCCTCTTCATCACCAGCACGGGCCAGTGCCACGCCAAGAAGGTCTACGACGTGCCCGAGGGCGCCCGCGCCTCGAAGGGCAAGTCTGTCTCCAGTTTCCTGAGACTCACCGACGGCGAGAAGATCGCCGCGATGATCTGCGTGAGGGAGTTTTCCGGCGACCGCTACCTCGTCATGGCCACCAAGGCCGGCGTCATCAAGAAGAGCGCGCTCGCCGACTATGAGAACGCCACCCGCGAGGGCGGCCTGATCGGCATCAATCTGTCCGAGGACGACGCCGTCATCGGCACCGTGCTCACCGACGGCAACAACGAGCTGATCCTGGTCTCCCACCAGGGGCTCGCCGTTCGCTTCCGCGAGCGCGACCAGGAGAGCGGCGAGGAGCTGTTCCGCGCCACGGGCCGCGCCACCGGAGGGGTCACCGGCATGCGCTTCAAACTCGAGGGCGACTACCTCGAGGTGATCGAGGTCGTGGACCATGAGGCCAAGTTCCTCGTCGCCAGCGAAGCCGGCCTGGGCGTGCGCACTCGTTTCGAGGACTACCGCCTCATCAACCGCGGCGGCAATGGCGTGAAGGCCATCGACCTGCCCGAGGATGGTTCGATCAAGCTCGCCGGCGCCCTGAGCGTCCGCGATGCCGACGAGGTCATGTTCCTCACCGCGAAGGGCCAGAGCATCCGCTGCCCTGTGAAGGATATCCGCGAGACCAACCGCGGCGCCAAGGGCGTGCGCCTGGTCTCACTCGCCGACGGCGACAAGCTGCTCTCCATCGCCCGCATCGTCGAGACGGAGGAGGAGCAGGACGCCGCCGGCGTCGCCGAGCCTCCCGCTGCGCCGGCGCAGCCCTGAGCCGTCAGCGCCCCATCAACGCAGACACCAGAGGCGGCACGGGCACAGTCCGGGTTTCAGGACCCGGGCTGCCCGATGGTGCGGAGGTAGGACGCGGAGAAGTCACAGGATGGAAACCCTCGGACCGGTTTTTTACAGGGATGGAGGGGATGGAAGGGATGGGTCCACAGCCTTCCTCAAGATCCGGTGCCCGACCTCCCTGTCTCTGTGTGAGCCCAGGTCCGGATAATCCAAAACAACGCGGTTGTATTTGAACCACGGACACAGAGATCACAGAGAGAGTTGGTTGCGAAAATGATTCCGCACAAAAAACACTTCACCTGCCAGGTGTTCCCTAGGAGCACAAGAGATTCATAATTCCTGAGTCCTCTGCTCGTCCGCCGTAGCCTTGGCGAAGGCGGATGCCTCCGTGGTTCAACTGCGGTTTCCGGATTTATGTCACCCGGAGGCGCGGTCAAAGTGCGCAGTTTCGGGACACGTGCAATCAGTGGATTCCCAGGCAGGCGAGCGACGAGGAGATGGTGGCGAGAATTCGTTCCGGGGCGATACCCAGCACGGTGATTCCGACGATCAGCACGACGCACAGCGCCTTCGTGGGCAGATCCAGGCAGATCGGCGTGGTGTCGACGGGATCGCCGAAGGCCGTCTCCTTCACCACGCGAAGGTAATAGTACACGGCGATCGCGGAATTGATGACCATCAGCACCACCAGCGCCGTGTGGCCCTTGCCGAGCGCGGCGAACAGCAGGCTGAATTTACCCATGAACCCGACGAAGGGGGGCACGCCCGCCAGCGCGAAAACCGCGACACCGAGCGTCACGGCGAGCAGCGGCGAACGTTTGTGCAGGCCTGCCAGCTCCTCGATCGCGAGGTTGCGGCCGTCCTTGGAAACTCGGCTGATGACCAGGAAGCAGGCGAGGATCATCAGCAGGTAGCCGGTGATGTAAAACAGCGAGGCGCTGTAGCCCGCGACGTCGAGGGCCGTGAAGCCGACCAGCGCATATCCGGCATGCGCCACGCTCGAGAAGCCGAGCAGTCGCTTGAAATCCTTTTGGACCATCGCGATCAGGTTTCCGTAGAACATCGACGCGCAGGCCAGGATCGAGAGCAGGGTGACCAGCGTCGGATTGTCGGGCGACGCCAGCGAGACCAGGCGCACGAGCACCGCGACAGCGCCGAGCTTTGGCAGCGAGGCCACCATCGCGGCCGTCTCGTTGGAGGCGCCCTGGTAGACGTCGGGCGTCCAGAAATGGAAGGGGAAGATCGCGAGCTTGTAGAACAGTCCCGCGAAAGTCATCGCCAGGCCGGCGATCGCCAGCGGCGTGCCCACGATCGGCTGAAGCTTCTCCATCATCACGGGCAGCGAGGTGCTCCCCGTCAGTCCGTACAGATAGCTCAGGCCGAAGAACATGACGCCGTTGGCGGCGACGCCGAACATGATGTACTTGATCGCCGATTCCATCTGCACGCGCTGTCCCTCGCGCTCCCGCCGCGTGGCGACCATGATGTAGAGGGGGAATGACGAGAGTTCCAGGGCGATGACCAGCGCGACGATGTCGATGGAACTGACGAGGAACACCAGGCCGGTGACGCTGAGCGCGAGGAACAGATAGTACTCGGCCTTGATCGCGCTGCGGATGTCGGGCAGGTCTGCGCTGAGCAGGAGCACGAAGGTGAAGCCCCCGGAGATCACGAGCTTGAGCCACTGCGAGAAGGCGTCGACGCGGTAGGCTCCGTCGAAGAGGGTGGCGTGGGCGTGCAGGCTCACGGCGCAGCCGAGCACGGCGGCGAGGGCCACGAACAGGGCGAGCGTGCGGGCCTTGGCGGCCTGGTTCTCGCCGAGCGTCACCGCGAAAAGGCCCAGGGAGCCGGCGAGGAGCACGAGTTCGGGTAGGAAAGCCAGGAGGAAGGAGGACATCGTGAAAGGATCCTTAGGTCGGGGACGGAGGGCCGGTCAGCGGGCGGTCTGTTGGAGGAGGTGGACGACGCTGGTGTGCATCACGCGCAGCAGCGGCTCCGGATGGAGGCCGATCCACAGGACGAAGAAGAGCAGGGGCACGAGCGTGGCGATTTCGCGCAGGTTGAGGTCCTTGACGCCCGAATGGTCGGGATTGTCCTCGGAGCCGTAGGCGACCTTCTGGAGAACGCGCAGCATGTAGGCGGCTGCGGCGACGACGCCGGGAATCGCGCAGATCACGAGGATCTTCGAGACCTTGAAGCCGGCGGCCAGGACGAGAAATTCGCCGATGAAGCTGTTGGTGCCCGGGAAAGCCAGCGAGGACAGGCAGAACACCCCGAAGAAGGCCGCGAAGATCGGGATCTTGGAGCCGATGCCGGCGGCCTGCGACAGGTCGCGCGTGTGGATCCGCTCATAGAGCATGCCGACCATGATGAAGAGGGCTCCGGTGGTGACGCCGTGGTTGATCATCACGAGCGTGGCGCCCTCGAGGCCCTGGACGTTGAGGGCGAAGATGCCGAGCGTGGCGAAGCCCATGTGTGCGACCGACGAATACGCCACCAGCTTCTTCATGTCCTTCTGGGCGAGCGCCGCGAAGCCGCCGTACAGGATCCCCACGACCGAGAGCCAGAGCACGTAGGGCGCGAAGGTGTGCGTGGCGAGCGGGGCGATGGGCAGGCAGAACCGCAGGAAGCCGTAGGTGCCCATCTTGAGCAGCACGCTCGCGAGGATCACCGAACCCGCCGTGGGTGCCTCGACGTGCGCGGCGGGCAGCCAGGTGTGGAACGGGAACATCGGCACCTTGATCGCGAAGGACAGGAAGAACGCCCCGAAGATCAGGGCCTGGAAGCCGGGCGAGAAGGCGTAGCCCATCGTGTCGGGCAGGCTGAAGGTGCCCGTCTTGAGCCGCATGGCGATGATCGCGACCAGCAGCATGATCGAGCCCGCCATCGTGTAGATGAAGAACTTGAGCGCCGCGTAGATCTTCCGCGGCCCGCCCCACACGCCTATCATCAGCGACATCGGGATCAGCATCGCCTCCCAGAACACGAAGAACAGCACTGTATCCAGCGCGCAGAAGACGCCGAGCATGGCGGTCTCCATGATCAGCAGCGCGATCATGAACTCCCTCACGCGCTTTTTGATGTAGGTCCACGAGGCCAGCACGCACAGGGGGGTGATGATCGTGGTGAGCAGGACGAGCAGGAGGCTGATGCCGTCGACGCCCACCGCGTAGTGGACGCCCAGCCACGGGATCCAGGTGTGGTTTTCGGCGAATTGGAACGCGGCGGAACCGGCGTCAAAACGCCAGAACAAGGGCAGCGAGACCAGGGCTATCGCGGTGGTGGCGAGCAGCGTCCAGACGCGCAGGGCGCGCTCGCTGCGCAGCAGGGAGGCCACGGCCGCGGCGGCGAGCGGGCTGAAGATCAGGAGGCTGAGCGTGCAGTCGGAAGTCATGGCGCTGGACCCTTAAAAGACGAAGATGAGGACGACGAGCAGCAGGGCCGCGATCGCGAAGGCGACCATGAGGTTCTCCTGCAGCGCGCCGCGCTGGGCCTTGCGCAGCGAGGCGCCGAGGCGGCGGAAGCTTCCCGCGAAGCCGTCGACCGCGCCGTCGATCACGGCGTTGTCGAACTCGCCCACCGAACGGGCCGAGCCCATGAGCCCCTTGAGGCCCACCAGCCGGTACAGCTCGCCCACGAAGGCGTCGAAGGCCTGCACGGGCTTGCGCGCAATCCACAGGAAGACGTCGCCGCCCTTGCGGTAAAACCAGTCGATATCGAGCGAGATCACGGCCTCGGGCCGGAGTTTCTTGAGAAGCAGGAAGAAGCCCAGCGCGGTGAACAGCAGGATCTGAAGGGTCTCGGAAATGTGCGGCAGGTTGTACGGGTGATAGGGCACGTTGTACGGAAGCATCCGATACAGATACGGCGTGTAGCAGCCGATGAAGATGCACAGCGCCGAGGCGATGGCCATGGCCGCGATCATGTTCCAGCCCGGATCCGCCGCCTTCGCCCAGGTCTTCGGCTTGCAGTTGTTTTTCCCGAACCAGATGAAGTACGGAACCTTCAGGCCGGTGTGCAGGAAGGTGCCCGCGGAGGCCAGGAGCAGGAGGAAGCCGACCCAGAACTTGTGGTCCGCGAAGCCAGCGGAGATGATCATCGACTTGCTCACGAAGCCGCTGAACAGCGGGAACGCCGAGATCGACAGGCCGCCGATCAGCGTGAACACGAAGGTCCAGGGCATCTTTTTGTAGAGCCCTCCCAATTCCGTGAACTTGCTCTCGCCGGTCATGTGGAGCACCGAGCCGCAGCCCATGAAGAGCAAGCCCTTGTAGAGAATGTGCGCGAAGGCGTGCGCGCAGGCGCCGTTGATCGCCAGCTCCGTGCCGAGCCCCACGCCCGCCACCATGTAGCCGACCTGGGAAATGATGTGGTACGCGAGCAGCCGGCGGCAGTCGTTCTCGAGCACCGCGTAGACCACGCCGTACAGCGCCATGATCACGCCGAGCGGCACGAGAATCTCGAGCCCCGGGACACCGCGGATCAGCGCATAGACCGCGGTCTTCGTCGTGAAGGCGCACATGAACACCGAACCGTTGAAAGTCGCCTCGCCGTAGGCGTCGGGCAGCCACGCATGCAGCGGCGGCACGGCCGCGTTGAGGATGAATCCCGTCGCGATCAGATACGTCGCGAGATTCGCGTGCGTGACGTCGAGCGCCACGAACGCCATGCTGTGCGTGGCATGGTAGTGGACCATGATGCCCGCCAGCAGCGCCACGCCGCCGGTCATGTGGACGAGCAGGTAGCGGTAGCCCGCCGACAGCGACTCCTTGCGGCCGCGGAACCAGATCAGGAACACCGACGACAGCGCCATCAGCTCCCAGAAAACGAACAAAGTGAGGAAGTCTCCCGCGTAGATCGCACCGAGCGAGCCGCCGACGTAGATCCAGGCGGCCACGTGCTCGCCCACGCGCTTCACGTGCAGGCCATACAGCGTGCCGATGATCGCCATCAGCGTCATGATGTAGCCGAAGATCTGGCTGAGCTTGTCGACGCGCCCGAAGATCAGCGTCCACTTCGCAAAGGGCACCTCGCCATAGACGCCGTGGTCGAGCGACATGACGCGGGCGAAGGCCAGCATCGGAACCAGGAGCATGAAGCCCTTCCTGAGTCGTTCGGGCACCACGGGCAGCAGCGCCGCGCCCACGAACATTATGAGGGCCGGATGTATCCAGAAATTAGTCATTGTAGTAGTCCTCGCGGGTCATGATTCCCCGGTGGCCGAACCACTTGGAGAGGATGATGATCAGGGCGCAGGCAACGAAACCGAAGACGGACCAGAAGGCGGGCGCCGTCTCGGAGAAGCGGTAGAGCGCAGCCCAGGCGCCGGTCGCGTGTTCGGCGGCGGCCTCCGAGGCCCCGTGGGGCGTGGGGGCGATCGCCCAGCGCACGAAGTCGGCCGCCACCAGCAGGGCCAGCAGGACATAGCAGACGCGCACCACGGTTTTCAGCCGGTCGCGCAGAAAGTCGATGAGGCGGACGATGTTCATCAGAAGACGGCCTTGGCCAGGCCGAGCAGAAGGTTGGGGTACAGGCCGATGACCACGGAGATCACGGCGGTGATGCAGAGGGGGATGACCATCGCAAGCGGCGCCTCGCCATGCAGATGGTGGGCATCCTCGTCGGAGAGTTTTCCGAAGAAAGCCTTGTAGACGACCGGCGCGAAGTACGCGGCGTTCAGGACGGTCGAGGTGATGAGCACCAGGAGGATTCCGATCGAGCCGGCGTCCAGCGCGCCGACAAGCAGGTAGAGCTTCGAGATAAAGCCGCCGGTCGGGGGTGCGCCGATCATCGACAGGGACGCGAGCGCGAACGCGCCGAAGGTCCACGGCATCACGCGGCCCAGGCCGCTCATCTCGGAGATGTTCTTCTTGTGCGTGGCGACGTAGATAGCGCCCGCGCAGAAGAACAGCGTGATCTTCGCAAAGGCGTGGATCGCGATGTGCATGAGGCCGCCCTCCACGCCCGTCGGATTGAGCAGCGCGACGCCGAGGATAATGTACGAGAGCTGGGAGACCGTCGAGTAGGCGAGCCGCGCCTTGAGATTGTCCTTGGACAGCGCGATCACCGAGCCCGCGAGGATCGTGATGGACACGAAGTACGCGGTGGGCATGCCCAGGTGCAGGGCGGTCATGGTGTCGACGCCGAAGACGTAGAGCATGACGCGCGTCGTGCAGAACACGCCGACCTTCACGACTGCGACGGCGTGCAGCAGGGCGGAGACGGGAGTCGGCGCCACCATGGCGCTGGGAAGCCAGTTGTGGAAAGGCATCAGGCCGTTCTTCGCGAAGCCGAGGATGCAGGCGACGTACAGGCCGATGACGATCCAGTGGTTGACGCCGACGGGCAGGATGCCCGTGTGCACGTTGTGCGCGAAGTCGAGCGTGCCCGTGAGCACGTAGATGAGCACCATGGCCGGCAGCACGAGGCCCTTGGCCGTCGTGGTGAGGTAGGTCATGTATTTCTGCGCGCCGGAGTAGCTCTCGGCGTCCTGATGATGCGCGACGAGCGGATAGGTGACGACCGACACGATCTCGTAGAACAGATAAAGCGTGAGCAGATTGTCGGAGAACGCGCAGCCGATGGCGCCGAACAGCGCGAGGGCGAAGCAGGCGTTGAAACGTGTCTGCGCGTGCTCATCGAGGCCGCGCATGTAGCCGGCGGAGTAGAATACGGCGAGCACCCACAGGAACGAGGCGACCACCGCAAAGATCATCGACATGGCGTCGGCGCGCAGCGTGATCGAAAGGCCCGGCAGCAGCTTGAAGAGCGGGAAGACGAAGGTTTTCCCCGCGAGGATCGCGGGCAGCAGCGAGGCGGTCGTGCCGAACATCGTCAGTGCCGCGAGCAGGGAGATGCCTTCGCGCAAGTTGGGTTTTTTCCCGCTCGCCATGACCAGCCCGGCGCCCACGAGGGGAGCGAGCAGCGCGATGAGAAGGCGGATGTCGTGGATCGGTGCGTCCATGTGGCCTTATCCCTTCAGCTCGGAGAGCTCCTTCGCCTGGATGGAGCGGTAGTTGCGGTAGATCGCGATGATGATGGAGAGCGCGATGGCGACCTCCGCGGCGGCGAGTCCCATGATGAAGAGCACGAAGATCTGCCCGGCCACAGGATCCGGCGAGATGAAGCGCTGGATGGTCATGATGTTGAGCGAGGCGGCGGCGAAGATCAGCTCGCCCGAGATCAGCATTCCGATGAGCGTGCGACGGCGCAGCAGGCCGTAGATACCGACCGCGAGCAGGAATGCGGCCAGCACCAGGTAGACTTGGGGGTGATCGTAGAGGAGCATGACGGGTTATCCTTTCCTCCGCCCGTCGTGGGCGATGGCGAGCGCGCCGAGGATGGCGACCAGCAGGACGAGCGAGATCAGTTCGAAGGGAAGACTGTAGGTGGTCAGCAGCGCGACGCCGATGGCGTGCACGGAGCCGTCGTTTACGCGCGAGGCCGCGGGGTTGAGCCAGCCGGTGTCGAGGCTGAGGTGGGCGACCCCGTAGAAAACGCCGGCGGCGATCGCGGCGGCGGCGAGGAAGCCGAGGATGGGGTAGGGCTTCACCAGCCGCTCGGGCGTGGGCTCGTCGGGTTCGGCGAGCATGACGGCGAAGATGATGGTGACGCAGACCGCACCGACGTAGATGAGGATCTCCATCAGCGCGAGGAAGGGGCTGCTCAGGAAATAGAAGAGCCCCGCGAGGCCCACGCAGCAGATCGCCAGACCGCAGACGCTGCGGATGATGCGCACCGTGTTCACGGCGATCAGCGCGCCGGCGACGGTGGCGGCCACGAAAGCCAGAAATATGCCTAGGAGGAGCCAGTCGGAGGCGGGGAACGCGTTCATTTCTTTTCGGGCTGGTCTTTGAACCGCTGCACGAGGTCCATGTTGCGGTAGTCGTTGGTCTGGCTCGCGAGGTTGTAGCGTTTGGTGAACTGGATGGCGTCGGAAGGGCAGGCCTCGATGCACGCGCCGCACAGGCTGCATTGCGTGAAGTTGAGGTGGTAGTCTGTGACCGACTTCTTTTTCTCGCCCTCGAGTTTTACGCCGTCGACGAGGATGCAGTCGGAGGGGCAGGCGCGTTCGCACAGCTTGCAGGCCGTGCACAGGGCCTTGCCCGTCTCGGGATCGCGCCGCAACTCGATGTGCCCGCGGAAACGCTCCGGCATCGGCAGGGTCTGGTGCGGATACTGGACGGTGATGGTGGGCTTGAAAAACTCACGCAGCGTGAGCCGCATGCCAACCAGCAGGCTTTTGGTGCCCGACAAGACTTCGCGTACGGCTTTCATGGGATCAGAAGAGGAGGGGGAGTTTCATCACCACGGCCGTGAGCAGGAGGGTCACGAGGGAGATGGGGATCAGGATTTTCCAGGAAAGGTTGAGCAGGCCGTAGAACTGGGTGCGCGGGAAGGTCCAGCGGATCCAGACGACGGTGAAGACCAGCGCGTAGAGCTTCAGGAAAAACCACCAGACGCCCGGGAACAGCCCGATCGGGCTTTGCCAGCCGCCAAGGAAGAGCACGGTGGCGAGCGAGCAGCCCACGAGGATGTTGGCGTATTCGCCCATGAAGAACACGCCAAAGCCCATGCCCGCGTATTCGGTGAAGGCGCCGGCCACGAGTTCCGACTCGGCCTCGGCCATGTCGAAGGGGGCGCGGTTGGTCTCCGCGAGCATGCAGATGAAAAAGATCACGAAGGTCACCGGCATGAGCGGGTTTTCCCAGACCCTGAAGAGATTCCAGTCCCAGAAGTACGGGCCCTGCTGTTTGACGATGTCGT
The DNA here is from genome assembly GCA_021782105.1 of bacterium. Lineage (GTDB taxonomy): Bacteria > Verrucomicrobiota > Verrucomicrobiia > Opitutales > Opitutaceae > MWDT01. The sequence goes on from JAJXVO010000038.1 coordinate 17,733, forward strand.
TGAGATTCATCGTGCCGGTGACCATCAGGATCGTGATGACGACCAGGAGCATGGGGATCTCGTAGGCGACGTTCTGCGAGACGACGCGGGCGGCGGAGATGATGGCGTACTTGTTGCGCGAGGCCCAGCCGCCGAGCATGATCGCCATGACGTTGATTGAGCCGAACGCGAACACCATGATCAGGCCGATGTTCAGGTTGCGCGGCGCGAGCAGGGATTCGCTGTAGGGGATCGTCGCCAGGCACATGAGGGCCGGGGCGATGACCATGGCAGGCGCGAGGCGGAAGAGAGTGGCGTCGGCGCCGGGCGGCACGATGAGCTGCTTGGACATCAGCTTGAGACCGTCGGCGAGCGGCTGGAGCAGCCCCTGGGGGCCGACTTCCATGGGACCGGGGCGGCGCTGGAAGCGGCCTGCGCCCTTGCGCTCGACCCACACGAGGTAGGCGGCGTTCAGGCCGACGAAGGCAACGGTGCCCACCAGGAAAATCAGAAGGCGGACCGCAGGAAGATAGGGCTCAAAGAAGCTCATGGTCTGGGGTGGGTCACCGATCGATGTCGGGGATCACGAGGTCGAGGCTGCCCATGAAGGCGATGGCATCGGGCAGCAGCATGCCCTTGGACGCCTCCTCGAAGAGCGAAAGATTGCAGAAGCAGGGCGTGCGAAGGCGGACGCGGTAGGGGGTGTCCTTGCCGTCGGAGCTGACGCGCACGAGCAGGCGTCCGCGGGCGGCCTCGGTGGCGTAGCAGAAATCGCCGACGGGCAGTTTGAGCACGCGCGGCACCTTGCCCATGATCGGGCCCTCGGGGATTTTCGCGACGGCCTGATCGATGATGCGCAGCGACTGCTCGATCTCGTCCATGCGCACGTTGTAGCGGGCCATGGAATCGCCCTGAGGATAGTGGGGGATGTCGAAATCGAACTGGTTGTAGATCGAGTACGGCTCGTTCTTGCGCACGTCGTAGGCGACGTCCGAGCCGCGCAGCACAGGGCCGCAGGCGCCGTAACGGCGGCACATCTCGGCGGAAACCATGCCGATTCCTTCGAGGCGCTTGCGCAGAATGATGTTGTCGGTCACCAGAGCGCGGTAGAAATCGAGCCTGGGGCGCATGTGTTTGACGAAGGCCTTGCAGCCCTCGAGGAAGGCGGTGTCCACGTCGGCCACCACGCCGCCGAAGCGGTAGTAGCAGTAGGTGAGTCGCGACCCCGTGACAGCCTCGAGCAGGTCGAGGATCTTTTCGCGATCGTCGAAGGCGTAGAGGATCGGCGTGAAGCCGCCCAGATCCATGACGAAGGCACCCCATCCCACGAGGTGGGAGGAGATGCGGTTGAGCTCGGAGGTGATGACGCGGATGAACTCGGCGCGCAGCGGGACCTCGAGCTTGAGCGCGCGCTCCACCGCTCCCACGTAGGCGTGGGTGTAGGTCATCGCGGAGAGGTAGTCGACGCGGCTGGTGTTGGGCAGGTACTGGGCCCAGGTGCGGTTCTCGCCCATCTTCTCATGCATCCGGTGGATGTAGCCGGGCACGGGTTCGGCGCGGGTGATGTACTCGCCGTCCATGGTGAGTTTCACGCGCAGCACGCCATGGGTGGCGGGATGCTGGGGGCCGAGATTGAGCGTGAAGGTCTCGTTCGAGGGCGTTCCCGCGGTGGATTCTTTGGGCGCGATCATGCCTTGAAGTCCTTTCGAAGCGGATGGTAGTCGGCGTCGTCCGGGAGGAGGAACGGCGACTGGTTCGGGTTGCCGACGAAGGTGATGCCGAACATGTCGTGCGTCTCGCGCTCGTGCCAGTCGGCGCCGGAGAAGACGGAAT
>JAJXVO010000039.1 GCA_021782105.1 bacterium
TGGCGGAGTACTTCACGTTTCCTGAGTCGGCGCTGGCGACGCGATAGCCGTCCAGCATGATCGCGGTGTACTGGGAGCCGACTCCGCGGATCGAGACGTTGCGCACGTCCGAGGCCGTGTAGCCCACCGAGATGCCGGGGAGAAACTTCACGAACTCGCCGATGTTGCCCTCGACGATGTCTCCGAACTGGTCGGTCGACACCACCGTCTTCAGATTCGGCGCGAAACGCTCCTCGTTGATGGCGATCGAACTCTGGTTCGTGTCCCTGGCCGCGGCCACGACGAACGGATCGAGCTTGATCGCACCGGTCTCGGCGCCGGAGGTCATCGAGACGTCCTGCCGTGCAGCTCGGCCTGCAACCACGGTGACATTGAGCGTGAGCGGATTGAGTCCCGTGTAGAACACGTCCAACTTGGCCGCGCCGGCCGGAACGTTATTCAGTTGGAATTCGCCGAACTTGTTCGTGAAGGACTGCAGGTGCGTGCCTTCAACTTCGACACGGGCGTTGTTGAGATATCTGCCTGAATCGGAGTTCAGCACGCGGCCGGTGATCGTTCCGGTCCCAGTCGCATCCGCGGCTCTGGCCACGCCGGAAAACAAAAAGGCCGCCGCCACGGCGAGCAGGAGCAGGACACTTGAATGTCGGAAGACGAGATCGGTTGGATTGTGGGGTTTTTGCGGGTTGTCGGTGGGGATGTAGGGAGCGGTCGATGTGTCGAATCGGTCCATGGTCGTGGGTTCTGATTAGGGTTGGGATTGCGCCCGGACCGCCAAACCGGGCAGCCCGAACTGGGGATAATCGCCTCAGCTACAGGGGATCGCCGAAACGACGCAGGGGAAATCAGAGGGATAAAAATAGCGCTACAACGGAGTGACCGTGCGTTCCAATCCGTGCAGTGCAATGTGAGGATTGGTCGCATTGTTGCGCAACCGAGGCCTATATTATCTAAAAGTTATTAAATGCCATTAGCTTACGTTATCGCCTATGTTCCAGCAGGAAATGTGTCCATCAATGAATTTATCGTTCACTGGCGAACCCGATGGTTCTGGTGGCAATATCACGTCCACTCCTGTCGACCTGTCTTCATGTCTCAAGGCCGCCCTCCAACCTCGTGATTGAGATGATTCCCCGGTCCAGCGCTCGAATGAGAGACGATTGGGGGATTAGTTTCTTAAGACTCATTATATCAATTTATTCCATAAAATCTTCCAGTCCGTAGAAATTAGGGATGTTCATTATTGGAACGACATTTTATGGGTGAACTTCCGGTGTGGCCCGTGGCCTCCGTCAATTCGTCGCCCGACTTTTGGGCCGGAGATCACGCTACTGTCCGCCTTTCCGATCACCGAACGTGTCCCCTTCAAGCTCCCTCCCTGCAGCTCGCTCCGGCGAGCGCTACGTCATACCCAATCTGCGCAACGCCTGCCGGGTCCTGAAGCTTCTCGGCCGTCATCCTGAAGGCATGAAGGTCGCCGATCTCGCCAGGCAGCTCAAGATTCCGGTCACCACCACGTTGCGAATAATGACCACCCTTCATCTCGAGGGATTTGTCCGCAAGCAGGAGGGTCGTTTCGAACCGGGTCCCGTGCTGATTCAACTCGGCTCGGCCGCACTCTCGAGCACGGAAGTCAGAGAGCTTGCCCTGCCTCTCCTTCAAAAACTCACCGCGCTCACTGCGGAGACGTCGCATCTGGCCGTACCTTGCGACGAACGCTCCCTGATCGTGGCCGTGCAGGATAGCGCACACCCGCTGCGCGCCGCCTCGCGTCCCGGTTTCCTCGCCGGACTCCATTGTTCGTCCACCGGAAAGATCTTCCTGGCCTACCTTCACTTCCAAGACATCGCGGGTGTGCTCAAACGCGAGCCGCCCACACGCCACACGTCCAACACACTCATTGAACTGGAGGAGATCGAGCGCGAGGTCGAGTTGACCCGCGAGCGCGGGTTCAGTCTCGACAACGAGGAGTTCAATGCCGGCGTGCGCTGCCTCGCCGCACCGGTGTTCGGCGCCGATGGAACGGTCGTCGCCGCCCTCGGGATCACCGCATCCACGCTGCGCTTCAGCCTGGATCGTCTCCCCGAATTCTCGTCAAATATCCGCTCAATCGCCGCCGAACTTTCCCAATTGATCGGTTACGCCGGCACACCCTGAACCGAACTTCGACCGCCAGGGACCACGGTCAAGCACGGTGCCCTCCTCCCTCTTTCCCTGCGTGATCAACGCGCCCCCAACTCACCGCCCAGGGCGCAGTCGACGACCTCCCTCGCACACGACGACGCGCTCCCAAAAACGAACGCCCCGCACCGATTTGCCGCCCCAAATTGCCCGGCTCCACCCCTGCTGATCGCACCGCCCCCATCCATGGATTCTTGTTGCCAGCCCTCGCGTGTTTCACCAGTGCACTACGCATTCATTAGTGAATTTCCCCGTCACTAAAATCCGCCTGCTCCCTTCCCCCATGAGCCCTGTATTCTCCACGTCTGCTTCGGCGATCCGTCTTCCGCGCAGCTCCCTGCGCCCGACACGCCTGCTCCATTTCAAAACGCTCCTCGGCGTCATCGGCCTGGGCCTCGGCGCCGCCGTCGCCTTCGCCCAACCCAGCCCCCGCCTCGTCGTCACCGTCTCGAATCCCCTGACTGCCATCCCCCGTCCCTCCGAGATGATCGCCGTACCATGGAGCGAGATCGAACACGCCCTTCCCGGCGCACTGCTCCAGCACCTCGCCGTCCACGACGCACAGGGGCACGATCTGGCGTTTCAGGTGACCAACGACAACCCGCTGGCAAAGGACATCCATAATCTCGGCCTCGGCTACGGCGACCTGCTCTTCCAGCACGATTTCTCCAAGGGGGAGAAGTCCGCCGTCTTCACAATCGAGAAAATCGATCACGTCGCCCCTGTCTTCCCTCAGAAAACCTACGCCCGCTACATTCCCGAGCGTTTCGACGATTTCGCATGGGAGAACGACAAGATCGGCCACCGCGCCTACGGCCAGGCCCTTTCCATCCGCAGCGTCGCGGGCGGCGAATACCTGGTCTCCAGCGGCATCGACGTCTGGTGCAAGCGCGTCCCTTACCTGATCGTAGATCGCTGGTACAACAAGGGCCACAATCACTATCACACCGATGAGGGCGAGGGTATGGACATGTACAATACCGGCTCCACCCGCGGCTGCGGCGGCACCGGGATCTGGGACGGCCACACACTCGCCGTGAGCGCCAACTACACTTCCTGGAAGATCCTCGCCAACGGCCCCATCCGAACAGTCTTCGAGCTCAGCTACGCCCCTTGGGAGGCCCACGGCGTCCGCGTGACCGAGACCAAACGCTTCACCGTCGACGCCGGCCATAACCTCGATCGCATCCAGAGCACGTTCCGGATCGTCTCCGGGTCGGCCTCCTCCCTCGATGTCGCCATCGGACTCAACAAGAACTCCGCCGACAAGGGCCAGGATCCCCAGACCTCCCTGACGAAGCTGGCCGAAGCCGGCGCGCTCGCCCAGTGGTGTATCCAGAAAACCAATGGCTCCCTCGGCACCGCAGTCATCGTCCCCGGCCCTGAATTCGCCGGCTACGCTTCCGACGCCCATAACGATCTCGTGCTGACCCATGTCGTCCCCGGTCGCGCCATCACCTACTATGCCGGCGCAGGCTGGTCCAAAGCCGGAGAATTCACCAGCGCCAAGGCATGGAACGCCTACGTGGCCAACTGCGCCGCCTGCATCCGCGCGCCGCTCGTCGTGAGCTATTCGGTTTCGCAATGAAACCGGCGCTCGCGACCGTCTTTGCGTCCGCCTTGTTCGCGTTCGCCCCGGCCGCGCGCTCAAACCCGCGCGCGCCCACCGCCCCCAGCTCCACCATTTCCCTCCTGAGCGACCGGACCCTGTCCGACTGGCGCCTGGTCACCACTCCCGCCGCGTCGATCACAAAGGTCTGTCGCCTCGATCCCGACGGCGTCCTCTGGATCGCCGGCCGCCCCGGAGGTTTTCTTCAAACCACGACTGCGGTCTCCAACTTCACACTCCACGTCGAATGGCGCTGGCCGGGGAAACCCGGCAACGGAGGAATCCTCGTCCGCATCTCCTCCGGACCTAAGGACCGCGTCTGGCCGCTGGCGTATCAAATCCAGCTCAAGCACGGCTTCGCGGGCGACATCCTCCCGATGGCGGGAGCCGCGTTTGCGACCCTTCTTTCGACCCCTCCGGGCGCGCGGATTCCAATCCGAAGCCACCTCATGCCCGACAGCGAGCGCCCGCCGGGCGACTGGAACGCCTGCGACATCACCTGCCAGGGCGGCGAGCTTCTGGTCTCGGTCAACGAGGTCCTGCAAAATCGCATCGAAGGCTGCGTCCTGAAATCAGGCCAAATCGGAATTCAGTTCGAGGGCACCCCGATGGAGTTTCGGAACCTTCGCGTGACGCCTCTGCCCTAGGCCGATCGTTCGCGGACCCATTTTCACCGCGACGGTGACAGGGCTTCGCACCCGGCCTGCTCCATGGCACGCCGAAGCAGAATAATGGCTCCCTTTCCCTCAGGGACTTCCACGGCCGGAACCACGCGGACCGTCAGCGTTTTCGCCGGGCGCCCAACTGGCCTCGACGCCCCCATGGTCGCCGGTACATCGGGACGTATTCCGCTTCACCTGTTCAAATTCGAATCAGTGAGGACCCCAAGGAGAAAACGACCTCACGGTGGCGGGGATATCGTCAATTCCACAGTCGCCCCGCCCCACAGATCGATCTATCATCTCCCATCGTCAGGAAACCCGCTTTGGACTCTGTACCGTTCACATCAACCGAGGTATCCAGGATGAAAAGCGATCTTTTGATCAAGCGCACCACGACGGCCGACATCGACCTGGTCTCCACCAGACTCCCCGAGATCGCACAGAGACGCGGCTTCGGTTTGCTCGGCACGCACAATCTCAAGGAACGTATGGCCGCCAAGGGCGTCGAGTTCGGGCCCGAATGCCGCGTCTTCGAAGTCTGCAGCCCCGCGCTGGCCAAGGAGGCCCTCAGCGCCTCGCTCGAAATCTCCGCCGCCCTCCCCTGCCGCATCTCCGTCTACCAGGAAGACGGGGGCACCGTCCTCGCCTCCATCAAACCCTCCCTCCTGCTCACGATGTTCAACGCCCCCGAAGCCGCGGCTCTCGCCACCCAGGTCGAGGCGATCGTCGTCGCGATCATGGACGAGGCTGCCGCGGTCGAGTGACGTCGGACTGGCAATCAGTCCACGCGCCCCAGCACAGCCGGGTCGATGGTCTCGAGCATCCCGGGCTCGACGTCCATCACAGCTGACAGCTGGAGGATCTTCCGGGATATCGTGTCCGATTCCTCACCCAGGATTCCCAACCAGGGATTCCGGCTCAAGAGCCTGCAGCGAGCCAACCCAATCCAATGCTCGATGTGGTTCAAGGACGGACGGATGTCCTGGCCACGAGCCCCACGCCTCGTCGGGGAAAGGCCCGTGCGCTCCGCAGATCCGCGGGAAACAATGGCCAGTCCGACCACGCAGTCATCGATGCCCTCAACAGTCGTCCGGATCCTCTGTATCGGCGATGACAAGAGGGCAAAGTTGATGTAGTTGGACCCAGAGCGGTGTTATAGGTTGAACACCCGCTACCCAATCTCCTCCCCAAGCCCCACCCTTCAAACCATGCCCGCCTTCCAACTGCCCCGTATCCGCTTGATCGTCGCCCCGATCGCGCTGCTTGCGACGATCGCCGGCACCTCGCTCGCCAGCGAATCCGCCGACGCGAAACCGATCCCGGCCGCCGCGAAGAAAGAGATCACCACCCCAAAGCCGCCCAAGAGGCAGGTGTACGTGGGAATGCCCGCCAAAGAACTGGAGGCTCTCATCGGAAAGCCCCAGAAAATCATCCCTGTCAAAACGCCTGTCGCCAAGGGGAACCACGCAGAGGTCTGGATCTACAAGCGTTTGAAGAGTTCTTCCTCCGAGTCCGTAACGATCGGAACCAAGTCGATCAATGGCCGACGCCAATTGAGCGACGGCACTTGGACCGATGTTGTTCTGGCCACTGAACCAGTGGAAAAGATGCGCGTGACGGATACCTACCAGGTGGCAAGTTTCCTCATCGTCAACGGTCGCTTCATCACCACCACCCTGACCGAGGAAAAGGAACAACACTTCCAGTGAGTGCGCCCACTTCGCCCGGCAGGCTTCTGCGCGGTGCTTCTCTTTGTCCGGCGTGCTCAATCAACCGGCGGAGCCAGGCGTAGTCCATTGCGAGACTACGGGACGACGACATGCCGCGCCTCATGCCGATTTCCACGTTTTCTCGCGGTTCGCGCGTCTCGCCGGGCTTCGTGCTGCTCCCGCAGCCACTTCGCCCGGCAGGCTTCTGCGCGGTGCTTCTCTTTGTCCGGCGTGCTCAATCAACCGGCGGAGCCAGGCGTAGTCCATTGCGCAGCAATGACGAAGCCTGGTGCGGGCAGAGGGAGTCGAACCCTCCTCTCAAGCTTGGGAAGCTCACATAATAGCCGATATACTATGCCCGCGGCTCCAGACTGCCGCCGAGTGAACGGATCCTTTTCGCCTACGCAAGGGAGAAGAATCACCCCCCTACTCCCGCATATCGCGCGGTCGCGACAGCGCGACGCAGTAGTAGTCCTCGTCCACCTTTACCGAGTTCGGACACTGAAAGACGGTCAGCGCCCGACATAGGTAGGCCCTCGACATTCCCGCCCTAAATATCCTGTCAGTCCTGCCCAACGGACATGCCGGCACCTCAGTCGCCTCTTGATCGGTCTGACTGGCTTTCGGCCGGCTTGATAGTGCAGGAGGATCTGGAGCCTCGGACATCTCCGGCAATCTCCTGTCCGAAAGCCGCTTAATCAACCTCTTCGCACTGGGGTAAAGGCCTACCGTGAACCCGCCCAGGCCCCTCACCAACGAACCACCGGCCGCGAGGTCCCTATCGTGCGCGCCACACGCCGAGCCGACGGGTCGCCGTACGGCTTTCGCCGATACCCAGACCTGTTAGGGTCCGCCGCACACCGGATCTGGTACTCCTGCATCCGCTCAAACAAATCCAACAGCTGATCACGGTCCGGATACCGGTCCACACCCGACACCTCCAGCGCACACAACAGTTCGTGCACCGCCTCGAGCGTCGATAGACAACCCTCCTGCGGCTGCTGCTTGATCCTGAACCTGCTCGGAGCCGAGGGCGTGAACATCACCCGCGGGAGCCGCTGGAGCGTTGCGCTCAACCGAAGCATCTTCCGCGCACAGGCCCAGGTGCCGTCCAACACGAACACCACCAGCCTGCGCCCCGCCAATTCCGCCGCCGGCAACTCCCCGTTCGACAGGTTCCGCGCCCCGGACCCCGGATACAACAGCACGCACACGTTCCCGGCGTCCGCCAACAGGGCCTGCACCGCCGGATGCCCGTCAAAGCCAATCCCCATCTGGATCTCGCTGTTCTCCAGGCACAGGTGGGTCAGCCGCCCGGTCCCCGCCTTCTCCTCCTTGAATTCCTTCGGGTGCATCAGGATCACCACCCGCGTATCCGTCTTCATGGGACGGATCGATCCGCACCAGCAGGCGTTCTTCGGCCAGAAACAGCGGTAGCACATCTCCCGGCTCATGGTGAACCAATTGGAAACGCTGAAAGGCTGAAAAGCTGAAAGCAGCCATCCTGACAAGGATACTCCCCCGGATTCGGGTTTCTGGATTTCTCCGTGTCCTCCGCTGCACTGTGGTTCAAATCCCGCCGGGTGAACGAGGATGAATCCATCGCTCCTATCTCCGGCCTCCGACCTCCGAAGTCCGCCGTCCTCACCGATAATCCCTCCGCCCATCGAGGGCGCTCTTGAGCGTGACCGAGTCGGCATACAGCACGCCTCCGCCGCTCGGGAGCCCAAATCCGATGCGCGTGATCTTGACCGCGCCGCCGGGCGGAATGCGCTCGGTCAGAAAATGGCAGGTCGCCTCGCCCTCCACGTCATTCGAGAGCGCGAGGATCAGTTCCCTCACCTCACCCGCCTCGAGCGCCCGCAGCAGCGGGCCAAAATTCAGATCGTCCGGACTCACGCCGGAGATCGGCGAAAGTTTTCCGTGCAGCACGTGGTACACGCCTCGGTGCGCCCCCGAGCGCTCGATCGCCACCAGGTCGGGCACCTGCTCGACGACACACACGACACTCCGGTCGCGGCGCGCGTCGGCGCAGATTTCGCAGCACTCCGCCTCGGCCAGATTGCCGCAGCGCGCGCAGCGATGCACCGCCGCGGCGGCCTCCTGCAGCGCCGCCACCAGCGCGGGCAGCCTCGCGGGCTTCTCGACGAGCAGGTGCAACGCGATGCGCTCGGACGAGCGGTAGCCCAAGCCGGGCAGTTGCTTGAGCTGCTTCTGAAGTTTTTCGAAGGCGGGAGTCATGGCCCCAATTTTGCGATCGAATTGAACAGGAGACAACGAATGGACCGAAGAACACAGCGCTTAACTTGGAATCGAGAGCGTGGATTCGTTCACCGGTCGGGTGATTCGTTTTGGGCTCGGCGAATTCCTGTCACCGCTTGGATCGCTTCGTTATCTTCGTTTCCTTCTGTTCCCTGCGTTTTCCGAGAGGATGGCGACATGTTGGGGTGTTCAGCCCGCGCCGCCGCTACGGAACTCAGAACATTCCCGGCATCTGGAAGGCCGACGTGACCTTCTGCATCTCCGCGTCGTTGTACTCCTTCGCCTGCTTGAGCGCATCCTGCACCGCGGAGAGAATCGTGTCGGACACCAGTTTCGCGTCCTCCTTGAGAAACTCGGGATCCAGCGTGAGCGCAAGGACCTGGCCCCCGCCGTTGACCTTCACTTTCACGGCGCCACCGCCGTTCGTGACCTCGATCTCCTTCGTGGAGACCTGACCTTGGAGCGACTCGATCTGCCGCTGCATTTTCTGGGCTTGTTTGAGGAGTTTGCCTACGCCGGCCATGGGATTGGGTTGGGTTGGATGGTTTAACCCAGAGCACACCGCCGCCCGGCTCCGGCTCAAGCGCAATCCGCATCGGGACTACGCTTCCGCCCCGCGGTGCGTCGGACTCAGGATTCAAAGATCAGGGTCCACCTCATCTTTTCCACGAACCGCATGCCCTGACCCTCGACGTAGACGCGGATCTCACGCTCCGCCTGATCATCCAAGGCCTCGATCGAAAGGATGCGCACGGGGTATCTTTTGAGGCTCAGCCCCTGAAGGACCCGCAGGTCGACGCGTTCACAGTCGATGTTGAGGTAATCGATGGTGCGCGATGCGATGCCCTCCGCCTCCAGCACCGAGTCGAGGGTGCGCGTCATCGCCGATCGCTCGGACCCCCTTCGCGGCTCGGCAGAAATCTGGTCCATACTTCCGTTGTTCGTCGAATAGAACACGGTGCGCTCGACCCGGTCCAACGCCGCACACACGTTGCGGTCCCCTGGACGGAGCCGGTTGAACAAGTCCACCTTTTCTTGAACCATCTCGATGTTGATGCCGCGCCATCCCTCCTTGTGCAGCAGCAGCGTGTTCGAACCGACCACCGGGTGACACGCGCCGGCATCCACATAGAATCCCCGCTTGATGCCCTTCTCCGACGCCAGACGGCGCACCGCGACGTCCTCGCAGAACTGCGAAAATGACACTTCCATCGATCGGAACTCCTCGCGATTGAGCGGCGCCCAGTGTCCATCCCGTTGCCTGGCCAGCCAACGATTGCAGAGGGCGTCGGCCACACGGGAGGCCTGGTATCGGAGATGAGAGATGAGGTCGGCCACGCGTTCTTGACTAAGAAACGCCGTCAATACTCGCCAGCCATTAAGATCGCCTGGCGGCGCCTACTTACGCCGCCAGCTGTAGACGACGTTGGGCTTGAGCGACCGTTCGCGCTTGCAGCCGTGTGACGCGCCGTCACCCGAGATTGCGCTGTCGGCAGGTTTTTTCCCCAGCAGCTTCTCCGCATACGCATCGAGTCCGAGCCGCTTGAGGCTCGCAGCGATCTTTCCGCGCATCTCCGGCTTGTACCAGAAGAAGAAATTTCGCTGCTCCTCCTTCTCCTCCTTGCTGTGCGAGCACACCGTGGGCTGCCCCGTATACGGATGCACGCCCGTCGCCCAGATCTCGGTGGCGACCGTCATCGGTGTCGGCGTGAAATCCTGCACCTGCTCGAGCCGGAATCCCAGCTCCTTGGTCTTCACCGCGAGATCCGCCATGTCCTTCGCCTGCGATCCGGGATGCGAGCTGATGAAATATGGGATCAGCTGCAGGTTCGGCTTCCCGTACTTGAGCTTCACCTCGTCGAAGCGCTTCTTGAATTTGTAGAAATACGAGAACGAGGGCTTTCGCATCACCTTGAGCACGTCGTCCGAGGTGTGCTCCGGCGCCACCTTCAGCCGGCCCGAGACATGGTGCGCGATCAGCTCCTCCATGTACCGCTCGTGCCCCTCCTTGATCTCCTTCGGGGCTTTCTCATGCAAAAACAGGTCGTAGCGCAGGCCGCTTGTGACAAACGCGTGCTTCACCCCGGGCATCTCCCGCACATCCCTGTAAATCTCCAGGAGCGGCCGGTGGTCTGTATCCAGATTTACACAGACATGCGGCCAGATGCAGCTGGGGCGGATGCACTCGTCACAGATCTCCTGCCTGATGCCCTTCATCCGGTACATGTTCGCCGAGGGGCCGCCGAGGTCGGTGATCGTGCCCTTGTAATCGGGCATCTCGGTGATCGCCTTCACCTCGCGCAGGATGCTCTCCTTGCTTCGGCTCGCGACGAACTTTCCCTGGTGCGCAGAGATCGTGCAGAAGCTGCATCCGCCGAAACAGCCGCGGTGCATGTTCACCGAGTGTTTGATCATCTCGTACGCGGGGATAGGGCCGCGCTTCCGGTAACGCGGGTGCGGAAGCCGCGTGAACGGAAGGTCGAAGCTCCGGTCCATCTGCCGCTCATCCATCGTCGGAAACGGCGGATTCACCACGAGCATGCGCTCGCCCACGGGCTGGAGCAGCCGCCGGGCGTTCACACGGTTCGACTCGGTCTCGATGTACTTGAAATTCTTCGCGTACTTTTCCTTGTCCGTCAGGCACTCCTCGTGCGAGTGCAGCGTGAAATCCTCCCAGTTCTTGTTTTTCGGCAGCGGCGCGTCCTTCTCCAAAAGCACCGCCGTCTGGGAGATCGTCGTGAGCGAGCTGAAGGGCACGCCGCGCTTGAGCAGGCGCAGGATCTCCTCAAGCGGCAACTCTCCCATGCCGTACACCAGCAGGTCGGCGCCACTGTCCGCCAGCACGGTCGGCTTGAAGCTGTCCGACCAATAGTCGTAGTGCGTCACCCTACGCAGGCTCGCCTCGATGCCGCCAATCAGGATCGGCACGTCCGGATAAAGTGATTTAAGGATCCGCGAATAGATCGTGGCCGCATAGTCGGGACGGAATCCCGACTCGCCACCAGGGGTGTAGGCGTCGTCCGAGCGCAGGCGACGGCCCGCCGTGTAGCGGTTCACCATCGAATCCATGCAGCCCGCCGTCACACCAAAGAACAGCCTCGGGCGCCCCAGTTTCTTGAAATCGCGCAGGTCGTCGCACCAGTTCGGCTGGGGCAAAATCGCCACACGAAGCCCTTCCCGCTCAATGATGCGCCCGATCACCGATGCACCAAACGACGGATGGTCCACATAGGCGTCGCCCGTGACGAGAATCACGTCCACCTCGTCCCATCCCCGCGCGGTCATGTCGTCGCGCGAAACCGGCAGCCAGCGTTGGCTGTCCCAGATGGGGTCGGAGAGTGGGCTCATCATTCTTAGAGGGAATGCGCCTGCAGCGTTCTGTCAAAACCGGGCGCCAGTCGGCTTCCAGTGCCGCCTGCCCGACAAGCCCAGACGTTCATTGCCTTGGCAGATCGCGCTCCAGCGTGGCGTCCTCAAAGGAGGCCGGATCATCCGAAGGCTCCAGGTGCGTGATCACGTGGGCGTTGCCCAACGCGGAACGAACCTCGCCCTCGATGCGTTCGGCCAGTTCGTGACCGCGCTGCACGGTCCAGTCTCCGGGCACAAGAACATGGAACGACACGAAACGCCTCGCCCCCGCCTTGCGGGTCAGCACCGCGTGAAAACTCACTCCTTCCTTCCGATAGGGCTCAAGCACGCGGTCGACCGTTCCCAGATCCGAAGCCCCAATCGATTGATCCATGAGGCCCCCGATCGAACGGCGAACGATGCCGACACCCGTCCAGATGATGTTGGCCGCCACCAGAATCGCGATTACCGGGTCCAGCCATGTCCAGCCTGTAAGCGGCACGAGCGCCACCGCAATCACGACGCCAACAGAGGTCCACACGTCCGTCAGAAGGTGCTTCGCATTCGCCTCCAGCGTGATCGACTCGTAACGCCGGCTCGCGCGCAGGATCCAAAGCGCCACACCCAGGTTGATCAGGGAGGCCGCGATCGACACCAGCAGGCCGACGCCGATCTTTTCGAGCACCTGCGGATGAAACAGCCTCGGCACCGCCTCCCAGCCGATGGTGATCGCTGCCACGACGATGAGGCTTCCCTCCACTCCGCTCGAAAAATACTCCGCCTTCCCGTGACCGTAGGCGTGCTCCTGGTCGGCCGGTTTCGCCGCCACCGTCAGCATCCAGTACGCCATGATGCCACCCGCGAGATTGACGAGCGATTCGACCGCGTCAGAGAGCAGGCCCACGGAACCGGTCACCCAGTACGCGAACGATTTCAACACGATCGTCGCGAGGGCAGCGCCAATCGAGAGCCTGGCGTAACGGGTGAGTTTGGCATTCATCGTCGGTAATCTCCGCCGTGCTCAGAGCCAGGCCGCACGGATCTGCTCGGTGACGGCAATGGCGACCTCGAGCGCTCCCTTGGCGAGTTCGCCCCCCACCTTGGGCTCCTTGGCCTTTGCAACGCTGTCGACGAAATGTGCGAGTTCGAGGGCAAGCGGTTCGCCTTTTGCGAGCGGTATCTCCTCGACGGGTACAGGCACCTCCGCCGGCTTCGCACCGGCCACAATCCGCCCCGCGTATTCGAGCATGCCCTGCTTGCGCACGAGGTGCCCGCTCTGGTTCATGAAATCGAATGAGAAATACCCGCTGTCCTGAAACACGCGGATCTCGCGGACCTTCTTGAGGCTGATGCGGCTGGCGCTCAGGTTCGCCACACAGCCGTTGACGAACTGGATACGGGCGTTCGCGATGTCCTCGGTCTTCGAGAGGAGACGCACTCCCACGCTGTCGATACGCTCGACGTGAGATTTCGCAAGTTCCAGCACAATACCGATGTCGTGGATCATCAGGTCGAGCACCACGCCCACCTCGGTCCCGCGCGGGGTGAACGGAGCGAGACGCTCCGCCGTGATGAAACGCGGCTCGTGGACCTCCTTCTCGAGAAAGCCCATCACAGGATTGAAATGCTCGATGTGCCCGACCTGGACGATCGAACCCGAGGCCCGCGCCGCGGCGAGCACGCGCTCAGCCTCGTCCAGCGCAGCGCATATCGGTTTCTCGATCAAAAGGTGACATCCCTTCGCCAACAAAGGCAGCGCCACCTGCTCGTGCCGGTCCGTGGGCACCACCACCGACACCGCGTCACAGAACTCCCCCATCTCCTCAATCGAACCAAATCGACGGCACCCGTGGCGCGCGCAGATTTCGGCCGCGCGGGCATCGTTCATCTCGAAGATGCCGGCCAGCTCCGCGTTGGGCAGCGAGGCGTAGATGCGTGCGTGGTGCTGGCCAAGCGAACCGACACCGGCCACTCCACAGCGGATTTTTTGGGTTTGAGGCATGGGGAAAGAGGGACCGACGAAAACCAGCGGGGTTCTCGAGGCGGCTGCACTCCATTTCTAGCCGGGAGCTCCCGCCAACAACAAGCTCCAAGCGACGTGCACGCGGCGTACGCACCAACAAAAAAGCGAGCCCGCAGGCTCGCTTTGAAATGGGTTCGCCTGGCGCGCGACTCAGTTTGCGGCGGCGGGAGCGGCGGCCACAACCTCGTCGCCACGCTTTTCCTTGATGGCCATGGCGGCCTTGCCGGTGCGCGTGCGGAGGTAGTAGAGGCGGGCCTTCATCGGCTCGGACACGCGGTCGATCTCGATCTTCTCGATGTTCGGCGAATTCACCGGGAACACACGCTCCACGCCCTCGCCATAGCTGATGCGGCGGACCGTGAAGGTCTCGTGGATGCCGTGGCCCTTGAGGGCGATCACGATTCCCGAAAAAAGCTGGATGCGCTCTTTGTCGCCCTCGCGAACCTTGGTGTGAACGCGAACGCCGTCGCCCACTTTGAACGCGGGAGTATCCTTCTTAACCTGTGCGGCGGTGATTTCTTTGATGATCGGATTCATGGCCTGTGTTTATTTAAGTAAATCGGGTCGGACTAAGCGGGTCTTCTCAAGACACTTGGCGTGTCGCCATTTTTCGATTTCGGCATGATTTCCAGAAAGCAGGACTTCGGGAACGGACATGCCGCGAAATTCGGCGGGCCTCGTGTATTGAGGAAAGTCGAGCAACTTGTTCGTGAAACTTTCGTGCGTCAATGACTTTTCCTCTCCTAAAACGCCGGGTATGAAGCGGCTGAGCGCGTCGATAACCACGGCCGCCGCAACAGTCCCGTTCGTCAGCACATAGTCGCCAATGCTGATTTCCTGGTCGATCAGGCAGTCGCGGATTCGCTGGTCGATGCCTTCGTAATGGCCGCTGAGCAGGATCAGGTGCTGCTCGCGCGAAAGCCCCTCGGCCATCGCCGTCGTAAACGACGCGCCGTCCGGTGTCAGATAGATCCGGCGGCAACCCGGCTTCTGCAGTTGCTCGAAGGCGGCAAACACCGGCTCGGCCTTCATCACCATCCCCGCCCCGCCGCCAAAAGGCCGGTCGTCCGCAGTGCGGTGTTTGTCCGTCGCCCATGCCCGCAGGTCATGAACCTTCACCGACAATAGTCCGCGCTCGATCCCCTTGCCCAGAATGCTTTCCGCAAGGAAACCTTCGAGCATGCGCGGGAATAGCGTCAGGACATCGATGTGAAGCGGCATGGTGAACGCAGGAGACAAAAAAGCCCCGGGATGAACCGAGGCTGAGGAAATGCGATTCGGACTTGTCCGGCGCAGGAGTCAGCGGCCCGCGAAGGACCGCAAGATTCCCCCACTCAGGCAGTCGCTGCAACGCTGGCCTTGCGGGCTCGGCGGATCAGCGAACCGGCAGTGTCCGTCGGCTCGGCGCCATGTCCGATCCAGTAGTCGACCCGGCCCAAATCCAGCTTGAACTGGTTACCTTCGCCCTTGTTCGTGGGCTGGTACGTGCCGAGCACCTCGACGGCGGCGCCATCGCGACGCGAACGTGCTTCGGCGACGACAACACGGTAGTAGGGCTTGTGCGTCGCGCCGACGCGGGTGAGACGGATTTTGAGTGCCATAGGAGATAGGGACGGAGCTTCTTTTACTTGGAAAAGCCGAGGAGTGCACCGGCCCATAAATGGCTTGTCAAGCCCCGAGTCCCCCCGTCTCTTGAACCTTTTCCCGAATCTTTATGCTCAAAGCTGGTATCGTCGGTCTGCCCAATGTCGGCAAGTCCACCCTCTTCAACGCTGTCACCCGCTCGCGCAAGGCCGAAGCGGCCAATTATCCGTTCTGCACGATCGATCCGAACGTCGGCGTCGTCACCGTGCCCGACGAGCGCCTCGCCGTGCTCGCAAAGATCGCCAAGACCGCCGTCCTCGTGCCCGCCGCAGTCGAATTCGTTGACATCGCCGGCCTCGTGAAGGGCGCCAGCCAGGGCGAAGGCCTGGGCAATCAGTTCCTCGCCAATATCCGCGAGGTCGACGCCATCGTCCATGTCGTCCGCTGCTTCGAGGACTCCGATGTCATCCACACGATGGGCGCCGTCGACCCCATCCGCGATATCGAGGTCATCACGACCGAACTCATTCTCGCCGACCTCGACGCCGTCCAAAAACGTGTCGACAAGACCCAGAAGAAGGCAAAAAGCGGCGACAAGGAGGCTCAGGCCGAACTCGCCCTGCTCGAGCGCCTCGCCCCTCATCTCAACGAAAATAAGCCCGCCAATATCCTCCAGGCCACCGACGAGGAAGCCCGCCTCATGCGCCTCTTCCAACTGCTCACGGCCAAACCCGTCATCTACGCCTGCAACGTCGCCGAGGACGATCTCGCGAACGCCAATGACAATCCCTACGTGAAGCAGGTCGCCGAGTTCGTCCGCACCCACCACGACGCCGCCTACGTCCCCATCAGCGCCAAGATCGAATCCGAACTCGTCGATCTCTCCCCCGAGGAGGCCACCGCCTTTCTGAAGGATCTCGGCGTCTCCGATTCCGGCGTCTCCTCGCTCATCCGCGAGACCTACGCCCTGCTCGGCCTCATCACGTACTTCACCGCTGGCGAGAAAGAGGCCCGCGCCTGGACCATCAAACGCGGCACCAAGGCCCCCGGTGCCGCAGGCGTCATCCACACCGATTTCGAAAAGGGTTTCATCAAGGCCGAGGTCGTCTCCTACGAGGACCTCACCCGCCTCGGCTCCACTTCCGCCGCCCGCGACGCGGGCAAATACAGGCTCGAGGGCAAGGAGTACGTCTTCCAGGACGGCGATGTCGCCGTGTTCCGGTTCGCCAACTAATGCGCATGCCGGGCCCGAGGCACTGCCCAGCCAATGGGTAGTTCCACGAAGCCTTTCCCGCGCCCAATCCGGTCCTCTTTTTTCGGATCGACCGGAACCTACTCCAAAATGGCGATTTTAAATACCTAATAGCCTGAAACATAGCTAGGAAATCGAGACGTAATACCGGCTCGTAGGCGATCCTCGCGTATTCCCGGGAAAATCCGCCGATCCCGAGAATTACCGATTATTGCAACTATCCTTCGCTTAAGCCGGCCTCATAGCTTGAACGGGCGCCCCAGACGTGACACCTTCATGGCTGGGTCATCATGCCAGTCCCGTTTCATAAGCACGTTTCACGCAGTCTGCGTGCTACATTCGTGGCGTTCTGCCTATCCGGCGCGGCGCTTTACGGGCAGGCCGTGCTGTGGGACAACGGGTCCAGCAACTCGGCCTGGGGCACAGCCTCCAATTGGAACCCCAACGGCGTGCCGTCCACCACCGCGGCGCTCACCTTCGACGGAACCTACGTCACAAGCAATCAGACGATTTCTCTCGGCGCCAACCAGCAGGCTGGTTCGCTCACGTTCGGAGGTTCCTACAGCTACACGTTCAACAGCTCCAGCAACTCGCTGCAGCTGAATTCCAGCGGCACCAATTTCACGCAGAACGCCTCCGCGGCACTCACCTTCAATAATACGTTCAACCTCGCCACCGACCTGACGATGGCAGGCACCGGCACCGGTGCAGTGTCGTTCAAGAGCGTTCTCTCCGGCACGGGCGGCCTGACGATGAACGGCTCCTACGGGGTCACCCTCGATGCCGCCAACACCTACTCCGGAGCCACGACGGTTAACGGCGGCACGCTCACGTTCAACACCGCCACTGCGCTCCCGGCCGCCACAGCCCTCACGATCGGGAGTGCCGGCACGGTCAATCTGCAATGGTTCGCCGGTACGATCGGGTCACTTTCCGGCTCAGGCACGCTGAAAACAGGCAGCACCTTGACCGTGGGCGACACCACGAACACGACCTTCTCGGGACAGATCACGAGTGGCTACGGAGGGTTGGTTAAAAACGGCACGGGCATCCTCACCCTGTCGGGAAACAATAGCTACGGCGGGACGACCATCATCAATGCGGGAGCCATCGTGGCCTCCTCATCCACGGCCCTCGGCTCGTCGACTTGGGGCAATGTGGTGGCCTCGGGGGCCGCTCTGGATCTCGCCGGCAACATCTCGCTCAACGAAGGCTCCTTCGCCATCAGCGGCACGGGCCTTTCCGGCAACGGAGCGCTGCGAAGTACCAGCGGCAACAATACGTTCTCCGGAGCACTCAGCCTGAATGCCGACTCCACAATCGGGGCCGATGCAGGCGCCAGCCTCACGATCTCCGGTCAACTCTCCCTCAATCATGTCCTCACCACGGCCGGAGCCGGCGACATCACCCTCAGCGGTCAGTTGTCCAACACAGCCGGACTGATCGATAGCGGAAGTGGGCTGCTCACGCTTTCAAACCAGGTCAGCAACGGTGGAGGCATCACGATCAACGGTACCGGCTCCCTGACGGCGTCCGGCGTGATCAACGGGTCGGGCGCCATCACGATGAACAGCACCGGCGTGCTGACGTTTTCCGGCGCGTCGAGCAATTCGTTTGGTGGGACACTCCAGATCAACACGGGCACTGCCACTTTTGCCAAAACCGGAGGCGCCACGGCCGCCACAGGTACGATCAATGTCGGCGACGGCGTGGGTGCGGCCAATTCAGCGTTGCTGCTCATGGGCGGCGACAACCAGATCGCCAGCTACGACGCCGCCGTCGCGATCTTCTCGGACGGCAAGCTCGACGTCGCCAGCACGTCGCAGACATTCACCGGACTGACCAACGCGGGCAACCTGTCCATCGCGGGTTCCGGGTCGCTTTCACTCAATACGCTCACCAGCACCGGAGTCATCAATCTGGCTTCATCGGGCACGCTTTCCCTTGGATACAATAGCGGCAATTCCACCCTCGGCGGCACCATCGCCGGCTCCGGTTCCCTCGTGAAATCCGGCTCCGGCACCGTCACAATCAACGGCTCCTCCGCCAACTCCTTCAACGGCTCCCTCGCCGTCAACGCCGGCACCGTGTCCATGTCCAAGTCGGGCGCCGGCAACTACGCCATGGGCGGCGGCTCCGTCACCGTCGGCACCGGCACAGGCACCGCCTCCACCCTCTCCATGGGCGCCGACAACCAGCTCGCCCCCTCGATCGCCGTATCCGTCATGTCCGACGGCACCCTCAACGTCGCTTCCACCGCCCAGTCGATCAACTCAGTCTCCAGCGCGGGAACGGTGACCATCGGTTCGGCAGGCAATCTGAGCCTCGGCGCAAGCGGCGGCAGCTCCACGCTCGGCGGCACGATCGGCGGCTCCGGCACGCTCACACTCAGCTCAGGCACCGCCACCATCAACGGGGCCACCTCCAACACCTTCAACGGCTCCCTCGTCGTCGACAGCGGAACCATGACGCTGTCCAAATCCGGCGCCGGCATCTACGCGATGAACGGCGGCTCCGTCACCCTCGGCACCGGTTCCGGAAGCCCGGGCGCGGCCATCCTCGCCATGGGTGCGGATAACCAGCTCGCGACGACCACCACCGTCTCGATCCTGTCCGACGGCAATTTCAATGTCGGGAACACCGCCCAGTCCCTCAACGTGGTCAACAGCTCCGGCCTGCTCACCCTCGGCTCCTCCGGCACCCTCACCCTCGGCGTAAGCGGCGGCAATTCCACCCTCGGCGGCACCATCACCGGCTCCGGCACGCTCGTAAAATCCGGCACAGGGGCCCTCACGATCAACGGCTCCTCCGGCAATTCCTTCAACGGCTCCCTCAACGTCAACGCGGGTGCCGTGTCGATGGCCAAGTCGGGCG
>JAJXVO010000312.1 GCA_021782105.1 bacterium
CACGGTCAGCCGCGCCGCCTCGATCTCGCTCATGACGACGCTCGACTACGTGCGCGAAGGTCCGAGCAAGGCGCGCGCCCTGTCGTCGCGCCTTTCACTGCCGCGCATCGCGCTCACCCTCGTGGCCGGCCTCGCGCCCCTGCTGCTGCTCCCACTCCACCTGTGGTGGGCGCTCGTGCCCGTGGCCCTGGTGCGGATCCTCGGCGCGATCTGGTTCCGGCGCCGCATTGGCGGCTACACGGGGGACTGTCTAGGCGCGCTTCAACAGGTCGCGGAAATCGTCTTCCTGATCGCGGTGGGAGTGCTGTCATGCCGGTGATTCTCGTGCGCCACACGTCTGTGTCCCTCGAGCCGGGCATCTGTTACGGCATCTCCGAGGTGCCGCTGGCGGACACGTTCCAGGCCGAGGCCGAGCGTGTGAACCACTCCCTGCCCCCGGGTCCGCGCCTCGTGGTGTCGAGCCCGTCAGGGCGCTGCCTGAGCCTCGCGCGCGTCCTCGCTGGCGACGGCCCGGTCGCGACCGATCCCCGTTTGCACGAGCTCAATTTCGGCGCCTGGGAGGGTCGTCACTGGGACGAGCTTCCTCGCACGGAGGTCGACGCCTGGGGCGCAGACTTCGTGAACCGCGCCCCTCCCGGCGGGGAATCCTTCGCCCAGCTCTCTGCGCGCGCCAAGGCCTGTCTCGCGGACCTCCTTCGCCGACACGCCGGCGAAACGCTCGTGCTCGTCACCCACGGCGGAATCATCCGCGCCCTGCTCGCCACCCGCAGCGGCCTGGTCCTGCGCGACGCCTTTTCGATCCCGGTCGACTTCGCCGGCGTGTACCCGCTCGTGCCGTGAGCATTCTCGTGGCCCTGCTCGTCGATGCGCTGTTCGGCGAACCGCCCAACCGGCTGCACCCGGTCGCCTGGATCGGACGCCTGCTCGGCAGGGTCGGCCGGCCGCTCAGCTCGCTTGGCCCCCTCGCTGCCTTCGCCGCGGGTACGTCACTCTGGCTCCTCGGTGCCGCGGCATTCGTCGCCCCTTTCGCGTTCGCCGCCCACGCCCTGCGATTCGCCCCTGCCTGGGTCGCGCTGGTCGCCACCGGGCTCCTGCTCAAACCGCTGCTCGCCCTGCGCGTATTGGTCGACGAGGTACGGGCCGTGGAGACCGCCCTGGGCCACGGCCTCGACGCCGGCCGCCTCCGCCTCGCGCGGATCGTCAGCCGCGACACCTCGCGCCTCTCCGAGGCCGAGGTCCGGGAATCCGCCCTCGAATCGCTCTCCGAAAACCTCTCCGACTCAGTCGTGGCGCCGCTTTTCTGGTTTGCCCTTTTCGGCCTGCCCGGCGCCGCACTCTACCGCTTCGCCAACACCGCCGACGCGATGTGGGGCTACCGCGGCGCCTGGGAATGGGCGGGCAAATGGGCCGCCAGGGCGGACGACATGCTCAACCTCGTCCCCGCCCGCCTCACGGCGCTGCTGCTCGCCGCCCTCGGTCACCACCCGCTGGATACACTTCGCCGCCTGGGCGGCGAGGCCGCACGCACGCCCTCGCCCAACTCCGGCTGGCCCATGGCCGCGCTCGCCCTGTCCCACGGGATCCGCCTCGGAAAGCCGGGCATCTATGTCCTCAACCCCGGCGGCGCGTCGCCGGCCCCGGACGCGCCCCCCGCCTGCATCAGGCACGTCCGGCGCACGGCATGGGCCGCCGCATTCCTGCTCGCGGCCGCGGCCGTCCTGATCGCGAGGTGCGGCCATGGATGACCTCCTGCCCTGCCATGGCGGCACCGACTCGGGACCCGAGTCGCTTCACGATTTCTCCACGAACGCGAACCCGCTTGGCCCCTGCCCCGCGGTGCTCGCTGCCGTGCGCGCCGCCGACCTCACTCGGTATCCGGATCCATCCTACACACGGCTCCGCGAAACCCTCGCCGGGCACCACGGAGTCACGCCCGACCGCATCGTGGTCGGCGCGGGAGCAAGCGAACTCATCCTACGCCTCGTCCGCGCCCACCGGGGCCCCGTGCACGCACTCGGTCCGACCTTTTCGGAGTACGGCCGCTGCGCACGCGTCGAAGGACGCCCCTGGACGGAGGAGCGGAGCCCCGCCGACTTTCTCAAAGTGCACGCCGACGGACGCCGCCTCGGCTTCGTCTGCTGGCCCAACAATCCCACCGGCGATCGCTGGTCGCTGGACTTCGTCCGCGAAGCCTCGCTCGCCGGCCCGCTCGTGCTGGACCTCGCGTATTCGCCATTCTGTGACAGCGCGGACGTCGCCGCCCTCGAACGAGCGGCCGAGCGAGCCCTCCGCCTGTACGCCCCGAACAAGGCTTTCGGCCTGTGCGGTCTGCGCGCAGCCTACCTTGTCCTGCCCGAGGCCAGGCCCGACCTCGACCGCCTCGCCCCGAGTTGGGTGATCGACCGCGCCGCCGAAGCGTTCCTTGCCGCAACCGTATCCGACGAGGCGCTCGCCTGGCTCGAAGCCACCAAGCCCGTCATTGCCGCCTGGCGCTCGGCCCTGGCCTGCGCGCTCCGCAGCCTCGGGCTCGAGGTCCGCGAAAGCCCTTGCACGTTTCTCCTCGTTCGCGTTCGCGACGCCTCCCGCGTCGCATCCGCCCTGCACCGCCGGGGAATCCGGGTCCGCGACTGCACGTCCTTTGGCCTGGCCGACTCGCTGCGGCTGGCCGTCCAGCGCCCGGACGCGACTGAAGCCCTGGTCCGGGCCCTGGCAGAATTTCCGGCCGGCTGATCCCGTCCCCTCCGCACGATCGGCTCTGCCCTCCGCCCATCCCTTCCCCACGTGAACCCAATCCGCTCTGAACCAGCGGCGATTTCCTGCCAGTCTGTTACATCACATGGACTGCGGACGCGCCCAACGAATATCCAGCCTGCCACTACGCGGGGTCTTGTTGACGCCGTGGGGAATTTCCCATCAAAACTCCGGTCGTGATCCACGGCGACGCCTCTCTGTTTCCCACGGGCTGGGTCCATTTTCTCGTCGGTGGGGTGTTCATCGGCCTAGGCGTGAGTCTGCTGTTCGCCCTCACCGGATTGGTCGGCGGAGTCAGCACGGCCTACACCGCGGTCTGGTCTTTCGTCAGCCACATCCCGCATTTCCAGCAGGAGAAATTTGTCACCACGCGAAACTGGCGCCTGATGTACGGGCTGGGCATGGTCCTCGGCGCGCTGGCATACACGCTGACGCTCGGACGAGGCCGGATCTTCGTGACCTCGGTGCCGGGCTGGCAGCTCCTGGTCGGCGGCCTGATCGGAGGCTTCGGCGCGCGCATGGGGAACGGCTGCACCTCCGGCCATGGAATCTGCGGGCTGGCCTCGCTGCATCTCTCCTCGCTCGTGGCGGTGATCATCTTCCTGTCCACCGCGCTGCTCACTGCGCACCTGGTCCACGCCTTCGGAGCCTTCTGACATGCACCCTCACCAGGACACCAGCCGGGCAAATTCAAGGAAGCACGCGCTCACCATCATGATTTCCGCGCTGGTGGCGGGAGTCCTGTTCGGTTTCGGTCTCGCGCTGTCGACGATGGTGCGACCGGAGGCGATCAAACAATTCCTCTTGTTGCACAACCTCGGCCTGCTGCTCGTGCTCGGAGGCGCGAGCCTCACCACGATGCTGTGTTATCAGGTCCTCCCCCGCCTGGCGCGCCGCCCGCTGTTCGCCCAGGGTTGGGCCAAGCGGCCGGCCTACCTCAACCGCCGCACCCTGGTCGGCGCGGCCCTGTTCGGCGTCGGCTGGGGTCTGAGCGGAGTCTGCCCCGGCCCTGCGCTAGCCGGACTTGGGGTCGGCAATTGGCCCCTCCTCCTATCCGTCCTCGGCCTCCTGCTCGGCGCCTGGATCGAAGGCCGCTACTTCCAGCGCCGGTAAACCCCCGCCGCGAATCGGCTTGCCCGACGGATTTGCAGGAGCGTACTAAGTCAGCGACACTTGGGCGACGGTAGCTCAGCCGGACAGAGCAGCGGTTTTCTAAACCGCGGGTCGGGAGTTCGAGTCTCCCCCGTCGCGCCATCCTTCGCTCCATCGGAGCTTCGGATGGCACGGCCATCGTCAAGGGTACTGCCGGGTAGGTCGCTGACACTCGAACTCCG
>JAJXVO010000313.1 GCA_021782105.1 bacterium
CCCACCCTCCAACCGGCCGCAGGCCATCGCCCCCGCTCGAGGCACTCGCAATTTCTGGCTTTCGTCCCTCCCCCGACCTTTCTTTTGTTGCAGTCTCATGATCCGCCTTCCCGAGCTCCTTCCGATTCAGCCCTACCAAGGCCCCGTCCGGGGAGCGGCCTGCATTCCCGGATCCAAGAGCCTCACCAACCGCGCCCTTTTGCTGGCCGCCCTTTCGAGCGAGCCGGTCACCCTCGCGGGCACGCTCGCCAGCGAGGACACGGAGCTCATGATCGCCGCACTGCGGACTCTCGGGGTTTCCGTGGACATGGCTGGCGACCGCGTCGTGGTCAGCGGCCAGTCGCGGCTTTTTTCCCCGGGGCGCGCCGACCTCTTCGTGGGCCTCGCCGGCACCGCCGCCCGTTTTCTTACGGCCTTGTGCGCCGCCGCGCCCTCCGGCGACTGGCGAATCGACGGCGTGCCCCAGATGCGCCGCCGGCCGATGAAGGGCCTCATCGATGCGCTCGGGGTGCTCGGAGCGGACATCCGCTGCCTTGGCGAGGACGGCCATTTCCCCATCGAAATCCATGCCCGGGGGCTTCGTGGCGGCCCCGTCGACATCGACGCACGCGAAAGCAGTCAGCTGCTCTCCGCGCTCCTGATGGTCGCTCCGCTGGCGTCCTCGCCCGTTGAAGTCAGGCTGGTCGGCGGCGTGCGCTGGCCGTTCGTACAGATGACCTCGCGGCTGATGGAGCAATTTGGCCAACCCGCGCTAAAACGCCTCGCCGAAGACCGATTCCTGATCGGCTCCGGCCAGAGTTATCGCGCGCCCGGTGGCCTGTACGGCGTCGAACCCGACGCGACCGCCGCGAGCTATTTCCTGGCACTGCCTCTCGTCGTCGGTGGGAGCATCCGCCTCCCTGGACTTCGCGGACCGGGTGCGGGACTCCAGGGCGACACCGAGTTCATCGAGATCCTCCGCGCGGTCGGCGGGATCTTCCGCGAATCCACCGAGGGACTCGAGTCGTCGCGCGACGCGGCCACTGCGCTGCATGGTGTTTCGCGCGACTTCAGCGGATGTTCCGACACTTTCCTCACGCTCGCCGCCATCGCTCCCTTGCTCGAGGGGCCGACCCGGATCGAGGGCATCGCCCACACGCGCAAGCAGGAGACCGACCGCGTCGCGGGCATGGCGCGCGAACTTCGCAGGCTTGGCCAGGACGTGCACGAGGAGGAGGGAGCCCTGACGATCACCCCACGCCCGCTCGTCCAGGGCGTTGAAATCGAAACCTACGGGGACCACCGTTTCGCGATGAGCTTCGCCATCCTCGGAAGCCGGGACCTTCGAGGCGACGGTCAGCCGTGGCTTTCCGTGCACAATCCGGCGTGTTGCGCCAAGACCTTCCCGCGCTTCTTCGAGGTGCTCGACGACCTTCGGAACGAGCGCGTCTGAGCGCTTCCCGCCCCACCCAGAATTGTGTCGCGTTTTCCACGCCCCGCCGTGCTCTTCCAACCTCCACTTCAACGAAACGCAGCATGACCGCAGCACGCTTCATCATCGTTGCCATCGACGGCGGCGCGGCCTCGGGCAAGTCTTCGACTTCCCGGGCACTCAGCGAGCGTTTTCATCTGCTGCACGTCGACACGGGATCCTTTTATCGCGCGATCACCGCCGAGCTGCTGCGCCGCGGCGTGAGCGCGTCGGACCTCCGTGCCGTGAGAACCTCGGTCGCCGGCCTCACGTTGGGAACCGACCTGGTTGGGCGCAGCGCCTGCATGACGATCGACGGACGTCCCATCGACGCGGCCGAAATCCGCAGCGCAACGGTGAACGGCGAGGTTTCGCGATTTGCCGCGATTCCCGAGATTCGCACCGCGCTGCTCGCCTACCAGCGCGGACAGGCGGAGGTGGCACGCAAGGCAGGCTTCCACGGATTGGTGATGGAAGGACGCGACATCGGCTCGGTGATCTTCCCCCAGGCGGACTTTCGTTTCTTCCTCTACGCCGATCCCCTGGAGCGCGCAAAGCGCCGCGCGCTCGAGGGCCAGACCGATTCCATCGTGGAGAGGGACCGACTCGACACCCAGCGGCGCACCGCGCCCCTCGCCTGCCCCCCTGGAGCCACGGCGATCGACAGCACCCACCTCTCACTCGATCAGGTCGTCGAGTTCGTCTCGAAATCCATCGAGGCTGCAGGCACTCCGGCCTGAGGCCACTCCGCCCACCCGGATCATGAGCGAGGCATTTCCCCAGTCGCGGATGACGTTCGTCTATGGCTTCTGCCATTACATCATTCGCGTCCTATTCGACATCGCGTTTCGCGGCGAGGTCGTCGGCCTTGAAAATCTCCCGCGCGACAGCGGCTTCATCGTCAGCTGCAATCACGCGAGCCATCTCGATCCGCCCCTCGTCGGCTGCCACATCCCGAGGCAGATGTGTTTTTTTGCCCGCAAGACCCTCTGGAAACCCGGCTTCGCTTCCTGGTGGTTGGATACGGTCGGCACCATTCCCGTCGACCGCGATGGAGGCTCCGACATTCACGCGATGAAACGCGTGCTTCGCGCGATCGCTGACGGAAAGGTCCTGATCCTCTTCCCCGAGGGCACGCGCACGCCCGACGGAAAGCTGCAAAAGCCGAAAGCCGGCGTGGGTTTCATGGCCTGCAGGACGGGTGTGACCGTCGTGCCGGCCCGTGTCTTTGGAAGCTACGAAGCCTTTGGCAAGGGTGGCCCGGTCCGCCTCGGCTCGCCGGTGTCGGTCGTCTACGGCAAACCGATCCACGCCGCCGACTACGATCATCCCTCCGACGGCAAGGAGCGCTACCAGCGTGCGAGCGAGCGGATCTTCGAAAAGATCGCCGCGTTGCGGCTGCCCGACGACCTGGTGATCTGAGGCCCGAGCGGTCGGCGCGCGGGCCCGGTCAGCGCGCGCGTTCGCGCAACAGGTCGAGAGCCCCCACAAGGGCCGGCATGTGGCCATGGGCGACCGCGTATTCCACCGCCTCGAGCCGATTCTTTACCTCAGGCGACGCGTAGAACTCGGTGCGCAGGCTCTCGAGGATCAACGCGTGCATCCAATCCACCGCCTGCTCGCGACGACGCGCCTCGTGCGCCCCGGTCGCCTGCGTGTGCGCAAAAAACCGATCCATCATCGTCCACACCTCGGGAACCCCCTCACCCGACAGGGAGGACGCCAGGAGCGCGGGCGTTTCCCAACCCGGGGTCGTCGGCTGGAGATAATGCAGCACGCGCTTCATCTCCGCCTGCGCGGCCATGCAGCGCGGCTTGTTGTCGCCGTCGGCCTTGTTGATCACGATCGCGTCGGCCAGCTCGATGACGCCCTTCTTGATCCCCTGCATCTCGTCGCCCGCGCCGGCGATCATCAGCACGAGGAAAAGATCCACCATCGATGCCACGGTCACCTCGTTCTGCCCCACCCCCACGGTCTCGACGATCACGACGTCGAAGCCCGCCGCCTCGCACACCAGGATGGCCTCGCGCGTCTTGCGCGCGACCCCGCCCAGCGATCCGCCGGAGGGCGACGGTCGGATGAATGCGTTTTTTCGCGTCCCCAGTTTCTCCATACGCACCTTGTCGCCAAGGATGCTTCCGCCGTGAACCGAGCTGGACGGATCGATCGCGAGCACCGCAACGCGGCGCCCGAGATCAGTCAGGCGACAGCCAAAGGACTCGATGAACGTGCTCTTCCCCGCCCCCGGGATGCCCGTGATGCCCAGACGCCGCGCCTTGCCCGAGTAAGGCAGGAGCTTTGCCAGAAGCTGCTGGGCCTGCATCTGGTGCGCAGGCGCGTTGCTCTCGATGAGCGTGATCGCCCGCCCCAGCACCATCAGGTCGCCGGCAATGACGCCCGCCGCATAATCATCCACACTGAGCCGGGGACGGCGCGCCGATGCGTCCTTTTGGGGGCTCACCGCTTCCGAGCTTCGGGGCACTCCCTGCACCACTCGGGTCGCAAAGGCCTCGTTCGCATCCTCGGGTGCCCATTCCGGCCTGGATTGGGTGCCCTGATCGGACGGTGGCTCGGGATCGTGCATGGCACGAGGATCGACAAAACCATGGACCCTTT
>JAJXVO010000040.1 GCA_021782105.1 bacterium
AGGACAAGGATATCGCCAGCGTGGTTGAAAAATTCAAAGTTGCCTTTCCGAATCAGGTCCTACTCGACCTGCTTGACGACGCAAAGGGGGGAACTCACGGGTATGACATCGCGGCCGCAATCCGAAAGGTCGACGCGCTCGTG
This sequence comes from bacterium, assembly GCA_021782105.1. Lineage (GTDB taxonomy): Bacteria > Verrucomicrobiota > Verrucomicrobiia > Opitutales > Opitutaceae > MWDT01. The sequence goes on from JAJXVO010000040.1 coordinate 144, forward strand.
CCGATTATCATCGTGACACGTGATCCATCCCGACTGTTCGGCAGCGATTATCGGCTCGAGGACTTGGACGTACTGGCCTATTTTGAGGCTACAATCATGCAGCGAGCCACCGCCTTTCGGGAAATCGCTGTCAGGCGTTGTATCAATCTTTGGCACCTGCTCCTACCGGATCACCTTCTAGCTCGGCACGCATCCAGATGTTTGCATCAGCGCGGAGCGTCCGCCGATTTGCAGGAGGCGGTAGGTGCGCTCGACCAAGAGATATGCCTATTGCCGCTGTCCGGGTCGATCGATGTATGGCACCAGAAGTTTTGCGACAAGATTCAGGATCTTTTTGACGCTCTTCGTCTCGTACGGCTGAAATCCGTTTTTGGAGATCTGGTCAAACTATTTGAGGTCGCAGACCCGTTCTACATGGCAGCGGGGAAAAGCCGGCGGCACCTTTCTCATAACGTACAGGTGTTCCTGCTCGGATTCGTGATCTTGTCAGACCACGAACCGGTTCGGCAGGCGGCGATCGCATCGTTGGCTCCGCACCTGCTGGACGGCACCCAAGAAGAGCTTTTTTGGACGGCTGTTGCGCTTTGGGCCGGAGTTGCGCTCACGCACGATGTCGCCTATTTGAGCCAGTACTTCGCGAGCGTCTCGCAATCACTCGCCGACCTTAGTAAAGAATTCCAGACGGCGGTTCGAGCTAGAACCCCGCTGCCCCCATGGAGTTGGCCGAACATTCATCACGGTGCGGTTGGAGCACGACTCTGGCTGGATCGCGCCAACATAGCCGACACTCCCGAAATGGAGCGCACTTTCGCCAAAATGATTGCAGATGGGATCGCCCGACACGATTCAGAAATTTCCGATGCCGATCTGGCCGCGGTCAATTTGCCTCCTAAACTCAAAAAAGTGCCGCTGGACGCTGAGCATTGGCTCCAATTTTTGGCAGTGCTCGCAGACGAACTTCAGAACTGGCAAAGGGAACGGGATGATCGGCCGAAGGACTTTCGGATTTTTGCTCTCGATAATCTTGTGATGCAACCTGGCACAGGTGCATTATCGACCTTATGGCTGACGTTTGCGGCCCAGGACCACCCGAGGCATCTACGAGAAGGTCAAGGAACCGGCGGTTCCCTCGCAATCGAAGCAGGTTTTAAGATAGCGAAAAAGAAGTTGGAAGAAAACCTCGACTCAAAAGGAACTCTGGTGATCAAGCAGCTTGCTGTAGTTGAGGGGCACGAACAGATGCTTAAACCGGTGACGATACACCTTTGAACCTAAAATCACATACCAATGGGACTGGTCAAATACACACCAGGTTCGAACCCGCATTGGACTTCTCAAGATTGCTTTCTAGACTGTATGCTTGGAAATGAGCGCGGTGCTTTCGAACGAAAAGATCTCTGACTCCCCTCTCAACCCAGATCAGCTCCGATAACGCGATTTTTGCTTCTTAGGCAACATACGCCAAAGAGAGCCACGGTCACCCGGAGTTCGCCAATGTTTCCCATTCGCTCGACGAGCCATCGATCCGGGCGCGGCCTCCGGCCGAATTCTTCTAGCGACTGCCCGTCCGCTGGTCTCCCCATTTTGGGTCGGGCAAGGTAGTACCGCTGCGCGGTCTCCACCACGCCCAAGGCGGGCCTGCGCTTCCCCCTCGTCGCGAGCCTGCAGCTCGACGCTGCGCTCTCCTCGGCGCTCCGGCAGGGCTTTGCTTTTCCTCCCCATGGGTCGCTTCGCTCAAGCGGGCAGAACCCGATAAGTAACTGATTTCCGGTTACACGGCATCTTCGCCACGCCTGAGAAAATCCCATGCGTGTCTACGAAGCCGAGATCTCCTACAAAGCCACCCTCAACGAAGTCGAGGGGCGCACCCTGAATGAGCCCGCTAAGGCGTACGAATACCTCAAGGACATCAACGAACTCTACCCCGTCCAGGGTAAACGTCTGGCCGGCGACCTCAGAGTTCGTATCGCGACAATCAGAGGGTTTCGTAATGGTAACCAATACGATGATCGTAATGGTTACCATTTCAGTACGACGCCTACGAAGAAAGCTGCCAGTTGCGGGGCAGCAGCGAGCTGAGGTCGTCCTGATTGGTCATCGCCGGCAGGCGGGTGAGCAGATCACGCAGGTAGGCCAGCGGGTCTTTCCCGTGTCGCTGACAGGAGACGATCAGGGAGTAGAGGACGGCCGAGCGCTGGCCCGCATCGGGGTGGCCGATAAACAGCCAGTTTTTCTTCCCAACGCAGGACGGGCGGATGGCATTCTCCACAAGATTGTTATCCAGCCTGGTGACGCCAAAGTCGAGGTGCGCGGACAACGGCGCCCAGTGAGCGAGCAGATAGTCGCAGGCTTTCCCCATGGCGGACTTCGGCAACACGCGTTCCCGCGTCCACACGGCGAGCCGGCGCAGGGCTTTCATCGTGCGCTCAAGGCCTTCAGGGCCCCTTCGCGCGACTTGCCGCGCGTCGCCATGGAGGCCTTCGGCGTCCCACTGACGCTCCCTGCGGTACATCCTTGCGATCAGCCGCAACACGGCCGTGGCGACACGCGGCTTTTCTCCCTGGGCTTCAAAAAAGTACCGCCTCGCATGCGCCCAGCAGCCAACCCATACCACACCGGAATGCGTGCGACTATAGGCAGCGTACGCCTCATAGCCATCCGACTGGAGGATGCCTTGATAATCGGGACCAAGCAGCGTGGTCAGTTCTCCGTGGCGTCGAGACAGGCGCCAATCAAAGACGACGTCGCCATGGGGACAGCTCACGACCCACAGGTAGCCCTGCGCCGCCCCCTGTCCTCGCTCGTCAGGGTCGATCACCTTGACCGGCGTCTCGTCGCATTGGACGTACCGGCTGTGGAGGATTTCCTGCAGCATCAGCTTGTAGATCGGCTCGGTCCACTCCGCGGCGATGCGCACCCACTCGGCCATCGATTTGCGGCTCAGCCGCGCACCCCACTGCTCACTCATGGCCTCAATACGATGCAAGGGAAGGTGATGCTGGTATTTCGAGATGACCACATAGGCGATGAGACTGGCCGAGGCATAGCCTCCCATCGCCGCACGCGCAACCGCCGCCGCCACCACCGGTGCCTGCTCCCGGTTCTCCTTCAGGCGAAACTTGGGACGCACGATCTCACGCTTCACCAGCTTCGGCCCGATCAGCTCCACCTCAAAGGTTCGCTCCTCACTGATCCGCTCATAGGCCTGCGGCTGCGCCTTCACTTCCTCGGGCAGCACCTCCACCACCTCATGGACGGGCAGATGCGCAAAAACTTCGGCCGGAATGGGGCGCTTCTCCGCAGCAGGGCGGCGACGCTCGTACTTCACCTGCTCCATGGCCCTCGGAGCAACCGGCGTCTCCTCAAGCCCCAGCGTTCCCTGGCCTGGCATGGCGATTATCGGCAGCTTCTCGCTCTTGGCTCCGAAGACCTGCCGCTCGAGCCAGGCCAGGCGCGCCTTCATGGAAGCCACCTCCTCCTTGAGGGCCAGGTTTTCACGATAGAGCTCTTCGGCAGGCGGCATGGATGAGGTATCCGAACAATGGATACCTGGTATCTTCTTGTCCATGCTTTTATCGCTCGTACCACGCTTTTTTCATGCCCTCCTTCAGGTCGATTCCCGCCAGAAGCATCGTCAGTGCCTCGGACGTCAGCGAGATCTTCACCCCATCGCTGCCCTTCGGCCACGTGAAGCGCCCCCTCTCCAGCCGCTTCGCCAACACCCATGGCCCAGTGCCATCCCAGTACAGGATCTTCAGCCTGTCCCGGTTCCTGTTGGTGAAGACAAACAGGGCTCCGCTTCGAGGGTCCTCTCTCAGCCTTTCCTGGGCAAGCGCCCACAGGCCGTCAAAGTGCTTGCGCATGTCCACCGCCTCGACCGCAAGGTAGATCCGCAGGGTGTGAGGAAAGCTCAGCATCGCAGCAGCCTCACCAGCGTTGCGACGTGCTGGGGGTTCTCACCCCGCACAGTCGTCCCGTCCCCAAAACTCACCTCCAACGGCGCCCTGCGTGTCGCCACTGGCACAGCCACCTCCGCAAACTTTGTCCCCGAGGCCGCCACTGCCGTCGCTGCCTGCACCCAGGACACAAATGTCGTATACTTGATTCCCTCCCGCCTCGCGAAAGCCTGCTGGGTAAGCCCGCTTTCTCTATAGGCCCGAACATAGGCCTCTCGTTCCTGCCCCGTACGCACGGTCCGGCCTCGGATATCCTTGGTTTGCTCGATCAGTTCCGTCGTGATGGTTGCCATCCCCGCATCCTACCACCTTCGCCCTCAGCCGCCTATGAGGCCTCCGGTCGGACGTTTACACTGGTCCGTGCGCAGGGCCAAGCCGACGGGGTCAGAGAAGCCCGCTGAATGTTGATTTTCGAAGGATTTTGCACGACTCAACAGGCTTCGTACCGCACTCGGGGAACCCATGCTCAAGGCCTTGGCTAGCCAAGTGCACGCAGCACCGTGTTCCCGTCGCAAGTCCAAGGCAAGCTTCACCTTCCAGTCGGCTCCCTTTCGATGCTGCCTAGGGTCATCACGCGAGTGACCGGCGTCGGCAATCACCCGGTTGGCCAATCCGGTCATGTTTTACTATTTACCTTGATGGAGTGGCGGAGGTGAGTTCGGGAGGAGGATGGCAAGGAAACCGCGGATGTGGTGCAAATCCAACCGCGTTGGCTGGAAAGTCGAACCGCGCGTTCCCAATCAGGGTGCACAGGTCGACGCTGTCGATTCCGCGACAAACCGATCCGCCAACCCGCTGTCCGGTCTGTCCATCCGCCGGTATTAGGCCCGCAGCTTCCCCGCGGCCTGCTCTTTCAGGAAACTCGCGTAGGTCATCGCCACACCCTCGCGCAGGCCGATGCGCGCGGTCCAGCCGAGCGCCGAAAGCTTTGATACGTCCATCAGCTTGCGCGGCGTGCCGTCGGGTTTGCTCGCGTCCCACGCAATGCGTCCCGAAAAACCCACCACCTCGCGCACGGTCTCCGTCAGCTCGCGAATCGTCACGTCCGTGCCCGTTCCGACGTTGATCCAGTCCGGCGGAGTCTCGAGTCGAAGCAGGAACGCGCAGGCGTCGGCCAGGTCGTCGACATGCAGGAATTCGCGCCTCGGCGATCCCGTCCCCCACGCGACCACCTCGGGATGGCCCGCCTGCTTCGCCTCGTGAAACTTACGGATCAGGGCGGGCAGGACATGGGAATTCTGCAGATGGTAGTTGTCCCCGGGGCCGTAAAGATTTGTCGGCATCGCCGAGTGGTACAACACGCCGTATTGCTTCTGATAGTACTGGCAAAGCTTGAGCCCCGCGATCTTCGCGATGGCATAGGCCTCGTTGGTCGGCTCCAGCGCGCTGGTCAACAGGCAATCCTCGGGCATCGGCTGCGGAGCGTGCTTCGGATAGATGCACGAGCTCCCCAGGAAAAGCAGCCGGCGCACCCCCGTCCGCTGGGCGCCGTGGATCGTGTTCGAGGCAATGGCCAGGTTGTCGTGCAGAAACTCCGCCGGATACGTGCTGTTGGCGTGGATACCGCCCACCTTCGCCGCCGCGATGATCGCCACATCCGGCTTCTCCGCGGCGTAAAATGCCGCGACCGCCGCCTGGTCCGTCAGATCCAGTTCGCGCCGCGTGCGCAGCAGTAGGTCGACGCCCGGTTCGCGTCCGAAGCGGCGCACCAGCGCCGCACCCACCATGCCCTGGTGTCCTGCAATGAAGAGTTTCATTCGAGTCGGAGAGTTTGGATGGCCACAAAAAACACAAGAAACACAAAAGGGAAACCGCGACCGCTCGCCGCGTTGTGAGACTTCCCGCTCACCGGATTTGATTGAATCTCTGAGGCACGGAGGACACCGAGAAATCAGACCGCCTGAATCAAATGCTGCCTTTCAGCTCTTCAGCGTTTTCCTCTCTGTGCCCACTGGGTATCCGCGGTTCAAATCCCGCGTCGACCTCAGAGGTTCGGCAGCGCGGCGATCTGCGCCTCGCGTACCGCCATTTGCAGATCGTGGTCGACCATGATCTTCACGAGTTCCTTGAACTTCACCTTCGGCTCCCAGCCGAGCTGACGGCGCGCCTTTTCAGGGTTTCCAATCAGCAGCTCGACCTCCGACGGGCGCTCGTAGCGCTGGTCGTACTTCACGTACTTTTCCCAGTCCAGCCCGAGCTGCCGGAAGGTCTCCTCGCAGAATTCGCGCACCGAGTGCGTCTCGTTCGTCGCCACCACGTAGTCGTCCGGGTTGTCCTGCTGGAGCATCAGCCACATCATCTCCACATACTCCTTCGCGTAGCCCCAATCGCGTTGCGCGTCGAGGTTGCCGAGGTACAACGAGTCCTGAAGGCCGCACTTGATGCGGGTCGCGGCCCGGGTGATCTTGCGCGTGACGAACGTCTCTCCGCGGCGCGGACTCTCGTGATTGAAAAGGATGCCGTTCGACGCATGCAGGTTGTAGCTCTCGCGGTAGTTCACCGTCAGCCAATACGCATACACCTTCGCACAGCCATACGGCGAGCGGGGCCAGAACGGCGTCTTCTCCGTCTGCGGCACCTCCTGGACCTTGCCGAACATCTCCGAGGACGACGCCTGGTAATAGCGGCATTTCTTCCCGAGCCCGGCCTCCCGGATCGCCTCGAGGATGCGCAGCGCACCCAGCCCCACCACATCGCCCGTGTACTCCGGCACGTCGAACGAGACGCGCACGTGCGACTGGGCGCCCAGGTTGTAGATCTCGTCAGGCTGCAGGTTGTACAGCAGCTTCACCATCTGCACCGAATCGGCGAGGTCCCCATAGTGCAGAAACAACTTCACCCCGTTGACATGCGGGTCGCGATACAGGTGGTCGATGCGACTGGTGTTGAAGGTCGAGGCGCGGCGGATGACGCCGTGAACCTCGTAGCCTTTTTCAAGCAGAAGCTCCGCAAGATAGGAACCGTCCTGTCCAGTGATGCCGGTGATGAGGGCGCGTTTCATAAACAATCGATAAAAGGGCATCTTGCCGCCAACTTGCAAGCAACGACATGCGTGAAAAGGCACGCGGCCGAAGACGGCGGCGCCCGAAAACGGTCCACACCCAATCCGCTCAGATCGCCCGGAATACCGCCGAGGCGTTCTGGCCGCCAAAACCGAGATTGTTGCTCATCACACAGCGCGGCTTCGTCTCGCGGGCCTGGTTCGGCACGTAGTCGAGATCGCACTCCGGATCGGGCTCGGCGTAATTGATCGTGGGCGGGATGAACCCCGTCTGCAGCGCCTTCACGCAGGCCACCGCCTCGATGCCGCCGGCGGCGCCAAGCAGGTGCCCCGTCATCGACTTGGTCGAACTCACCGCCACCTTGCGGGCGTGGTCGCCAAACACCTTCTTGATGGCGATCGTCTCGAACTTGTCGTTGTACGGCGTGCTGGTTCCGTGGGCATTGATGTAGTCGATCTCCTCCGGCCGCACGCCGCCGTAGGAAAGCGCCCGGCTCATCGAAAGCTTCAGTCCACGCCCCTCGGGGTCGGGCTGCGTGATGTGAAAGGCGTCGCACGAGGCCGCGTAGCCGGCGAGTTCGCAGTAGATCCGCGCCCCGCGTGCCTTCGCGTGTTCGTAGGACTCGAGCACCAGCACGCCGGAACCTTCGCCCATGACAAAACCATCGCGTTGCGCGTCGAACGGCCGCGAGGCGTGCTGCGGGTCATCGTTGCGCGTGCTCATCGCCTTCATCGCACAGAAGCTCGCATACGCGAAGGGTGTGATGGACGCCTCCGCGCCGCCCGCCACCATGATGTCAGCCTCGCCTCGGCGCACCACATGATAAGCCTCGCCCAGCGAATGGGTCGCGCTCGCACAGGCGGACACCGTGCCAAAATTCGGGCCGCGGGCGCCGAGTTCGATGCCCACCAGACCCGAGCAGATATTGCCGATCAGCGAAGGAATCGTGAATGGGGACACTTTTCTGGGGCCTCGCTCGAAGAGCACGCGCAGCTGATTCTCATAGGTGAGCATGCCCCCGATTCCGGAACCAATGATCACACCCACGCGATCACCATCCTCCTTCTGCATCTCGAGACCTGCATCCTTCACCGCCTGGCGCGCCGCGCAAAAACCGAAATGCGTGTAGCGGTCGTTGCGGCGGACCTCCTTGGGATCCCACAGCGCTGCCGCATCCCAATTGCGAACTTCGGCGCCTATCTGACAGGCATAATCGGTCGGATCGAAATGGCTCACGCGTTCGATGCCGCACTTCCCGGCCAAAAGACTCGCCCAGAAGTCGTCAGCCGTATGGCCGATCGAGGTGATGGCGCCCAGGCCGGTGACGACGACCCTACGGGGTTCGGAGGCGTAGTGATCCATGGTAGGTAGAGGGATGAGAGAGGTTGATCGCTGCTGGCGAACCGCCGTAACTAGATTTACCGGCGGGCAATGCAAGGACACAAAAAAGGCGTTCAGCCTGTTTTCCCGTGAGGGAAGCGGCGGAACGCCTGAAATTGATCGAGGCGAAGCCCGTTATTTCTGACCGGCCTTGCCCTTGATGTAGTCGACCACCTGGCCGACCGTCTGGAGCTTCTCGGCATCAGCCTCAGGGATCTCTCCCTTGATCTCATCCTTGAACTCCTCTTCGAAGGCCATGATGAGCTCTACGGTGTCGAGAGAATCAGCTCCAAGATCATCGAGGAACGATGCCGTGGGCGTGATCTGTTCCTCGTTCACGTTAAGCTGGTTAACGATGATCTCTTTGACGCGTTGTTCGATGGTTTTCTGGTCAGCCATGTTGGAAGGACGCAAATGTTGTTGGCAGGGTTCACATCGCCATGCCGCCGTCAATGGCAAAAACTTGGCCCGTGATGTATCCGGCTTCCTCGGAGCACAGGAATGTGGCGGCGGCCGCAATATCCTGGACTTCTCCAAAGCGTTTCAACGGCACCGCTTCCAGGATCTTCGCGGAGACCTCCGCGTTGTTCACAAACTCAGTGGTCATGTCCGTTTTAATAAATCCAGGAGCCACGGCGTTCACTGTGATCGCCCGCGACGCAAACTCCTTGGCCAGGGTCTTCGTCAGGCCAATCATGCCCGCCTTCGCCGCCGAATAGTTTGCCTGACCGGCATTGCCCATGATGCCCGACACCGAGGTGATGTTGACGATCCGCCCCCAGCGCGAACGCGTCATCGGGCGGGCCAGATGTTTGGTCCAGTAGAAGCAGCTCGTCAGGTTTGTCTGGATGACCGCATTCCAATCGTCGTCGCTCATGCGAAAGAGCAGGCCGTCACGGGTGATGCCGGCATTGTTGACGAGGATGTCGACGACGGGATGTTCCGCGAGGATCTGCTCGCAGGCCTTGGAGACCGCGGCGCTGTCGGCGACATCCACGGCGAGAGCCTTGGCTTTGCCGCCTGCAGCGACGATGGCGGCGGCCGTCGCGCCACAAGAGTCGGCTGACTTGGACACGCAGATGACCGTGACCCCTTGGCGCGCAAGGGACTCGGCGATGGCTTTGCCGATGCCGCGGCCGGCGCCGGTGACCAGCGCGGTACGGTTGGGTTTGAACGTAAGCATGGTTACAGGGAAAGGTTGGAACTGACCCCGCAGCAGGGCCAAAGATGCGGGCGGACGCAAGGCCGCTTTGCCGTCGGCTTCAGTCGCAGGTTTCCCAGACGCGACGGTCCGACGGCTCCCGCATCACGGAAAGGTCAATACACATCCCGCTGGTACCGTTTGTCCTTCTTCATCTGCTTGACGTACTCCGCGGCCGCCGCGGGGTCCATGCCGCCCTGCTGCGCGACGATCTCGTGCAGCGCGGCATCCACATCCTTGGCCATGCGTTTGGCGTCCCCGCAGACGTAGAAATGCGCGCCCCCCTTCAGCCAGGCCCAGAGCTCGGCCGCGTTGGCACGCATGCGATCCTGCACGTAAACCTTCGGCGAACGATCACGCGACCAGGCCGTATCCAGACGATGGAGATGCCCGTCCGCCATCGCCTGCTTCCACTCGTCCTCGTAGAGGTAGTCGACCGCTTCCCGCTGGTCGCCAAAAAAGATCCAGTTCCGCCCCGAGGCCGCGGCGGCGACACGATCCTGCACAAAGGCGCGGAACGGCGCGATGCCCGTGCCCGGCCCCACCATGATGCAGTCCGCCGCCCCGTTCTCGGGGGGGCCAAAATGCGAATCCACCACGAAAACCGGCACGAGCGTCTCGATCTCCTTCACCCGCTCCGCAAGAAACGACGAACACACGCCCACCCGGTCGCGTCCGTTCATATGATACCGCACCACCACCACCGTCAGGTGGATCTCCCCCGGATGCACCTTCGACGACGAGGCGATCGAATACAGCCGCGGCATCAGGCGCCGAAGGTGGTCCACAAACTCCTGCGGATGAACCCGCGTATTGGGAAAATCCGCCAGGATGTCGACGTAGTGCCTTTGTTCCAAATAGGCCGTCAGCTGCTCCTTCGCCTCCGGCGCCAGCAATTCGGCAAGACGCGCCCGCTCACCTTCATCGGTCGCCTTGGCCGCCAGCAGCTCGAGGATCTTTCGCGAGGGCGCGTTCAACGCGAGGTTCGCAAACAGCGCAAGCCGCAGCGGGACCGACACCGTCGCACGCGGCAGCACGATCCGCTCCGTGCCCGACGCACCAAGCAGCCGCAGCACGTCGTCCACCTCCTTCGGGGGGTTCACCGGATAGACCCCCAGCGAGTCGCCCGCCTTGTAGCTGAGCCCGCTGCCCGCGATGCTCAGCACAAAGTGACGCGTTTCCTTCTCCGAGCCAGGACCGCTCAGGAGCCGGTTCTCCAAAATCCGCGCGGGATAGGGATTGTCCTTGTTGTAGAATGAAACGTTGGCCGCAGTGGACGACATGGCGGCCTACCAATGCACAGCCGCGCGCTCCGCGCAAATGGGCTGGCAGGATTTGGATACCCCCCAGAAAACCCAAGCTCCTCGCTTGATTTAAGGGCGCCTTTACGCCCAATGTGCGGACATGTCCGATGGCACGCTCAGAATCCAAAAATTCCTCGCCGACGCAGGCGTATGCTCGCGCCGCGCTGCGGAACAGGCCATCCGACTCGGCGAAGTCTGGATTAACGGCAAGCCCGCCGAACTCGGCCAGAAAGTCGATCCGCTCGTCGACCGGGTCACTCTTGAGGGCAAACCCATCAGGACAGCCCCCCAGCCGAAGCTCACGCTCGCAGTGCACAAGCCCCGCGGCCTGGTATGCTCCAACGACGATCCTCACAACCCGGAGACCGTCTTCAGCCTCGTCCCCCGCCCCTTCGTGCGCTTCCGCTTCTTCTGCGCCGGCCGACTCGACAAGGACAGCGAAGGGCTCGTGATCCTCACGACCGACGGCGATCTCGCCCACCGGCTCATGCACCCCGCCAGCCAGGTCGTGAAACGCTACGCCGTGCGCCTGGCCGCCCCCTTCCCCGCAACCAAGATTCGCCTCCTCCTGCGAGGCATCACCGTCGAAGGCGAACGCCTCCAGGTCGAACACGCCCTGCTGCTCAACCCCCGCCCCGACGGCAGCTCCGACTCGCTCGATGTCCATCTGCACCACGGCAAAAAACGCGAGATCCGCCAGCTGTTCATGGCACTCGGATACGACGTCAAGCGCCTGCGCCGCTATCAGATCGGCGCCTATCGCCTCAAGGGAATCCCGTTGCGCGGCGCCATACAACTTTCTACTCAGGAGATCGATCTGCTGTTCAAAAATCCAGGCGTGTTCAACGACACACGCCGCTCCCGTTCATCCGAAGCCCATGAAGACTAAGCTCGCCGGCCTCCTCGCCGGATTCTTCCTCGCGTTCCAACTCCACGCCGCGGTTCTCACCGCTCCGACACCCGTCTACGTGCAGCCCGACGCCTCCTCCGCAGTCATCTCCGTGCTCAATGCCGGCTCCTCGCCCTCTCCGTCAAACGCCAGCGGCGCCATCGCCCCCCAAGGCTGGATGGCCGTCGATGTCGCCGGCCCCTTCGTCGCCTACATCAACGGGCGCGAGTTCAACAAGAATCTCGATATCCGCCCCAACGCCCCCCTCGTGCTGCGCCCCGACGACAAGGCCGCCGTCCTCGTCCATTACGTCAAGGGCATGAAGGTCGTGGTCACCGGCATCCGCGGTCACTGGATGCAGGTGAAGTTCGAGCAAAACGTCGTCGGCTACATTTCCCTCGCCCCCGCCACTCCCGCTCTCCCCGTCGCCCCACCGTCCGCTCCCGCCTCTCCCGCCTCCTACGGCGCTCCAACAGGCGGAGGCCAGGTCGTCCCCTCCAGCCCCCACTCCGCCGAAATGCCCCGCACCTTCCAGGGCAAATTCGTCTCCACGCATCACTTCCTCGGGATGCACAAGGCTTATGATTTTCAGCTCAATGACGACTCCGGCAGCCGCTTCGCCTACCTCGATCTCAGCCACATCCTCGTGACCGACGTGCTCGACCGCTACCTGGATCAGGAGGTCATCGTTTACGGCATCGCTCGAAACATGAAGGACTCCAAGAACATCGTCATCGAGGTCCAAAGCCTACAGCTCCGCTAATACCCTTCCTCCAAGCATGGAACTCATCGACGGTAACAAGATCGCGGCCGAAGTCGTCGCCGAACTCAAGGCAGAGGTCGCCTCATTCAAGGGACGCAAACCCTGCATCGCACTCGTGCGCGTCGGCGAAGACCCGGCGTCCGTCTCCTATGTGAAAAAAAAGGAGATGACCGCTGCCGCCATCGGCATGGAAAGCCGGGTGATCCTGCCCCCCGAATCCATCTCCAGGGTCGAGCTGCTCGCATTGATCGACCAGCTCAACAATGACAGCGGCGTGGACGGCATCCTCGTGCAGTCTCCCATGCCCAGGCAGATCGACGAACTCGAGGTGTTCCGCCGAATCGCCCCCGACAAGGACGTGGACGGACTCGGTACGATGAACCTCGGCAAAGTTGCCCAGGATGACGACACCGGTTTCGTATCCTGCACGCCGGCCGGCGTCATGCTGCTGCTCGCGCGCAGCGGCGTCGACCTCAAGGGCAAACACGTCGTAGTCATCGGCCGAAGCCTGCTGGTCGGCAAACCCGTCGCCCTGCTCGCCCTCCAGAAAAAGGCCGGCGCCAACGGCACCGTCACCATCTGCCACTCGGGCACCGCAAATCTCCCCGCCCTCACCCGCCAGGCCGATGTCCTCATCGCCGCCATCGGTCGCCCTGAATTCATCACCGCCGACATGATCAAGCCCGGCGCGGTCGTCATCGACGTCGGCATGAACCGCGTCGCCGATGCGTCCAAAAAATCGGGATACCGCCTCACCGGCGACGTACATTTCCCCTCCGTATCCCCGCTCTGCTCCAAGATCACTCCCGTGCCGGGCGGCGTCGGGCCCATGACCGTGGCAATGCTCATGAAGAACACGGTCAAGGCCTACCGGGCCGGGCACCCCGTCTGAAACCCCCAGCGGTCGGCGGCCTGGATAAATTTCCTGCCTCCGATTTCGCTGTCGGTTTCCAACCCGCACTTGCGCAGGCCGGGACTTGGCCTTTAGCGTCCATTTCCATGGCTGCCCCCAAAATCCTGGTTGTCGACGACCAGCCGATCAACGTCCAGCTCCTCAAACGGAAATTGGAACGCGAAGGCCTCGCCGTCGCAGCCGCCTACAACGGCGTGGAAGCCCTCGCGGCGGTGGCCAAGGACAAGCCCGACCTGATCCTCCTCGACGTGATGATGCCCGACATGGACGGCATCGAAGTCTGTCAGCGCCTCCAGGCCAGCGAGGACACCCGCTCCATCCCCGTCATTTTCATCACGGCCAGGACCTCCAAGGAAGGAAAACTCGAGGGCCTCGGCGCCGGCGCGGTCGACTACATCACCAAGCCCATCGATCTCGACGAGACCTTCGCCCGCGTCCAGACCCAGCTCCGCTTCGTGGCCATCAACCGCGAGATGGCGGACCTCCAGCGCCGCCTCGCCGAGGCCCGCCGCGTCGCCACCATCGGGGCGGTCACCCAGGGCATCGCCCACAATCTCAACAATCTCCTCGGTATCGTGATCGGCTATCTCGATCTCGTGAAAGCCTATTACGACAAGCCGGAGATGGTGAAAAAGAACGTCCAGCACGTCGACGAGGCCGTGCAACGCATCGTCTCGATCATCAAGCAGCTCAGCTCTCTGCTTGTGCGGGCTCGGCCGCCCGTGATCAAGATGGGCCTCCAGCGCGCCCTCGAACTCGGCGTTGCGCGCTACCAAAACGACTACCGGATCTCCCAGCCCGTCGCCATCGAGAATCCCTTTCCCGAACAGAACTTCGAGACCAACGTCGAGGTCTTCGAAGAGGTCCTGTCCAAGGTGCTCATGAACGCATGGGAATCCTACGACGAGAAGCCCGCCCACCTGCGCCCCATCGTCATCACCGCACAACTCGTCGACAAACCCGGCGATGGAAAATTCGTGGAAATCCGCGTCGAGGATCACGGTCACGGCATCGATCCCGAAATCAAGGATCACGTCTTCGAACCCTTCATCAGCTCCAAACGCACCGTCGGCGTCGGCATGGGGCTCACCGTCGCCCGCCACGCCCTGCGCAACCTCGGCGGCGAGGTGACCATCTCCGACCGCCCCGGCGGCGGTGCCATCGCGGTGCTCATGCATCCCGTCGAAAAGCGCCCCGTCAAGACCGACGACGACTGACCGTCGTCACCGTTTCCGTCGCGCGCACCAACGCGAGGCGCGCCTGGAATCTGTCACCTGATTACGGATACGCCGACGTCGCGGAGCGACGGAGCGCAGAGGCCAGAAGACGGAGGACAAAGGACAATATCGGCGAGAGGTGCCTGCGCTTATGAGCGCGCTCTGGCCCGCGCCGGCACGCCCGGACGCCCTTTTGTGTGTTTCGCAGCCGATCCTTCGGTCGGTCGGACGAACTGGATTCTGGACTCCTTCCGGTTCCGTCGCGCCGTGCCTCTGGGATTCCAATCCAACCGCGTCGTTTGGGGTGACTCCTTCTCCCGATCAGGAGCCGGACGCCTTGCGCCCGTCCCGGCGCCCCTCGGCGTAGGCCGTGAACACGCGGCGGATCTCGTCGCGCACCTGCCGGAACACCGCGCGGACTTCCTCGTCGGTCCCTGTCGCATGCGCGGGATCCCTGAACGGCCAGTGGTGCCGGTTGACGCGTCCCGGAAACACCGGGCAAGCCTGGTCGGCATTGCCGCACACGGTGATTATGGTCTCGACCGAACCGTCGAGGTATTCGCTCAGGTGCTTCGAGCGGTGATCGGAGATGTCGATACCCGCCTCCTTCATCACCGCAATCGCCATGGGATGGACGTATCCGACCGGCTTGGACCCGGCGCTCGCCACATCGAGGATGTCGCCGGCGACGTCGCGGAGTATTCCCTCCGCGAGATGGCTCCGGCAGGAGTTGCCGGTGCAGAGGATCAGAATCCTGGGTTTGTTCTGGTTCATCGGAAATGGGACCCGCGCTCGCCGCGGGAACAGGCTCCGACGCGCAGCCGCGTGCATTCGCAGCCCCATTCGGCGTTTCGCGTCCGGTCCATGCCCCGAACGCCTACGTGAGCCGGTATATTCCGCAATCGGAATATTGTTACGATCGTGCGCGAGCCCTCGCGCGGTCCTGCCGTCGGGCGGCTCAGGTCTCCTCCACCAGCGCGTCCTGGCCCCGCAGGATGTCGTGGAGGGTCACCACGCCGATCAGCTGCCCGCTCGCCTCGTCGCCGACGCAAAGCATGTCGGCGTCGGTCTCCAGGAATTTCTCCTGGCAGTCGCCGACGGCATTCTTCGGGGAAATCCACGCGGCGGCCCGCAGCTCCGGCGGCTTTCCCGCCTGCTGCGCCAGCTCGGCGTCGTGGCGGAGCAGGATGCCCTTCACCGCGCCGTCCATGACAACCGGGAAGCGCTGTTTCTTGCTGGCGGCGAAGACCGCCTTGAGCGCTTCGGGCGACAGGTCCGTTATCACCGTCGGCCGGTAGGTGGCGATCGCGCTGACCGGCATCTCGCGCCACTGCTTGAAGTGGCGCGGAGGCAGGAGCCGGTTGGGGTCGACACCATCCTGCTCCATCATCTCCTCGTACATGCCCTCCGACTGCAGCGCCTTCGCCACGGCCAGGCTGACCATCGTCGCAATCAGCAGCGCGGGCACGATGATGAATTGGTGGGTGACTTCGAAGATCATCAGGATGCACGCGATCGGCGTGCGGATGACCGCACCCAGGCAGGCGCACATGCCCACCATCACGAGCATGGTCTCGTCGCTGGGACTGAGAGGAACCATCATGGCCGAGAGACTCGCGAGCACCTTGCCCGCCATGGCACCGATGAAAAAGCTAGGCGCGAAGATGCCGCCGCAACCCGCCGTGCCCACCGCCGCGATCGTTGCAAGCAGCTTGCCCACAAACAACACAAGCGCCGTCGTCCAGGGCAGCCCCCCGCTGATAGCGAGCGTGACGTCCTGATACCCGATGCCAAAGACACCGCTGTGTCCCGTCGCCAGAAAGGTGGAGCACGCGAACAGCCAGCATAGCGCCGCACCCACGACGGGCGCCAGCCACACCGGCACCTTGATCCATTTGCGACTGCGCCCGCGCAGCCAGAGAGCGCCACGCTGGAAGGTGGTTCCCGCCCAAGCCGAGATGGCCGCCACCGGAATGCACAGCAGAAATCCAATCCAGGTTGGCGACGTGAGCGGCGCCGCCTTGAATGCAGGCTGCGCACCCAGGATCGCATGTGCGACCAGCGCGCCCATGACCGCCGCCAGCACCACCGTGCCCAGATAGCGGCTGTTGAGATCGCCGATGATCTCCTCAAGCACAAACGTGACCGCCGCCAGCGGAGCGTTGAATGCCGCCGCCAGTCCCGCAGCCGCACCACCCGCACAAAACGCACGACGCCCCTGCTTGGGCACCTGCATCAGCTGGGCGCCCGCCGACATCACTCCCGCTCCAATCTGCACCGCCGGACCCTCGGGCCCCAGACTCGTGCCCGTGCCCAGCGTCACGGCGGACGCGATGAATTTCGTGATGACCACCCGCGCCTTCATAAAACCAAAGTCCTGCCAGAACGTCAGTTTCGTCGGGAGAATGCCGCCGCCTGCCGCCTCCGGCGCCACAAACCTGATCAGGATGCTCGCAAAAAGAGTTCCACCCACCACCCAGCCAAAACTCGCCATCGCAAAGTGAAGACGTGTCATCGCCAGGCTCGCGTTAACCGTCCAGGCTTCGATCTTCATCGTCACCTCGTGAAAGGCGACCGCCGCCAGCCCCGCCAAGGCACCGAGCAGACAGATCATCGCGTATTTGCGCGGGCTGTCGCCCATCAGGAGGGATTTGGCATGAGCCAATTGCTTGGTCGGAGAAAGCGCCTCGTGAGACATGAATCAACTCAGCCTGGTTATTATCCAAGTCTCGTGCAAGAATTCCCCCCCCTCGCCCTCCCTCTGCCAACCGCCCCAAGCCTCTTTCTTAAGCCAAGGTCCTATCCCCAAAAAAAGGTAGATACCCCGCTTCTCCACGAGGTTGTTAAGTCAATTTATAGCATTTATAATCATATCTTAAGGATAAACTCCGTCTTTAGCTTCCTCACCAAGCCCATCCCTCTGACCTGCCTCGTCTCCGCAGACTGCGGAGGCCCGGATAAAATTCACGTCTCCTGCTTCACGTCGGACCAGGTTGGACCCACTCACTTGGGCGTACCTCGAAAATTCCGACGCCTCCCCTGCCTGGTCTTGCCGAGCGGGCATCCCCGGGTTTTGCTCTCGCCCTCCCCCCGTCCTCGGCTCTTCGGATTCACCAGTCCCAAAATGCCACAGTCGAATAGCGGATGGGGCGCCTTGGCTTGTCGTTATGCCACGCATTGAATTCACCGTCGCGCCTTCCCCGTCCACCCAGTCCCTGCCCGGACCAGGCGGATTCCGCACCACCCCATCACTCCTCCATGGCTGATGACGAGGACTCTTCGGGGCGCTTCGCCGCACTTTACGGGAAGACGCTTGCCCCGCTGCGACGCTATCTGGCACGCCTGCTAGGCAATTCCAACGAGGCCGAGGACGTCGCCCACGACGCCTATCTCCGCATCTTCCGGAGCGTCGAAGAACGCGACGCCCGCGAGCCCGAGGCCCTGCTTTACGTCACTGCCCGCCGGCTCGCAATCAACCGTCTGAAACGTCGTAACATCTCGCCCATCTCCCCCGAATTGCCCCCCCTTGATTCCACCGCCAGCCGCGAACCCGGCGTCGCGCATCAGGTGATGGCCCGCCAGGAATGGTCCCTGCTCGAAAAGGCCATCGCAGACCTGCCCCCGAGGTGCCGGTCCGTTCTGCTGCTTCGTAAAGTCGAACTCCTTTCGCATCGCGAAATCGCCGACCGCCTCGGCATCGCTATCAGCACGGTCGAAAAACAACATGCCCGCGCGCTCCGGCTTCTGAAGGCCGCCCTCGACGACGCCTTCGACCGTCCCCCCGATAACTTCCCTCCTCAGCCGAACAAGGAGGTCCGTCCATGAGCACCTCTCCCCATTTGCCCAATCCCGAGGCCGCCAAACAGGCCTCCCTCTGGGCCGCCCGACTCGACGGCTCATCGTTGAACGACGCCGACCACGCCGCGCTCCGCGCCTGGCTCGACGAGAACCCCGAGCACCGCACCCTGTTGTCGGGCTACTGTCAGTTCTCCGCCGATCTCGAGCGCTGCCTCCCAAGTCTCGTCGAAGCCGGCCTCATCGATCTGCCCACTCACGCCCAACCCCGGCGACGCCCTCGCACCTGGATCGTCGGCCTCGCCTGTTCCATCGCGGCAGCCGTCGTCCTCGCCTTCGTCTGGTACGCACACCCCGATACACAATACGAATCCTTCGCCACCTCCATGGGGCAGCGCAGGTCGATCACGCTCGGTGACGGCACCCACATCGAACTCAACGCCGACACCAGCCTGCTCGTCGAAACCGATCGCCGCCGGCGTCACGTCCGCCTCGCCTCGGGCGAAGCCTTCTTCCAGGTCGCCAAGGACAAGACGCGGCCCTTCACCGTCGTAACCCCGTCCGGATCCGTGCGCGTCACCGGCACCGTCTTCGACGTGTCCACGGACGCCAAAACCGACTTCGATGTCACCGTGGTCGAGGGCACTGTGCAGGTCCATCCACGGCAGTCCCTGGCTTCGAAACCGCCCGAATCCGT
>JAJXVO010000041.1 GCA_021782105.1 bacterium
TGGCTTGAGCACACGACCCAGCTCTGCAACGGCGCGCTCCACGGCCGGGATGTGCTCGATGACGGACAGGGCGATGACGACGTCGAAGGACGCGTCCGCGCAGTCGATCCGCGTTGCATCCAGGTTCCGCACCGTCACACCGCACCGGCGCATGGCGCGCGTCCACGTGAAATAGAAGGCCTCGGTCGCCTTTGCCGGCGCCAGGCCCACCCGCCTCTGCAGGCTCTTGAGGAGCCGGCGGCGCAGGAGGTCGGACGCGACCACGGAGGCCCCGCGGCCTGCCAGATGCGCCGCGAGGTAGGTGTTGAACGACCCCACATCGAGCACGCGCGCCCCGGGCGGCAGGTCGTCGAGCGCGGTCAGGATCTTCCACAGTTCCCAGTCGCGCATCCGCAGCGGCGTCCGCACGCGGGAACCCACGAGTTCCCGTACGCGGACATCGTAGGCGTCGAGCGTGGCCTGGACCTCGTCGGTCAGTTCGGAGCGTCGGAAAAAGTGCATCGTGTCGGTTGGGGGTGCTTTCGGCGTGCGAGGATCGCGGGAATCCCGGCGGCGTCACGACTGAACCGTGACGACGATCTGGCGTTCGTGGGGCGACCGGCGGTGCTCCCAAAGGAACAGCCCCTGCCAGGTGCCGAGCGCCAGGCGCGCCTCGCAGATCGGAATCGTCTCCGAGGTCCGCGTGAGCGCCATCTTGATGTGGCTGGGCATGTCGTCGTCGCCCTCCAGCGTGTGGGTGAAATGCCGGTCGCGCTCGGGGACGAGCCGGTCCAGCCATGCCTCGAGGTCGTGGCGTGCGCTGGGGTCGGCATTCTCCATGATCACGAGCGAGGCGCTGGTGTGGCGGCAGAAAACGTTGACGAGTCCGGCGGCAGCGCCGCTGTGTGCCAGGATGCGCGCCACCTCGTCGGTGATTTCGGTCATGCCCTGTCCGCAGGTGCGGACCGTGAAGGTTTCCTGGTGGATCATGAAAACGGTTACCTTGGCGGGCTGATCAACGTTCTGAAATCACAAAAGGAAGGCAGCTGCGGTTCGTTCCCGACCCCCTTGGCATTTGGCTGTCCCTCGGACAGTTTCACCCCAGAAAGGTCCTGCGAGCCATCACGCGACGCTTGGCATTACCGAAAGTGCACGGTAGGCCGTAGCGCTAGAACGTTCCCCATGCACCTCATGCTCGCAGAAGACGATAACACCACCGCCGAGAGCCTGGTCGTGGGCCTTTCAGCCGAGGGTTTTGCCGTGTATTGGGCCAAGACCGGCGACGAAGCGCTGGCGATGCTCGCAGAGCGACCGGTCGACGTTGCGGTGCTCGATTGGATGCTGCCCGGGAAGAGCGGAGTGGAGATCCTACAGAACGTCCGTGCACGGGGATTGCGGATGCCGGTCCTGCTGTTGACTGCGCGCGATGCAGTCGAGGATCGGGTGTTGGGGCTCGAGAGCGGGGCCGACGACTATCTGGTAAAACCATTCGCCTTCGCTGAATTGGTGGCGCGGATACGTTCGTTGCTGCGGCGGACCTCGCCGGGCGAGCCCCTGAAGCGAACCATCTCAGACCTCGTCGTCGACATGGAGACTCGCCGGGTCCGGCGGGCGGGCAGGCTGATCGAACTGACGCCACGGGAATTCGATCTCCTGGTTTACCTGTTGCGGCAGCCTGGCCAAGTTGTGACGCGGGAGATGCTTGTGCGGGATGTGTGGCGCGAGACCAACCGGATCACGCCGCTCGACAACGTCATCGATGTCCACGTTGCCCATCTGCGCCGAAAAGTGGACGCGGAGCATGCCGTGAAACTGATCCATACCCTGCGTGGCGTCGGCTTTGTGCTGCGCCAGGAGGGGTCGGGATGAAACACTGGTTGCAGAGAAATGCGGTTCCTTTGCGGCTTGCGGTGGGCAGTGGTGCCGCCGCTGCGGCGGTTGGGCTCCTTGGCCTTGGCATTGCGTTGTGGAGCGGATGCTGGATTCCCGTGAACCGCCTTGAGTTGTGGATCGTGTTTGTGGCAGGGGTGCCGATGGCCACGTTGGTGGTTGCCGCCACGAGTTTTGCCACGGCGGTGTCCGTACTGGCGCCCATCCGGGATATGGCGGCCCGTGCGCGCCGCTTGTCGACAAAGACCTTGAAGGCGCGGATGCCGGTACCCAATCCCCAGGACGACCTCGGTCAGCTCGCGACAGGATTCAATGAGATTCTGGAACAGCTTGAGGCGTCGTTTGCTGAACTCGTCCGTTTCACGGCCGACGTCTCCCACGAGCTTCGCACGCCGCTCACGGCGATGCGCACGGTCGGCGAGGTCGCTCTGCGCGACCGCAATGCGGCCACCCTGCAGGACGCTGTGGGCAGCATGCTCGAGCAGATTGGGCGGATGAATCAATTGATCGACCGGCTGCTGCTGTTGGCGCGCTCTGACAGCGACGAACTGACACCGCGGTTTGAGGCGGGACTTGTCCGCGATGCGCTGGTCGATGTGAGCGAAGCGCTGGCACTCGTGGCCGAGGAGAAACAGCAGCGGATCGAGGTAGTTTGCCCGGATCATCTACTGGCGGTCTTCGATCCGGGCCTCTTGCGCCTAGCCTTGGTGAATTTGCTTCAAAACGCGATTCGCTTCAGTCCGCCGGGAAAGTCGGTCAAGTTGCGCGCATTCGACGAGATGTCGTCGGTGGCGATCGAGGTGACCGACGAAGGTCCGGGCATTGCTCCCGAGCATCAACAGAAGATTTTCGAGCGATTCTACCGGGTGGACAAGGCGCGTTCGCGGGCGGAGGGCGGGGTGGGCCTGGGGCTGGCGATCGTGAAGGCTTCGGTGGAGCGGATGGGCGGCACGGTGGACGTGAAAAGCGAATTGGGCAGGGGAAGCGCTTTTGTCGTGTCTTTGCGGCGGGTGGACGTCTGAGCTGCCAGGCGAAGCCCTGACCATGTGGTTTTGCCGATCTGCGCGCCGGAGTCTTAAGGATTCTTCAGTAACGGTGGCGCAGCATGAGATGGTAGCATGCGGACCGTTCGGAACCGCGGCATGCCAAGTCCTCGAATCGGCATGGTGACGCCGCCCAACTCCCGCAAGCTGTAACGCCATCATGTATTGGATCAGCAAATTGATTCACCGAATTCGCCGTATCAATCGGCGGACACTCCTATTCCTTGGAATGTTGGGACCGGGCATAATCGTGATGGTCGCCGACAACGATGCCGGCGGCATCACGACCTACACCGTGACGGGGGCCAAGTATGGCCTGCATCTGTTGTGGTTTCTGATCCTGCTCGGTCCGGTGGCCTATTATGTGCAGGAGATGACCGTGCGCTTAGGCACGGTGACCAAGCGTGGTCACGCTGAGGCGATCTTTTCGGCGTTCGGCCGTTTCTGGGGATGGTTTTCCCTGCTTGATTTGGTGCTCACCGACTGGCTGACGATGATCACGGAGTTCGTCGGGATGACAGCTGCGCTGAGCATCTTTCATGTTCCGCCGCTGCTGACCGTGGGAATCTGCTGGCTGCTCATGGGCGCGATGATCATGTCGGGGCGTTATTGGACCTGGGAAAAAATCGCGCTGCTCTTCTGTGCGATCAACCTGATCTACATTCCGGCTGCCTTCATGGTGCATCCGTCGGTGAAAGACATTGCGTTCAACAGCCTGATCCCGCACCTGCCGCCGGGGGGATTCACCAACGATCTGTTTTTCCTGCTGATGGCCAACATTGGAACGACGATCGCTCCGTGGATGCTGTTTTTCCAGCAGAGCTCGGTGGTGGACAAGGAACTGAAGGAAAAAGACATCAAGATTGGGAAGGCGGATACTGCCATTGGCGCGGTCCTGACGGTGGTGGTGGCGATGGTATTGATCATCGTGTGCGGAACGCTGTTGTACGGCACGCCCGTGGACGATGCGGCGGCGGCGGCCACGAAGATCATGCCCGTGAACCGCACAATCGGGACACTGATTGCCATTGGGCTGTTTGACGCCGGGTTGCTGGGAGCAGTCTGCATCTCCCTGGCCAGTTCCTGGGCTTTTGGCGAAGTGTTCGGCTGGGCGCATTCGTTGAACAAGAAAGTCAAAGAGGCCCCGTGGTTCTATGCCTACTATTTTTTCGATCTGTTGCTTGCGGGAACGGTGGTTCTCATCCCTGGCGCACCGCTGGTCCTGATCACGCTATTCGTCCAGGTCATCTCCACCACGCTGCTGCCGGCCGCCCTGGTTTTCCTGATCCTGTTGCTCAACGATAAGAAGACCATGGGACGTTACACCAACACTCCCTGGCAGAATTTTGCAAACGTCAGCATCGTCGTGGTGATCATCGCATTGTCCACGATGTATGGCATCAGCGTTCTCTTCCCAAAATTGCTCGGCTAACAAAAAGCGAGGTTCGAATGAGACTTTTCAAAAATGCGGTCGAGAGCGTGCGTGCCATCAATCGGAAGTACGCAAAACCCGAGATCGAAATGACGCCGTTTGTGAAGGGCTGCCTCGTGGCGCTCAGGCTCTATCTCTTCACTCTGATAGGCCTCATGATCTTCAAGTTCATCATCATGGCGAAAAAATGACCCCGAATGTATCCCATGAACCATGACACTAATCAAGGGCTGGGCGGCCGCGCGACTCCACCCGATCGCATGCCGATGCCCGAGGGCTACCGTCTCCAATTTTTCTCTGCGTTGCTCGATCGCGTGATCGTGACAGATGCAGAGAAACGCCGGATCGGGAAACTGACCGACATGGTTTTCCGGTTATCGGAACCGTTTCCGGAAGCGGTCGGCCTGTACGTCGAGCACGGCAAGGGCCTACCTTCGGAATTGATCCCGTGGGACAGAGTCGTGGAAATTGACGATGCAGCCATCGTCATCGCAGGTGCCGAAGGCGGCGGACCGTATCCGCCTTTTGTGGACCAAAAGGGCTGGATATTGCTCAATGAACACCTGATGGGCAGGACGGTTCTCGACATCGACGGAAGGCGCACCGAGGTCGTCAACGACATCCATCTGCTTCATTCGAGAGGTCGGATGATCCTCGTGCATGTGGACATCTCATTTAACGGTTTCTTCCGCAGATGGCACCTGCCTCGTCTGGTCTCGCCCAGGGATCGGCTGATTTCGTGGCGCTACGTCCAGCCATTCTCGCTTGAGGACGGCGTCTCCAAGGACGTTGTGACGCTCTCAGTTACTCGCGAGCATGCGATGGAATTGCCGAGCGAAGATCTCGCCGACGCGCTTGAGGTCCTTTCAGGGGACGAGCAGAAGGCGATGTTTTCCGCGTTGGATCCTGAAAAGGCTGCAGGGGTATTGGTGGAGGCCGAGCCGCGGGCGAAACGGCAGCTCATCGCCTTTCTACGCGAGGAAAAGGCGCGTTTGGTGCTGGCCAGGATGTCGGCGCCGCAAATCGCGGATCTGCTTTCGAGCCTGCCGCACGAAAAGGTGACGGGAATGCTCCAGCTTTTGCCGCTCCCACGGGCCGCGCGAGTGAAGGCGATCATGTCTGATGCGGAGGGCTTGGCGTCGACCTTGATGAGCGAGAAATATCTCTCGTTTACGAAGGAGATTCATTGTGGCGACATCCTGCGCATTCTGCGCAGTGCGCCGCGGGAGCACAGGAACATTTCGTATCTGTACATCGTTGCGGCGGAAGATCGGACGCTTCTCGGGGTGGTCGACCTGCGTGATCTGGTGGCCGCGCGGGAAGACACGCGGGTTGGCGACCTGATGGTCTCGCCGGTGGTCAGTGCGGAACTCGACAGCCTGCGCGCAGATCTGGAAGTGTTGTTCGCCAAATACCAGTTCCGAATGCTACCGATTGTGGATGCCCACGATCACCTCTGGGGTATTGTCCGCAACCGCGATATCACCAAAGGCTCGAAGGCCGAAAGTTCATAATATGGCGGCGTGTCGGCTTGCCGTGGTTTGGCTAGAGCCGTGGCCCTGGATTGGCCTGCTCACGCGGCCCGATTGGGGGCGACGTCGACGGGTATGCGCATGGCCTTGATCTTGTAGGCCAGAGTGCGCGGGCTGAGGCCGAGAATGCGGGCGGCCTCGCGGCGGTTGGATGTGACGTGCGAGAGGGTTTCGCGGATGAGGCGTGCCTCGACTTCGGCGGCGCTGGCGCCGGCCTCCACGGAGAACAGCGTGCGACTCGCGGAGGCGATTGCGCGCTCGGGCGGAGGCGGTGCGTATTGGGAACCGATCGAGGCTTCCCGGACGGTGACCATCAGGCGTTCGATGAGATTGCGCAGCTGACGGATGTTGCCGGGCCAGGGGTGGCGGGAGAGCGCGGCGAGAAAATCGGGGCTGAAGTGCTTGCGGCGGCGTCCGTGACGCGCGGAGAAATGGGCGTTGAACGACTCCACGAGGGCGGGGATGTCCTCGGTGCGGTCGCGCAGGGGAGGCAGGGCGAGTTCGACGATGTTGAGGCGGTACAGCAGGTCCTCGCGGAAGCGGCCTTCGTTGGCCCAGCGGGCGAGGGTGCGGTTGGTGGCGGCGACGATGCGCACGTCGGAGTGCACGGGCCGGGGGCTGCCGACGGGACGGAAGACGCCGTCCTCGAGCACGCGCAGCAGGTCGCCCTGGCCCTTGGCGCTGAGGTCTCCGATCTCGTCGAGAAACAGAGTGCCTCCTGCGGCGGATTCAAAGGCGCCCGGCCGGTCGGCGACGGCTCCGGTGAACGCACCGCGGACGTGACCGAAGAGCTCGGACTCGATGAGGGTGTCGGGCAGGCCTGCGCAATTGATGGCGACGAACGGACCCTGGCGGCGCGGGCTGCGGTCGTGGATGGCGCGCGCGACGAGCTCCTTGCCGGTGCCGCTCTCGCCGGTGACAAGCACGGGCACATCGGTGCCGGCGACCTCGATCATCGTGTCGGCGATGCGCCGCATCTGGGCGCTGGTTCCCACGAAGATGTCGGGCGCGGCGCGGCGCTTGAGGCTGAGCCGGAGCTTGGGATCCTCGGCCACAAGCGCCTGACGCTCCAGTGCCCGGCGCACGGCGCCGAGCAGAGCCTCCTTTTCAACCGGCTTGGAGAGGAAGTCGCGCGCCCCGAGGTGCATGGCGGCGACGGCATCGGCGACGGAGCCGCCGCGGCAGCACAGGATGAACTCGGTATCCGGAGAGTGGCTGCGGACCCGCCCGACCAAGGCCGCGACGTCGACGTGGCCGGCCTCGTAGCTGATCACCGCAAGGTTGAGCGCCTCGGAAGTCGCATAGCGCTCGACATGTGCCTCGGTGCCGGCGGCGAGCACCCGGTAGCCGATTTCCTCGAGCAATGAGGAAAGATGGGCGAGATCCCTGGGCGCGCGGTCCAGGACGGCGATCGTGATGTTTGAAGGGATCAAGCCGTCGGAAGATGCAAGAATTGCATCAATGTGGAAGATAATTTTGCATCAAATCCGTCGCGGCAGACCGCCTGTGCGCAGGGTCCGCAAGGGCCTTGCAGGGGGAAGTATCCAATGATTAGAGACTTGTATCCACTTTGCCCGCCATGGCAGGGAATAAGCATGGGAAGCTGCGATGACCCGGTCCAATTCCCTGCACGCCAGTTCCGCGACGGACGCCCTTTCGGGCGCCGCCGGCCTGGTATGCGCGCCTGCTTTCGGGCGCCCGGGTATCCTTCGTTTGGTTACCTCCCTTGACAAGAGCGCCGCTGCCTCCGGGTGCGGTGCCCATGCCACGCGTCAGCCCACCCCGGCGGCGCGAATGGGGGAGGCAGTCTAGGCCCGGATCGCTCCGACTCGCTGAGTCGTCTTCGGCCTGTCGTTCGCAGCCCCCTGGAAGGGGGCCGGGACGAGGACTTCATTTTTCCTATGCACACCAAGGAAATTCCAGGACCCATTTATGCCGGCGGCGCCGTTCTCGCGATGCTGGCAGGTTGTGTCAATGCCGTGGGGTTGATCAGCCTCGAGCACCAGGCGCTCAGCCACATGACGGGCATGACGACGTATCTCGGCATCTACCTGGGGACGGATCAGGGAGACCAGGTCATCCGCGCGATCGCGATCATCACGTCGTTTTTCTTCGGGGCGATGGCGAGCGGCTTTGTGCTCCGGCAGAGTTCGCTACTGATCGGCCGGCGCTACGGGGCGATCCTGTCGGCAGAGTCGGTGCTGCTGCTGCTCGCAACCCACTATCTGAACCACAATCTCTTCGCGGGTTACTGTTTTGCGTCGATGGCCTGCGGACTTCAGAACGGGATGGTGTCGACCTACAGCGGCTCGGTCGTGCGGACCACGCACGTCACCGGCATGGTGACCGACATGGGCATCGCCTTCGGGCAGGCGCTGCGGGGGCGGACGGTGGAGTGGACCCGCTTTGGCCTCTACGGCGTCCTGTACGCGGGATTTCTTTCGGGGGGTGTGTTGGGGGCGGTTGGATACACGTACCTGGGTTTCGACACGCTCCTGATTCCGGCGGCGCTCGCAGGCTGCACGGGCCTCGCGCACGCGTTCGTGAAGCATCTCCAGCACCGTCGTAGGCGCGGGCGCAAGCTGGCCGAAGCGTTTGCCATGGCGGGCGGTGGTGCAGCCCGCCGGCGGGGGGCCTGAGGCGGCGCGCGGGACGCGTGTCAGGAAAGGCTCAGGCGAGCAGGGTCCTGAGTCCACGCAGGCGCGCCTGAGCGGAGGGGGACGCGACGAGATTCGCGAGTTCGAGGGGATCGTCGGAGAGATTGAACAGCAGCCACGGGCGCCCGTCCTCCGTCTCAACGTATTTCCAGTCGCCGTCGATCACGGCGCGCCAGGTGCGGTCGCACTGGAGGGGGAGTGTGACGACGCTGGGCATGGAACAACGTACGTGTGCGGGGAGATCGAGTGAGGGTTCGCCTCGCGCCCAGCGATGAAGCCAGCGATGGAGATCGAGCAGCGTCACGGGTGCCGCGATACGGCGGCAGGCGGGGTTCTGGCTCGAGGGGAGGCGAACGACCAGGGGCACGCGAAGGCTTTCCTCAAAGGGCCAGCCCTTTCGAAAGAGTCCGTGTGCGCCATGCATGTCGCCGTGCACCGAGGTGACGACGCAGACCGCGTCCGCGAGCGCCGGGTGTTCGAGGAGTCGTCCGATGGCGCAGTCTGTGGCCTCGATGTGGGCGTAATATCCGGCGAGTTCAGTCCGGGCCTTCGCCTCGATCTCTCCGCCCGTCGGGACATTAGCGGGAAGGATCAGGGAGGCCGGTGCGCGTGGGGCGACCCCTGCGGCGGGTGCGGCATAGGGTGGGTGGGGGGATTCGAGGCTGAGGATGCACAGGCGCGGGCGGGTATGGGGCTTGGAGAGCCAGTCGAAGGCGCGGCCAGCCAAGATTTCTCCCTGGTAGCCGGGGAAACGACGCAACTCGCCGAGGTCGCCGCCTTGGAGCCAGGGGTCGTTCAACTGGAAACCGCCCTCGAAACCCTCCCAATAATCGAAACCGCCCCGGTCTTCGCGTGCGACGGGCTGGCGGGCGTGAGGCTCGCCCACGAGTGGGGCGTGCCGATCTTTGGGCGCGAGGTGCCACTTGCCGATGAAGGCGGTCTCGTAGCCCAGGGCGCCGAGGCTGCGTGCGAGCGTGGGCGCCGAGCGCGGCAGCGGATCGTAGTAGTTGCGAATGCCGTTTTGGGGTGAAGGGATTCCCGTGAGGAACGCAGCGCGCGCAAACGGACCGAAGGGATGGGGTGTGAGCGCGTGGGTGAACGTGATCCCCTCCCTCGCCAGCGCGTCGAGCGTGGGCGTGCGGGCGTTGGGGTCGCCGGCGATGCCCAGCGCCTGGCCCCGCCATTGAGTGGTGAGGACGACCAGGAGATCGGGAGCGCTGCGCATGCGGATCATCCTCTGCGAAATCGCCGGAGCTTCGCAATCCCCGTGCGGCGATTCGGCCCAAGTATCCACCGAATGGCGCGCGCGCCTTGAGTTTTCGACGCGGGTGGGCATCGCTTGACCTGTGAATCCGAACCTCGGCCAGTTTCGACTTACCGCAATCGCGGCGACGCTGCGCATGGTGCAGATCTTCGCCGGGCTTCCGCCAGGGGATCTCGAGGAGATCGCCGGCTTTGCAGTGCTCAAGTCGCTTGAGCGGGGAAGCTACCTCTTTCGCGAGGGCGAACCTCCCGAGGGTTTCTACGTCGTCCAACGCGGAGCCATCAACGTCCACCGCGTGAGCCCCTCCGGCAAGGAACAGGTGATCGCGATCTTCCGGGCAGGAGCCTCATTTGCAGAGGTGGCCCTGGTGTCTGCGGGGGGCTATCCGGCGGATGCGCGCGCGGTGGAGGAGTCGACGGTGATCCTGATTCCCAAGGCCCCATTTGTGGCGCTGCTGGGGCGTCGCACCGATCTGGGACTTCGGATGCTTGCCGCGATGAGCGCCCACCTGCGCGTGTTGGTGAACCTCGTCGAGGACATGACCCTCAAGGATGTCGAGACGCGTCTGATCAACTGGATCCTCAAGCGCTGTCCGGCCGGATCCGGCGGTCCGGTCGACATCGAACTCGACAGCACCAAACGCGTGCTGGCAGCGGAATTGAGCACGAGCAGCGAGACCCTCTCCAGGACCTTTGCCCGTCTGAGGGATGAAGACCTGCTTTCGGTCAAGGGAAGCATCCTGACCGTGCCCGCGCCCGAAGCCCTGCGGGGACGATTCCGGCACCTGCTGGGCGAGTCGTGACCCGGGGTATTTTCCCGTCGCAGGCGGGTTGAGTCGGATTGCGATAGACGCGAGTCTCACGAAGACGCGTGCGCGTCCGGTCCGCAACGTTTGCACTCTGGCACCGTTGCCCGTGCCGGAAATTTCCAGGAGCAACAGGCCCTACTCCTCGCCTGGCTGCAAAGATCGTCACCAACCCATCTGCGCCCAGGTCACCCCAACCCCCACTCGCAATGTCATCCATGCGAAATCCCACAGCGAAGCTTTGTTCGCTTATTCGCGGAGCCATGTTCCTGGCTGCCGCCGTGCTAGGTGTATTAGCTGGCGCCCTACGGGCCCAGACCGCCCTGGTTCAGATCAACGCCGGCGCTGGAATCGTGTCGCCTTTCTCGGCGGACACGGACTTCAACTCCGGCAACGAATTCTCGAGCTCGGCCTCGATCAATACCAGCGGGGTGTCCAACGCGGCTCCCGCCGCCGTGTACCAGAGCGTGCGCTGGAACCCATCGTTCGCGTACACGATTCCCGGTCTGACTGCGGGGACCTCCTACACGGTTCGGCTGCACTTCTGCGAACTCACCTGGACGGCTGCGGGCCAGCGGATGTTCAATGTCGCCATCAACGGCACCCCGGTGCTGAGCAATTTCGACATCTTCGCGCAGGTGGGGCAGAACCACGCGCTGGTGGAGCAATTCACGGCCACGGCCAATTCCTCCGGCCAGATCGTGATCTCGTTCACGCAGGGCAGCGCCGACAATCCCGAGATCGCCGGCATCGAAGTCCTCGCCCAGAGCGCCGCTCCCCCTGCCACGCCCACCGGGCTCCAGGCCACGGGTGGCAACGGTTCGGTGTCGCTGAGCTGGGGTGCGTCGTCAGGCGCGACCAGTTACAACCTCTATCGCAGCACGACGTCGGGCGGCGAGGGAAGCACGCCGTACCAGTCGGGCCTGACCGGCACGTCGTACACCGATTCGTCGGTCACGAACGGCACGACCTATTACTACACGGTGGCCGCCGCGAACTCGAACGGCACCTCGGGCCAGTCCTCGCAGGTGCAGGCGACTCCCTCCGGAGGAGGAGGCGGCGGCGGTGGTGGTGGAACTCCCAATACGCCCGTCGTCCAGATCGACTGCGGCAGCCCCAATGCGGTGTCGCCGTTCTCGGCGGACACGGGCTTTGACGTGGGTACCGAGTTCAGCAGCGCGGCCACGATTTCGACCGCCGGCGTGAACAACGCCGCGCCGGCCGCGGTTTACCAGACCGTCCGCTGGAATTCATCGTTCAACTATGCCATCGGCGGCCTTTCGGCCGGCACTTCCTATGTCGTGCGACTGCACTTCGTGGAGCTGTCCTTCACCGCGGCGGGCCAGCGCAAGTTCAACGTCGCGATCAACGGCACTACCGTGCTGTCGGCCTTCGACGTATTTGCCCAGGCAGGACAGGACCGCGCGCTCGAAAAGGAATTCAACGCCACGGCCGACAGCTCAGGTCAGATCCACATCGCCTTCAGCCAGGGCGGAGCCGACAACCCGGATGTCGCAGGCATCGAAATTTGGACGCAGCCGCCGCTGCCTGCCACGCCCTCGGCGCTTTCCGCGAGCGGCAGCACCGGCCAGGTCGGCCTGAGCTGGTCGTCCAGCGCGAACGCCACGAGCTACAACGTCTATCGCGGCACCAGCTCCAACGGCGAGTCGACCACGCCTATCGCCACGAACGTGACGACGACCGCCTTCGTCGATTCCACCGTCACGAACGGCGTCACCTACTACTACAAGGTCGCCGCCGTGAACTCCGCCGGCACGTCGGGACTGTCGGCCGAGGCCTCGGCACTCCCGCATGTCGTTCCGCCCGCCACGCCGTCCAGTCTCACGGCGACCGCCGATTTCGGGCAGGTCTCCCTCTCGTGGGGCGCCGTCTCGGGGGCGTCGACCTATAACCTCTATCGCAGCACCACCTCGGGTGGCGAGGGCACTACGCCCTATGTCTCCGGCATCACAGGGACCTCGTACACCGACAGCAGCGTCACCGCTGGCACAGCCTACTACTACACCGTCGCCGCCGTAAACTCTGCGGGCACCTCCGCGCAGTCCTCCGAGGTCAGCGCGACTCCGCTGTCCGTGAACGGAATGGGCGCCTCATTCCCGTGGACGCGGTATCGTGCGGCCGATTCGACGGTCGCGTCCTATGGTGGTGGGGCCACGCTCAAGACCAGCCCGACGTTCGACAAGATGAACCTGGCGACCCAGGCGTCCCAGCAGGCCTACGTGGAGCTGACCACCTCCGGGTCCTACGTTCAGTGGACGGTGTCGCAGTCCAACCAGGCGGGCGTCACGATGCGCTTCACGCTGCCCGACGCGGCGAACGGGCTGGGCCAGAACGGCTCCGTCGACTGCTACGTCAATGGGACCAAGGTGAAGACCATCAATCTGACCTCCTACTACGCCTGGCAGTACTTCGGCGGCGGCGGCGACCCATCCGACACGCCCAACGGCGGTGTCCCGGCCTTCGCCTTCGACGAGGTGCATTGGATCCTGCCCACGGCTCTGAAGAGCGGAGACACGATTCGCATCCAGAGCACGGGCGGACCTGTGGTCGGCGTGGACTTCCTCGAGATCGAGCCGGTGCCCGCTGCGATTTCGCAGCCCGCCGGATCGGTTTCCGTCGCCTCGTATGGCGCAGTTCCCTACAGCGACAATTCAGCCGCCTACAGCGAGATCGCCGAGCTTCAGGGCGGGTCCAGCGTCACCACGGCACCCGGGGTGACCGACTCCCTCCCCGCGTTCCAGGCGGCCGTCACGGCTGCGTTGGCCTCGCCCAGCAAGACCCTCTACATCCCGCCCGGCACGTACTACCTGTCGAGCATGTGGGTGATCGGCTCGACCAGCAGCCCCATCAGCCAGCTGAACATCGTCGGCGCCGGAATCTGGTACACCAACATCCAGTTCACCAACCCGAACGTAGCCGGCGGAGGATGCTCCATCCGGCTGGCCGCGACCGGTACGATGAATTACAGCAACATCTACCTGAACTCGATGCTCCGGTCCCGCTACAACGAGAACGCGATCTACAAGTGCTTCATGGACAATTTCGGGGTGAACTCGGACTTCCATGACATCTGGGAGGATCACTTCGAGTGCGGGTATTGGGTCGCCGACTACGCGCACAACCCCTGCCAGGTGGCCACGAATCTGACTATTCAGAATTGCCGCATCCGCGACAACCTCGCGGACGGGGTCAACTTCTGCAACGGCACCTCCAACTCGACGGTCACCAACTGCGACATCCGCAATGGCGGCGACGACGGGCTTGCGTGCTGGTCCAACAACTACAATGGCGCGCCGATGGAGAACAGCGATACGTTCACCCACAACACCATCGAGTTCGAATGGCGTTCCGCCGGCATCGCGCTGTACGGAGGATCAGGGCACCAGGTCACCTATAACCTGGTCGAGGACACCTTCATGAGCGCGGGCT
The DNA here is from genome assembly GCA_021782105.1 of bacterium. Classification (GTDB taxonomy): domain Bacteria; phylum Verrucomicrobiota; class Verrucomicrobiia; order Opitutales; family Opitutaceae; genus MWDT01. Next base: position 14,053 of record JAJXVO010000041.1, read on the forward strand.
TCCGGGCGAACACCACCTTCTCGGGGTATCAGTTCCAAAACAACACCGGGATCACGGTCAGCAACAACACCTTCGTCTGTTGCGGCACAAGCTACGATGCCTGGGCGGGCGAACTGGGAGCGATCGATCTGGAGGCCAGCAACACGTCGATCCAGAACTTCACGTTCGCCAACGACCAGGTGATCGACGCCCAGCGCGATGGTTACTCGTTCGGATTTAGCGGTGGGATGAGCGGCCTGACGTTCAACACCTGCACTGTGAACGGCAGCGGTCTCGATGGCATTAGCACGAGCAAGTACACCACTGCGCACCTTGGCGCCGGTATCGAGACCTATGGCGCGGGTTCGGCGACGTTTACCGGATTCACCTGGGCGAACTGCGCCGGCGGCAATGTGTTCAACCAGGGCGGGTTTGTCCTGACCTTCAAATAGGCGGTACCCCCGCAATCCCCGCCCGAACCGTTCCGCGGCCCAGGCTGCGGAACGGTTCCCGCGGGAATCGCACCAGGATCGTAATCCTGGACCGATCGAAGCCGACAGGTCACCGCTCTCCCGGCGCGGCCTGTCGGCTTCATCTTGTGGACCTGGTTGAACCGTGGAGACCTGGGCGTGGCCGCGCCGCAACCAAAGGAATTCGGAATGGAGAATTTTGAACTCCGGGTAACGCGTCCCGAGAAGGCCTTCTATTTTTTGCGGTGCGGAATCTCGATTCCGCTTTGGACGGGACGACTCGGCGTCCCGCCCCTCCGAACAGGATTGGGCCCGAAAACACAAAATTGCTCAGGTTTTCCGGCATCGTTTCTCGCGCGCTTGTAAGCGCACACAACGCAAAGCCGCAGCCCCACAAACTTCGCATTTTTCGTGGCAATTGCCTCAGGCCTCGGAACGGGCGCGAGCCCCATTCGACTCCGCCCAGGGGCTTCGACGAGACTCGCGTCCGGAAAGCGGAGCCGAGGCTCTGCAGTCCAAAAGGAAAACCGTATGCCGCCTCGCTCGTGCAACTTCCGGATTCCAAATGCGGCCCCCGCCCCAGCTCTTTGTGAATCAACTGTGGTTTTAGGCAGGCCCCGTCGGCATTCACCGCAGCCGCAACGTATGGCGGTCCTCCCCCGCGATCGCCAGGTCCAGATGCCAGGCGTCGGCTGGGATCCAATCCTCCACCTTCTCGGGCCATTCGACCGCGAGGCAGTAGGGGCTGCGAAGAAACTCCTCAAGCAGCAGGGCTTCGAGCTGGGCCGACGAATCGAGTCGGTAAGCGTCCAGGTGAACGAGTTGCCGGCGCGATCCCTCGTGGATGGTGTAAATTGTGAAGGTTGGGCTGGTGACGTGGCCGGTGACGCCGAAGCCCTCGGCCAAGCCTTGCACGAAGGTGGTTTTCCCCACGCCGAGCGTGCCGTGCAAGGCGAGTACGCATTCGGCTGGCAGGATCCCGGCGAGTCCGGCCGCACAGGCACGCGTCTCCTCGGCGGACCCGGTGACGAGGCCGTCGCGAAGCGTCGCCAGGAAAGCGTCGTCGGAGCTCACGCCACGTACGAAGCGCGATTGCCCGGTCGGGAGCAAATCCAGAAGCAGGCCGCCGGAGCGATCGGCGTGTGGAAGAGGCCATTCCCCGGGGCTCCCAGGGACGCGTCGACCTGAACTTGAAATAGCCAGGGCACACGCCTACCTTGCCGATCCCCCATGAAATATCTCTCACTCCTGATCCTGACGCTCTTGTCTGCCAGTCTGGTATTTGCGCAGAGCGAAGACATGCGTTCCAAGATCGGGACGATGCTGAGGCAGGACGCGAAGACCTACGCCAAGACGGAAGCTAAAAAGGGGCCTGAGAAGAAGCCGGCCAAAAAACCGGAGCCGGTCACGGTGAAGGCGGCGCCCGAAAAGGCGATGACCTTGCCGAAATACCGGGTGCAGGCCCGTCCTTTTGCGAAGGAGTCGCAGGCCACGATCGACGCGAAGGAAAAGGGCAAGGCCTACGACAAGGAGATCGCGCGTGAAAAGGCCGCCTCGAAGCAGACCAGCGAAGACAAGCTTTTGAACAACAAGAAGACCTCGATCATGGGGCCGCTCACGTCCGAGGCGCGTTCGCAGGATGCCCTCGTGCGCGCCCACGAGCTCGAGGTCAAGAGCGAGGTGGTGGGCACGATCGTCGATCCGAAGAAGGACAAGGAAAACAAGGAGCTCCTCGACGAGCTCAACGACCTCGAGGTCGCGAAGCACTATCAGTGAGGTGCTCGAAGCCTCGGAGGCTTCTGAGATCGATGCGGCCGTTGGGCGCAGTGCTTCCGGACGTGAATCGGCCGATCTGTGCGAGGGGCGTGCGGGGAAAGGCCCTGCGGAACGCCCGTTCGAAGGCGGTAAAATCGGTGCCGGCCACCACGGAAAACGCCAACTCGTAGTCCTCGCCGTCGCACAATGCGGCGCGGAGGTCGCAGCCCTTCCGTCGTGGGATGGCCTCGGGTTCGAGGGAGGACACACACCCGGCGGGCTCCAGGGCGCGGAGATCCTTTGCGAGACCGTCGCTCACATCCATCATTGAGCGCACCTCGGAACGGCGGGCCAGCCAGGCGCCTTCCCGCAGGCGTGGCTCGAAGCGGTAATGATGTCCGCTGGCCAGACTGCCGCCGAGCACTCCGGTGACGTAGATTGCATCGCCTCGGCGGGCACCACGGCGAGTGACGATCCGTCCTCCCAGCCCGGCTTCGCCGACGAGGGTGAGCGTGGCGACGAAGCCTGTCCTCTGGCGCGCGATGTCGCCGCCGACCAGCGGCACGCCATGGCGTCGGCTCACGGCGGCGAGTCCGCGATAAAACTCCCTCAGCCAGACGATCCGGGTGCGACTGTCGAGAGCGAGCGCGACGACGGCGGCGCGGGGCCGTCCTCCCATTGCGGCGATGTCGCTGAGATTGCGCTTGAACAATTTTTCACCGGCCCAACGGGCGGGGACTTCGTCGTCGAAGTGTTCACCATAGATTACCGGGTCGACCGTGATCAGCTGCGCGGAGCGTCCGGCGGGCACGACCGCACAATCATCCCCGATTCCGAACGGCGCGCGGGGTGAGGTGGAACCAAGCCAGCGACGGATGCCTTCGATCAGTCGTGCCTCTCCGAGGGAGGCGACCGAGGCGGAGGGATTGTCAGTGAAGGGGTTCACGGCGTTGTGGAGGCTCGATTGGCCTCAAAAACCGCCGAAAACGCAAAGGGAATAGGCGCACGGAGGCGAACTCGGGTGTCGGCGTCCTTCCATGCGAGGGATGCGCGAGAGGAACTTGACGGACACGACTCGGCATCCGTTTTCCAGGGGGTCGCATTGGGGTGGGGCGGGTTGCCCCCAACCCGCCGGGCAGGTCTCTTGCGTTGGCCGTGTCGGGGAACCGCCCGAACGTCACCCGCTGCGGTTGGCGGGAGGCGGCGGATCGCGGATTAATCCGTCATGCTACCCCGAAAGAAGGATGCGGCATGGGGATTCAAGGCCGTTGGCCACCTGGTCGAAAAAGTGGCGCCCGCCCGTGGGGTCTCAAGGACCGCGCGGGCAGGCGTGTCTTATTGAGAGTTCATGCCCCACTCATGAGCATTGGGCGTGCCGGGTGCGTGCCAATTTTCGGTACCGTGAAGATCTGGTCCGGGCGCTGTGCGGGCGGCTCAGGAATTGATGCCGGCGAGCAGGAGCAGGATCGTGTTCAGGTTGAACAGCGCGTGGGCGAGCATTGGCACGGCGATATTGCCCGTGCGTTCGTAAGCGAGCGAGAAGAGCACCCCGAGGACGACGAGTTGCGGAAAGCTGGCAAGGTTGGCATGCAACGCAGCGAAGATCAGTGCGGGCAGCAAGACGGCGACCCAGCGGGGGGTCGGCCGCGCGATCAGGCGTTTGAAGGTGGGGCTGAGCCACAGCAGGAAGGCGCCGAGCGCGACGGCGAGCCCCCAGAGCGCTTCGACCCCGCCGGCCCGCGTGGCATGCCGTGTGACCTTGAGAAGGCCGTCGAATCCCAGAAACGCGGCCGCGCATCCGGCGAACGCGACGTACAGGACGGACAGGGGTGGCTGCTTGCGCAGATAACGGAAGAGGCCTGCGCGGAAGACGAGTTCCTCGGTCACCGGCGCGACGATCACTGCCATGACGATCAGAGTGCCCAGGAGGACGGGGGAGTCGGACTTCCGGAACAGCTCGACGAGCTCCTGCTGGTTGAGGTTCACGCCGAGATTGGACATGAGCAGGCTCCAGACGATGCCGGTGATGAAGATGGCCGGAAGTACCTTCAGGAAGGTCTCCACTCCCTCGCGAATGAAGCCCGCCTTGGGGAGCGAGTAGCCATGGCCGCGCTCGGAGAGCCGTGCGAAGCCCAGGCAGGCGGCGAGCATTCCGAACTGGAAACCTACGCCGCCCATCACTTCGCGGGTGACGGTGTTGAGGCCCGAGTGGGTGAGCGCGGCGGTCACGATCACCTGCAGCAGGTAGCCGCCCATGATGACCATCCACAGCAGCATCGCGATGTCGTAGGCGCCGATGTCCCAGGATGGAAGCGCGGGCGTGATGCGACGAGCCCGCGCGGCGGGGCTGAGGTGGCGGTTCCAGATGAGGATCAGACCCGGGAGGGATTCGGCGACGAACACTCCCACGGTGAGCATGGGCGACTCCATGGTGCCTGCGCTCAATCGACTGTGATCCGCCTGCCGTCGAAGACCACGCGGCCATCGACGATGGTGGCCTTGACGCGGCCCTTGAGCGTGTGTCCGTGCCAGGGCGAGTTGCTCGACTTGCTGAAGCCGTTCTTGGCGTCGTACAGCCACTCCTCGTCAGGATTGAACACGCAGACGTCGCCCGCGGCGCCTTCGGCGAGGGTGCCGCCGGGGAGATTGAAGATGGCGGCGGGCTTGCGTGTCATGAGATCGACCAGGAAGGGCAGCTTGAAGCGGTTGTCGCGCACCAGCACCTGCAGCGAGATCGGGAGCGCCGTCTCCAGTCCTAGGATACCGTTGGGAGCGAAATCGAACTCCTTGTCCTTCTCGTAATTGGTGTGGGGCGCGTGGTCGGTGGCGATGCAGTCGAGCGTGCCGTCGCGCAGGCCGGCGATGATTTCACGGCGATCCTCCTCCGTGCGCAGCGGCGGGTTCATCTTGAAGTGCGTGTCATAGCCAACGATCGCGGAGTCGGTC
>JAJXVO010000314.1 GCA_021782105.1 bacterium
CTCGCGGTCGCGCACGTAAAAATAGCGTCCAGGCTGGTCCATCGGGACCGAGTTGGAGCGGAGCCGCAGAAAACGGCTGCCGAGCGCGCTCTTGTAGAAGCTGTAGCCTCCGGCGTTGTTGGTGATGATCGCCCCGTAGTCCAGCGAGCCAAGGTAGTTGCTCCAGGGACGCGGCGTGTCGGGCCGCGTGATCACGTATTCCTTGTTCCGGTCGTCAAACTGTCCGTAGTTGGCCATGGGAAAATCCTCCGCGTTCACTTCGCCTGCGGCGGCAGCGCCACCAGATGGATCGTGCTCGAGCAGCGGCCGTCCCTGCCGCCGATGAGGTAGGGCGTGAGCTGCTCGATCTCGGCGAGATCGTACTGGGGGCCGCCGACCCAGACCTGGCTCAGGTAACCGAAATCCGGAGACGCGATGGCCACGCCCTCATGCGGTCCCGGGACCATCGACAGCTCCCAGCCGCCCGGCCTCTCGACGGTGAGCGGCTGCGGGACGTAACCGCTTTTGAGCGTCGCCCGGCCGGCCACGATCGTGGCCTGGTCGCCCCGGACCTCCACGCACGGGTTTGGGAGCACGCCCTTGACGCGGGGGGCCTGCATCTGGACGTCGACAAGACCGTCGGGCACCTCCTCCCAGCGCACCAGGCGCGTGACGATGCGAAACGGAAGATTCAAGGCCACCACGTGCATGCCGTAGTACGGCCTGCCGTCATCCTTCCAGCTCACGGTGCAGCGCAATCCGCGGCCGTCCCAGGCATACTCCCGGCGCAGAGCCGGGTACTGCGGATCCGTGTGCGGCTGCTGGAGCACTAGCGCACCGTGGTCCACCACGACCGACTTGGCGGCCGCGTGCTCCCAGTCGGCGGGGGCCGGCCACACCCAGCGCTTCTGGGGCCCCAGCCAAAACCGGTGTCCGCCCCAATTCGGCGACACATCGTGCGCATCCGGCATCGGCGCGGAGTCGGGTGCGTTCAGAAGATTGAAACTGCCATCGGCCGCCCCGAGGTAGACCAGCCGGCAGCGCGCCTCCGACACCACCGCCCGCACCTCGCCGTGAACCGACTCCCACGCCGGCTCCCCTTTCCAGCGCGTGCGATGCCACGCCGCAACCGAGGCACCGCCCCCCGCAAACGCGGAGGCCGTCACCACCGACATACACACCAAGGCCAAACGACCAGAATTCCAGGAAAACATCTTAGTTTAACGTTGAATCAGAATTGATAGCGCCCGCTGCTCAGGTTTGCCGAGTCAAAAAGGGCCCGCGCGCTCCCGGTTCTATTTCTCAGTCCCTCGGGTTTTTCCACCCGAAAACGCAGGCCGGGCCCCCGGTCGCCACTCGCACGTTGGGTGGCCGTGTCGTTGTCCCGCAATCCGGTCTTTCGCCTGCTTCGGCACGGCCTCGGTAAAAAAGCCGCCCTCCATCCTTTTCCCATCGACGGAGGGCGGCCCTGACTGGACCTAGCCGTTTGTGCCTCGGAGCTTCAGCCTCACCGTTTGTAGAGCGGGCGGGCCGTATATCGCGTGTGAAGCAATTGGTGTGCCCGCCCTGCGAGCGGCTTGCCCAGAAATTCATCGTACAGCCGGATTACTTCCGGATTTTCGTGGGAACACCGGATCTGGCGATCACGATCATCCTGATACAGGCCCGCCATGCGCAGGCGCCGACGTTCATCGTCCACCCCGTAAGGCTGCCCGCCGCCGCCGATGCAGCCGCCCGGGCAGGCCATGACCTCGATGAAATGATAGGGTGTCTCCCTGCCCGCGCGCCGCGCTTCGCGCACCCGGTCCAGCACGACCTCCACATTCGCCAAGCCGTGCGCCACCGCCACCCGGACGGTCTGGCCATCGATGTCGACGCTGCCCTCCTTCACCCCCTTCAATCCGCGCACCGCCTCCAGCTCGATCGACTCCAGCCGCCGTCCCGTCCCATAGGCATAGGCCGTCCTCACCGCCGCTTCCATGACGCCTCCGGTCGCCCCAAAGATCGTCCCGGCTCCCGAGTACTCACCCAGGATCGAGTCCGAATCCCCGTCGGGCAGTTTCAGGAAATCGATGCCCGATTGCTTGAGCATGCGCGCCAATTCTCGGGTCGTCAGCACCACGTCGACGTCCGGGAATCCCGAGGCCTGCATCTCCTCGGTGCGCGAGAGTTCGTACTTCTTCGCCGTGCACGGCATGATCGAGACCATGACCATGCGCGCCGGATCGATCCCCAGCTTCTGGGCGTAATAGGTCTTCGCGAGCACGCCCATCATCTGCTGGGGGGACTTCGCCGTGGAGAAATTGTCGATGAAATCGTAGTGGTTCTTCTCCATGAAGTCCGTCCACGCGGGGCAGCAGGAGGTGATGAGAGGGAGGGCGCTGCGGCGCTTGGTGAAACGTTCCACAAACTCGCTGGCCTCCTCGACGATCGTGACGTCCGCCGAGAAATTGGTGTCGAACACCGCCTCGAACCCCAGCCGGCGCAGCGCCGTGTAAAGCTTGCGCGTGAGGTTGGTGCCCGGGGGCAGCCCGAAGGCCTCGCCGACCGTCACGCGCACCGAAGGGGCGATCTGCACGACACAAACCTTGTCGGGATTCTTGAGCCCCGCCCAGACCGTCGCCGTGTCGTCCTTCTCCACGATCGCCCCAGTCGGACAGTGCGCCGAGCACTGGCCGCATTGCACGCACGGCGACTCTGCCAGCGTAATGTCCCCGGCCGGGGCCATTCGGGTGTTGATGCCGCGATCAAGGAACGACAGCGCCCAGACGTTCTGGATCTCCTGGCAGACCTGAATGCACCGGCCGCATTTGATGCACTTGGTAAAGTCGATGACGATCGAGTTGGTGGACGTGTCCGGAGGTACGTCCTTCACGTAGCGCTTGATCTTCTCGAGCGTGATATTGAAGTCCGCCGCGAGGGTCTGGAGTTCGCACTCGCCGTTGCGTCCGCAGGTGAGGCACTCGTGGGGATGATTGGAGAGGATCAGCTCGAGGGTCGAGCGGCGCACCTCGACGATATCGCGGTCGTGCGTGGTGATTTCCATTCCGTTGTCGAGTGGTGTGCTGCACGCGCGGATCAGGCGGCTGCCTCCCTTGTTGCGCACGATGCACAGTCCGCAGGCGGCGGTCGGCAGAAGATCCCGGTGTTTGCACAGCGTGGGGATCCTGACCTGCACCTGGCGGGCCGCCTCCAGGATCGAGGTTCCCTCGGGCACTTCCACGGGAAGGTCGTTGATGATCGCTTTGATCATGACGCGGCGACGCCCGCGGCCACCGGCTGCCGGGCGGGCGTGGAGGACGGGGTTCGGGACATTTTTCGGGCGTAGGCGGGTCCGCCCTCGATATAGGCGCGGTATTCCTCCTCGAAATAGCGCAGCGTGGACAAGACCGGGTTAGGCGCCGTCTGACCGAGCCCGCACAGCGAGGCACGCTGCATGGCGAGGCAGATGCGGCGCAGTGTGACGAGGTCCTCGGGAGACCCGCGTCCCCGCGATATCCGGTCGAGGATCTGGAGCATCTGGTAGCCGCCGATGCGGCAGGGAGCGCATTTGCCGCAGGATTCGTCGACGCAAAAGCGAAGGTAGAATTTCGCGACGTCGACCATCGAATCCATTTCGTCCATCGCGAGCATCCCACCGGAGCCCATGATCGACCCCAACTGCTGGAGCGTCTCGTAGCTCACGGCTGTGTCGAGGTGCTTCTCCGGTATGACGCCGCCCGAGGGTCCGCCCGTCTGCACTGCCTTGATCTGGCGGTCGTCGAGCACACCGCCGCAGATTTCGAAGATGATGTCGCGGAGGGTCGTGCCCATGGGAACTTCCACCAGCTGGGCGTTCTTCACCTTGCCTGTGACAGCGAAGACCTTGGTGCCACGGGACTGCTCCGTGCCATAGCGCGCGTACCATGCGCCGCCGTTGAGGATGATCGCAGGAATGTTGGCGAGCGTCTCGACGTTGTTGATGGCGGTGGGTTTCCCCCAGAGCCCCTTGACCGACGGGTAAGGCGGCCTCGGGCTCGGGCTGCCCCGGCGTCCCTCGATCGCGGCGATCAGCGCCGTTTCCTCCCCG
>JAJXVO010000315.1 GCA_021782105.1 bacterium
GCTGGAAGGCGACTTCACCTTCCTCAAGGGCCAGACCGTGATGGAGAGCTGGCTGACCTCGCACGTGGGCAAGCCGCTTCCGACTGCGATTTTCGCGGCCAACGATGCGACGGCGATCGCCTGCATTGAGGTGCTCGCCAAGCGCGGACTGCGTGTGCCGTCGGACGTCTCCGTGTGCGGATTCGACGACAGCCTGGCGGCCAGGACCACGGTGCCGCAGCTCACAACCGTGCGCCAGCCGCTCCGGCTGATAGGCTCGCGTGCAGTGGACCTCCTGCTCGAGCGCATCCAGCAGGCCCATTCGCCCACCCACGATCTGCCGAAGTCGGCGGGCTCGGCGATTTTTGCGACCGAGCTGGCCGTGCGCGACTCCGTGGCGGCGCCCGGGGCCGAGCGACTCGTGCCGCCCGCGGCGAAGCGCTGACGAGCATCCGCCACGTCGCGCCCGGGTCCAAGGCCCGGGCGGAATCGAACTCCGCACGGGCGATTTGAGAGAGGAAACGAAGATAACAAAGAAGGCCAAACCAAGCGATTACACGAAATCACTGAGCAAAAATCGACTCACCCAAACGGTGAATAGACCAACGCTCTCAATTCCGCGGTAAGCTGTTTATCCTTCGTTCCCTTCTGTTCCATTCATTCGCCGAATTTAGATCAAATCAACCGGAAGGATTGGCCACAAATATCGCAAAAATCCGCCAGGGTTGCCGGCAGTGGTCGGAGCGCACGTATAAGCGCACGCAACGCAAAGCCGACACCCGTGGGATTTCGTGTTTCTCCGGGGCGATTCAATTCAGCCGGCGAACTCGGTCATCAACTTTGCGTAGATCCGCGCGCAGTCGGCGAGGTCGCGCAGCCGGGCCCGTTCGTCGACGGCGTGTTCATTGCGACCGCCCGGGCCGTAGCCGAGTGTGGGGATGCCGAGGTGGTGCTGGAAGAAGTGCATGTCGTTGAAGCCGCTCGACACGCTGAAGGTGGTCGGGCGCCTGCGCACGGACTGTACGGCGCCGGCCATCGCCTTGAAGAACGGGGAGGTCGGCTTGGAGAAGCAGGGGTGGTTTTCGGAGACCTTGGTCACTGAGATCTCGCAGGCCGGGATGCGGGCGGCGGCGGTGCGGAGGAAGGTGCGCAGCTCGCGCTCCACGACCGCGACGTTTTCGCGCGGGAGCACGCGACGGTCGATGGAGAAGCGGGCGAGAGCGGGCACGGTGTTGATTTTTCCTCCGGGCCCCTGCGCGAATTCGCCGCCGACATTGATGGTCGGCACGCGTCGGGTGCCGTCGGGCGCCACGAACACCCTGCGACTGATGCGGCGCTTGTAGTCTTCCAGTGCGAGCACCAGCGCGGACATCTTCTCGAGCGCGTTCACGCCTAGGTCGGGTCGCGAACCGTGCGAGGCCATGCCGTGCACGGTGACTTCCAGCCAGACGACGCCATTGTGGCCGCAGCCGATCGAGTCCTCCTCGCCGCCTTCCATCACGACCGCGTAATCCGGCGAAATGGGTGCATGTCTCACGAGCCAATCCGAGCCGAGGATCGAATCGGTCTCCTCGTCCGCGGTGAACGAGACCTCGAGGTTGAGGCGTGGCTCGGTGCCCGTGGCGTGAAGCGCCTCGAGGGCGAGCAGGAGCGAGGCGATGGAGCCCTTCATGTCGGCCGTGCCCCGCCCGTGAATCCATCCGCCCTCGACCGTGCCGGAGAAGGGGCTGCCGTGTTTCCAGTCACCGCCGACGGGGACCACATCGAAGTGGGCGTTGAAATGAAGGGTGCGCCGCGCGCCGCGGACCCGTCGCGTGCCGAGCACGTTGGCGCGGGGGTTGGCGTCGGCCTCGGCGCCGAGCACCTTTCGCTGGAGCGCGCGGGCCGGGACCAGGATCCTGGCGTCGAGCCCGACCTCCTGCAGCCGCCGGCGAAGCAGGGCGGTCATCGTGGCGTAGTCGCGCCCGGGTGGGTTGATGGTCTGGACGGCGATCAGTTCGCGCACGCGGCTCGCGAGGGTCTGCGCATGGGCCTTGAGGTAGATTTCGACGGGATTTCGCATGCGGAGCACTATGCGGCGGGGACGCCGGGGTGCAACCCGCCGGAATGGCGCGCCGGGCTTTGACAGCGGCCATGGCCACGGACACAGTGCCCCGGATGTCGACCTACGCCGAGCTTCGCAAGGACTACAGCCTCTCGGGCCTCCTCGAAAAGGACGCCGCCAAAGACCCATTCCGCCAGTTTGAAAAATGGTTCCAGGAGGCGGAGGGCGCGCGTATCGCCGAACCGAATGCGATGGTGCTGAGCACCTGTTCGAAGGACGGGCGACCCTCCTCGCGCACGGTGTTGCTGAAGGGACTCGATGGCCGCGGATTCGTCTTCTACTCGAACTACGAGAGCCGCAAGGCCCGGGATCTGTCCGACACGGGTCGTGCGTCGCTGCTGTTCCCATGGATCGGCCTCGAGCGGCAGGTGATCGTCGAGGGCGCGGTCTCGAAGATCACGCGCGAGGAGAGCGACGCGTATTTTCACAGCCGACCCCTGCCGAGCCAGCTCGCCGCGTGGGCCTCGTCGCAGAGCACGATCATCAACGGCCGCAAGGTGCTCGAGGAGTCCATGAAATCGGTGGAGGCCCGCTACGCGGGGCAGCAGGTGCCGATGCCGCCGCACTGGGGCGGCTACCGGCTGGCGCCCGAGACCGTCGAATTCTGGCAGGGGCGGCGCAGCCGCCTTCATGATCGTATCCGTTATCGCCGCGACAAGGACGGCTGGGTGGTCGAACGCCTGGCTCCCTGAGCGGGCTTTGCAACGATGACGAAACGTCGCACCTCCGCGCGTCCGCGCGCCTCCCGGGCTGCGGGTCCGAAGGTCAGCGACCGCCTGCTCGCCGCGTCGCTGCGCGGCCTCAGCGAGGGGGTGGTGCTGTATTCGGCCGGGCGCGACGGCGGGCTGATCATCGAGTTTGCGAACGAGGCGTTCTGCGCGATGGTGGGCCAGCCGGCGGGCGCGCTTGTCGGTCAGCCGCACGGGATCGTGCACACCGACCCTGCGGCGCTCGCCCGCCTGCGCGAGTGGGTGAAGGGCGGGATGCGTCCGGGAGTCTTTTCGGACGAGGGCGACCTGGTGGGCCCGGGCGGGCGGTCGCTGTTCGCCGCCTGGTCGCTGAGCTCGATCTCCGCGCCCGGGGAACGGCGCAGGCGGGTCGTGGGCTGCTACCGCGACGTGACGGACCGGCGGCATTTCGAGGAGGCCCTGATGCACGCGCAACGGCTCGACGCCGTGGGCCGCATGGCAGGGGGCGTGGCGCACGATTTCAACAACCTCATCTCGGTCATCAACGGCTACTGCCAGATCCTGCTTGAGCGGGCGGCCGGGAATGACGGTCTCGTGCAGCCGCTCAACGAGATCCTTCGCGCGGGGCAGAAGGCGGCCACGCTCACGCGCCAGCTGCTCGCGCTGGGGCGCAGGCAGCCGATGGAGTCGCGCGTGATCGACCTGAACTCCCTGCTCGCGGAGAACCGCGAGGTGCTGGAGCGCGTCCTGGGCGACGCGGGCGTGCTGGAGTGTTCGCTGGCGGAGGGGCCGTTGCTGGTCCGGGCCGATCCCGACCAGCTTCAGCAGGTCATGTTGAACCTGACCCTCAATGCGCGCGACGCGCTGCGGACGAAAGGCAAGGTGACAATCACGACGGCCGTGCGCGACGTGAAGGCGGGGCCCGGAGAACGCCCGGGCGAGGGCGTGGCGCCGGGACGTTACGCGCAGTTGAGCGTGGATGACAACGGCATGGGGATGGACGCCGACACGCTGGCGCACCTATTCGAACCCTTCTTCACCACGAAGGATCCCGGCAAGGGCAGCGGCCTGGGACTTGCGCTCGCTTACGGCGTAGTCCGCCAGAGCGGCGGCCACATTTCCGTGCACAGCAGGCTGCTCGTCGGGTCGACCTTCGAGATCCTGCTGCCGCTTGTGGAGGATGCGCGCACGGACGGTGCGACGCCGCTGCGGGGCGGGCCGACCGCCTCGCGTGGGAACGAGCAGATCCTGCTCATCGAGAGCGACG